>JAUVXM010000102.1 GCA_030603565.1 Candidatus Aminicenantota bacterium
AATTTTAATCGCCATTTTTTTACCAAAGGCGAGCCGATTTTACTGCATCTGCTTCGTTACAGGGCACTTGCGGTGAAGTACCACAGCTTCATACCCTGTGCCTCGCATCTGCAGCAACCTCGACTCGTGAATAATCCAGGTAAAGAGAAATTGGCTGCCTATGGGTTTTTATTAGGGGTATATCCGGTAGAGAAGTCGGGGGAAAGGAATAGTCTCCCGGATATGTTTTACTTTACATAGCCAGGAAAGCATTCTTTCAACTCCCAGTCCGAATCCTGAATGAGGGACTGAGCCGAATTTTCTGAGATCAACGTACCATTTATATGCTTGCTGAGGAAGTTTATGTTCTGCAATTTTCTTTTCGAGGAGCACCGGGTCGTGTATCCTTTGGCCGCCTCCGATTATCTCGCCATATCCTTCAGATGCCAGTATATCCAGACCAAGGACAAGGTCCGGTCGTTTATCAGCAGGCTGCATGTAAAATGCTTTGATCTTTGCCGGGAAATGGGTGACACATACGGGCATTTTATAAATTTCCGCAAGCTTGGTTTCTTCCGGGGCACCAAAGTCATCTCCAAATTCCATCTTAAAGTTGTGTTCATTTAACATTTGTATAGCTTCTTCATATGTGATCTGTGGGAAAGGTTTTTTTATGGCTTCAAGAGGCCCAGTATCTCTTTCCAATATTTCAAGTTCCTGCTGTCGGTTCTCAAGGGTGCGTTCTATGATGTAGATTATAAGGTCTTCGCCCAGTTCCTTAATATCAGCCAGAGTAGCAAAGGCTACTTCAGGCTCTACCATCCAGAATTCGATCAGGTGTTTTCTTGTTTTGGATTTTTCTGCACGAAAAGTCGGTCCAAAACAGTAGACTTTACCAAATGCCATTGCAGTGGCTTCATTGTAGAGTTGGCCGCTTTGGCTTAGATAGGCTTTCTGGTCAAAATATTCAGTTTCAAAAAGAGTTGTTGTGCCTTCACATGCACTGGGAGTAAGAATCGGAGTGTCCATAAGGTGGAATCCTCGATTGTCAAAAAAATCACGGATCGATTTAATCAGCTCAGCTCTTATCCTGAGGATTGCATGTTGTTTCTGAGAACGAAGCCAGAGGTGTCTGTTTTCCATCAGAAACGGAATTCCATGTTCTTTCGGTGTGATGGGATATTCTTCTGCAATCTGGATAATATCCATTTCTTCAATACTCATTTCATAACCGCCAGGGGCCCGCTTTTCTTTTTTAATAATACCGCGAAGTATCAGGGATGACTCTTGGGTTAATCTATCAAATTTCCGGAAAAGAGGACTGTCTTTATTTGCACTGTACATTGTGCACTGCAGGATACCTGTGCCGTCTCGTATAAGGAGAAAGCGGATTTTTCCACTTGAACGTTTATTATATACCCAGCCGCGGATTTCTACTTTATTTTCATTATATTTTTCCAGATCTTCTACGTATACCCACTTCATAATGCCAAAGATTATAATCGAAAAATATTGGATTAGCAAGGCAAGCATCTCTGCTTATCACGGAAATAGAGATGTTTACTAAACTCATTGAAATTTTGGTTGAAAAAAATATTATAAGGAAATGGATAAATTACTGGAAAAGATCGCAGTTTGTGTAGATAAGGGTAAGGTGAATGCTCAATCTCCTCATTACCCAGAAATGAAAGGTCAGGACGGTGTGGATGAATTGATACTTAAGGCCCTGGAAACAGGCATTTCCGGTAACACAAGATTTTGCTGACAGGATCGGAGCTGACCTATATTCACCAGACCCGCAAGGGGTCTTGGAGAAACTAAAAAACCGTTTGTAGTAACCACTATATCTAATTATTTCACTTGTTGTAAGTAGAGCTCCCTTACATTCAGGAAATAATCATGATATTCAGGGGAGCGATAATCCGGATAAGTCCAGGGGAGGATTTTTACAGCGTTTTTTCCAAACAAAAATTCCAGATGCCCATAAATTCCTTTTTGCATGGGAATTCTATGAGAAAAATCTTTAACAGTCGCCATTATCAAAGCAGAAGCACTCAGTATCCCGGGGTCAATGTTAACCACTCTTTTTTTTGATTTGATTTCTCGGGCAATTTCCTCTTCGAGTGTATTTGTCCTTAGTTTTATCTCACTCAATTTATCCGGGGGATAAAGATTTGAGCAACTGATAAATTTACGCTTTAATGTCCCTATCATCTGTTTTTTGTAATAATCAGTATAGTCAAAAGAAAAAAACCGACTTTCAGTATCCAATGGCCCATATAATTGAATCAGCAGCTCCTGGGTTCTCTGAAAAATTAAATCCTGGGAGGCAATTAAGCCGAAAATCAATTTTGCCGGGGAAAAAGGTTTTGCTTTTGCCATAACTAAAAAATCATTGCTTCATTGTTCTATTGTTAAAAATCAAAAAATAGAAAATAGATAAGAATCATTACTTAAATCGCTGCTTACTGCCAACTGATTTTAGAGTCCGGAAATTTTTCTTAATTTTTCAATTATTTCCGGGAGTTCGCTTAGAACTTTGCTTACATCTTCATCGTTGTTAAAACGACCGAGAGATAAACGAAGAGTGGAGCGGGCGACTTCAGGTTTTAGACCGATTGAACTGAGAACGTGAGACACCTCTTCAGAGTCTTCACTGCAGGCTGAACCAGTAGATACATAGATCTCTTTACTAGCTAACGCAAGTAGAATGGCATCAGCTTCCATGCCGGTAAAAGAAAAACTCAGGGTCGATTTAACTCGATTCTTTTCAGGTCCATTAAAGATGACCCTGGGGATTCGTTCTTCGATGCCTTTTTTTAAGCGGTCTGCAAGTTTATGAATTCGTTTTAAATCTTTATCCCCTTTGGCTTGAAAGATTTGTACAGCTTCACCTAAGGCAATGATACCGGCTGTATTTTCCGTTCCAGCTCTCAAGTTCCTTTCCTGATGGCCTCCGCATATCAGAGGTAGTATTTTTGTTCCTTTGCGTATATAGAGAGAACCTATTCCTTTAGGACCATAGATCTTATGGGCTGAGAGAGATAAAAGGTCTACTCCCAATTTATTAACATTACAGGGGATTTTTCCAAAGGCCTGGACAGCATCTGTATGGACAAGAACTTCTTTTTCCTTAGCTATTTTTACAACTTCTTTTATTGGTTCAATAGTGCCTAATTCATTATTGGAGTACATAATAGAGATCAAAGCTGTTTTTGGGGAGATTGCTTTTTTAAGGAATTCAAGATCGATATTTCCGTATTGGTCAACAGGGATAAATGTGATTTTCTTCCCCCTTTTTTCCAGGTAAGAAGCGGTTTCTATAACTGCAGGATGTTCTATAGATGACGTGATGAACTCATTTTTTTCAGGGAAAGCATTCATTATTCCATAGATCGCGAAATTATCAGATTCAGTCCCGGAACCGGTAAAAAATATTTCACTCCGCATGGCTCCCAGGGCATCAGCTACAGTTTCTCTGGCTTCAGTGATTAATTTCTTGACCTCTCTTCCGATCGGGTACAAAGAGGAGGGATTTCCAAAATGTTCCCTTAAAAACCAGCACATTTTTTCAGAGACAGCCGGCTCTATGGGAGTAGTGGCATTATTATCAAGGTAGACCATTTATCAGCTTAGAAAAACTTTTTCTTTAATGCTTGGATCACTTCAAGCCCGGCTCGTTTCTGGCCTTCTTTGGCCGCAGCGCCTATATGAGGCATAGCAGTAACATTAGGGTGATCGATAAGTGGAAAATTATCTGTGGGTTCTTTTTCATAAACATCGATACCCGCAGCGCGTACTTTTCCTGATTCGAGCGCTCTGAGTAGGGCGGCTTCATGAACAACTCCTCCGCGGGCTGCGTTGATAATGATAACTCCATCTTTCATCTGCTTAAAAGCATTGTCACTTATCATGTGTTTAGTTTTTTCTGTAAGAGGAAGGTGCAGAGAGATCATATCGGCTTGAGCGAAGAGGTCTTCAAGGGAAACCTGGTTAATATCCAGATCAGTTATAATATCTACTATATCAAATGCAATAACTTTCATTCCAAAAGCTATGGCACGGTCAGCGACAGCAAGCCCTATTCTACCGCTTCCTATGATTCCCAGGGTTTTTCCATAAAGCTCAGTTCCTTTTAAAGCTTTTTTTTCCCATTTATGGGCTTTCATGGAAAGATTTGCCTGACCGTGATTTCTAACAGTGTCAAGCATCAATCCAAAAGTGTGTTCTGCAACCGAGATAGTAGTTGCTGAGGGTGTATTAGCAACTTGAATTCCTGCTTCTTCTGCATCGGACACATCGATGTTATCGAGCCCTATGCCTGCTCTGACAATAATCTCCAGATCAGAAGCGGCCTCGATTACTCTTTTTCTGATTGTTGTAGCGCTTCTTACTACTGCGGCATTGTATACCGGAATTGTTTTAAGCAATTCTTCTTCGTCCATGCCTGTTTTTAAAGTAACATCAAAATCGGATATCGAATTAAGTTCTTCTAAAGCATCAGGGTGTAAAGCATCGCAAATTAATACTTTTTTCATGACCAATTCTCCTTTAAAATTTTTTGAGCAGCTGATAAAGACTGCCCGGTTTTAAAATTATAATTTAATTCCATAAGAGTCATCTCAAGTCCACTGAGAGCAGTAATTATATCAAAACCGCCGGAATATCCCAAGTGACCGATACGGAAAAACTCTCCTGTGTGGGGAGACTGAGCTCCGGCTATATAAACTTTGTATTTTTTCTGCATTGTTTTAATAAGCTTGTTTCCGTCTATTCCTTCCGGCACTTTTACAGCAGTAAGGATATTTCCCGGGTTTTTGGAAAGCATTTCAAGTCCGATAGCTTTAACTCCGGCTCTTGCGGCATTACCTAAAATCCTATGGTGCTTGATAAGATTATCAAGGCCTATCTCCCGGATTATTTCAAACGCCTTTTGTTGTTGGATAACCAGAGACGTAGCTGGGGTCCAGGGAGTTGTTTCTCTACTCAGGCTTTCTTTTGCAGAGTTGGCACTGAAATAATACTTAGGAAGAGTAGAATTTTTAACCTGTTTCCAGGCCTTATCGCTAAATGCGATATATGAAAGACCAGGGGGGGTCATAAAGGATTTTTGAGAGCCGCTTATTAGTACATCTACATTCCATTCATCCATAGGACAGCTTGCCGCTCCGATCCCGGAAATGCCATCAACAATCAGGATTGTTGCGCTTGTGGCAACTACCTTAGCATAACCCTGTATGTCATAGATAGTACCTGTTGATGTTTCGCATAAAGTTGAAAATACCGCTTTTGTCCCAGGATTTGATTTTAATGCACTGGCTAGATATTCTGGAGAGCAGACTTCCCCCCATTCTACCTCGATTTCCATAACATTTAATTCATAAGCACTACAGATGTTACTCCAGCGGTGTCCGAATTTCCCCCCGTTTATAGTAATAACTTTATCTCCTGGACTAAGAGTATTTACCACAGCTGCTTCCATGGCTCCGGTGCCGGAGGAAGATAAGACAAAAACATCCTGTCGGGTTTGAAAGACATATTTTAAGTCTTCCATAACTTGTTTTAGAATGTTGGAAAATTCTTTAGAACGGTGATGTATAATGGGTTGAGCAGCAGCAGATAAGACCTTGTCTGGAATAGGAGTAGGGCCGGGAGATAGCAAATAGTGTTTTTTGATCAAATTTATCCTCGGATAATTAAAAAATCTATTATATTACTTTCAGAGATAAAGTTAAATAGAAACTTTTTTCGGGAGATCCCTCAATTTTGTTGCAGCGGATTCACGGTGAAATAGCACAGCTTCATCCCCTGCGCCTTGCATCTGCGGCAACCCCGACTCGTGAATAATTCAGGCAAGTTGACCTGATTCTTTTTACAGTTTTTTTTTCAAAAAGGGGTGTCCTGTAATGAGTAAGTTGAATTTGACAAGTATAATTCAATAAACTAATGTGTTGACAATATGATTTTGTTAATTCTGGGTTGGACTATATATTTGATTCTCATATTTTTTGTATTAGTATTCTTAATTTACAGTTTATTTGAGAAAGAAAGGAGAGCTTGTTTAAGAAGCGGCCTTATCTTATTGATTTTAACTGGTATATATAGCGTGATTTTTACTTTTTTCCCGGAAGTTAAAAGTTGCTTTTTTGCCGGGATTCTCACGATGTCTGTGGTTGTGGTCTTCTGGATAGCTGTTTCATCCAAGCCAAGGGACAAAATAAAGATCACAGGTAAGCAGAAAAAAGTTGATGAAAGGGATACGATTTTTGCCCGTTTTGATCTAGAAAACAAGTCGGAAAAATACAAGAAATATTATTCCGAACACAAAGAATATATTGCGATTGATGAAGAAATAAGGAAATTAAATGATATATTAGATCCCCATTTCATAAAGAAGGACCCGGTGCTTTTTTCACTGGCAGATGCTGAATTTAATTTTTGTGAGAAGCAATTGCTTGGGGTAGATGGGAATGAACCAGCAATTAGATTTGAACGATTGCCGGAGGAAAATACCAGGATTGTAAAAAATACTATTAATTATCTTGGTTCAGACATCTGTGGAATATGCAAGCTGGACCAGGCTTATGTTTATTCTCATGTAGGTCGAGGGCCTGAGACTTATGGAAGCAAAATTGAGTGCAGGCATAAATATGCAATTGTTTTTGGCATAGAGATGAGGGCAGATATGATCAATTGTGCCCCTCAAGCACCTGTTATTGTAGAATCTGCAAAACAGTATGTTGAAGTTGCAAAGATCTCTATAATTTGCGCCAGTTTGATAAGGCGCCTTGGATATCCAGCCCGCGCTCATATCTCGGAAAGCAATTATCAGGTAATAGCGACCCCCTTAGCTTGGAAGGCAGGATTAGGGGAGATAGGAAGGATGGGGATTCTGATAACAAAAAAATACGGTCCCCGCATACGTCTTGGAGTTATTACTACTGATTTACCTTTAATTCCGGATGAGCCGGCAGTATTTGGTGTCCAGGATTTTTGTAAAAAGTGCCGCAAATGTGCGGAAAACTGTCCGTCAAAAGCAATCCCATCTGGGGAGAAGCTTGAAGAAAACGGGGTTTTAAAATGGGTTATCAAGCGTGAGGAATGCTATAGATACTGGAGAAAGGTAGGGACTGATTGTGCTCGTTGTATTATGGTGTGTCCTTACAGTAAACCGAACAATCTGCTGCATAATATTATCAGGAATATAATAAGAGGTTCATCTGCTGCTCAGACTATTTCCGTTAAAGGTGACGATTTTTTTTATGGCCGATATCCTAAGAAAAAGCAGCCCTTACACCCGGGTTTAAACCAGTAGGCAGTTATCAGAAGGCAGCTCGTTTAGCATTTTAATTATTTTTCTGATTATGATATGTTAAAAATATCTTAATAAGATTGGAGGATGAGATGATTTCAAACCGCAGGCAGTTTATCAAGGGACTTGGTCTTGGAGTCGGAAGCTTAGGAATTTTCGGTATATCCGCCCCAGAAGCTAAGGCCAGACTTAAGAACAAAACCAAAGAAATGGAAAAGATTTCCCCGACTGCAGCGGCCAGGGATGAAAGTTTTTGGTTTTATGTAAAGCAGGCATTTAATATTGACCGCAGTATAATCAATCTAAACAATGGGGGAGTACATCCTTCTCCAACAATTGTAATAGATGCGGTCAAGCGCTATATGGATTTTTCAAATGGGGCCCCGGTACTTAATTCCTGGAGGTACTTACGTCCAAGAAAAGAGCTTATACGTAGAAAAATTGCCGATAGTTTTGGATGTTCCCCGGAGGAAATCGCAATTACACGGAATGTGACAGAATCCATGCAGATCGCTCTTCTGGGTCTGGAGCTTAAACCTGGGGATGAAGTCCTTACTACTACACATGATTATCCTTCTATGAAAAATGCACTTTTTCAAAGAGGAAAAAGAGAAGGAGTTAAAGTAAAAACCTTTTCTTTTCCGTACCCTCCGAAAGATATAAATGATCTTGCCAAACTCTTTGAGAAGAATGTGACTTCTAAGACAAAAATTATCTTGATATGTCACATCACCAATTTATCAGGCCAGATCTTCCCAGTCAGGGAGATCTGCAGGATGGCACGCAAGCGTGGAATTGAGGTAGTAATCGACGGTGCTCATGCTTACGGTCATTTTGTTTTTGAACAAAAAGATCTGGATTGTGACATCTATGGCGCAAATTTACATAAATGGATGATGGCTCCCATTGGCACAGGTTTCCTTTATTTAAAAAAAGAAAAGATACGGAAAATATGGCCGTTATTTCCCGCACCTGACCCTTTGAGTGACGATATCCGGAAATTCGAACATGTAGGCACTCAACCAGAAGCTTTAAAACTTGCAATAGGAGAGGCTTTGAACTTTCATTACAGTATAGGAGCCAAGAGAAAGGAAGAAAGACTGCGCTACTTGAGAAATTACTGGGCAAAAAAACTGGAAAAACTTCCAGGTTTTAATATGCTGACCTCTTACAGTCCGGACCAGTCCTGCGGAATAGGAACGTACAATATAGAGGGTATTGATATGATAAAATTAAGCCAGGCTCTCTTTAACAAAGATAAGATCTATAACATCACTGTAGGTATACCGTCTCCCGATGGAAATAAAGAAAATGTCATAGGAATGAGAGTAACCCCCAGTATTTATACTTCTCTAAGAGAGCTTGACTTGTTTGTTGAGAGAGTTGAATATTATGTGAAAAACGGACTGCCTGGGTAAACTTCGGTGTTAGTGGTGAAGAAAAAAAAGTGGGATTTAAAAAATGAGATTGAATCGATCCGGCACGAGTTTCCGGTTTTAAAGAAATGCACTTACCTGATTAGTAATTCATTGGGGGCTGTTCCCCGAAAAGTAAGTTGTGGCCTGGAAAGGTTTTACTCATTATGGGCCGGACAAGGAGTAGGAGCGTGGAAGACTGAATGGTGGGATCTTTCCCGTATGATCGGAGACAAGGTTGCCTCTTTTATCGGAGCTGGCCCAAATGAAGTCACTATGTTGACAAATGCTACCCAGTGCCACTGGGTAGCTCTCTCGACAAAATTTAACTCCAGAGGAAACAAGCGCAACAAAATTATCATGACGGAACATGATTTCCCTTCAATTATTTATGCAGTGTCAAAGATTGCAGAGTTTATGGGGTGGGAAGTAAAGATTATTCCTGGAAATGGCATGGATCCAGGTATTGATGTTGAAAGAATCATAGAAAATATAGATGACAGGACTCTTTTTGTTGCCACTTCTCATGTTTATTTTAAATCTGCTTTTATTCAGGATATCACAGCCATAACTTCACAGGCTCGGAGGGTCGGTGCATATTCACTTATTGACGGATATCATGCACCAGGAGTCATTCCGGTTGATGTTAAAAAATTAGATGTGGATTTTTATGTAGGCGGTTGCTTAAAATGGTTGTGCGGTGGGCCTGGCAATGCATTTCTTTATGTTGATCCTAAGCTTGCATCTGGGTGCGAGCCTTCACTGACAGGTTGGATGGCCCATGCTTTGCCCTTTGATTTCAGTAATGATCTCCAGTTTTCCCAAGGTGCATATAAATTTATGTCTGGAACGCCTCCTGTTCCTTGTCTTTATTCTGTTGAACCGGGGTTGGATATTATCAGAAAGGTGGGAATTGAGGCAATAAGGGAAAAATCCAGGCACCAGACTAAAGTGATCATAAAGAAGGCACGTGAAATGGATTTCAAGGTTTATTCTCCTGAAAAATCGGATCAGCGGGGCGGAGCAGTATCATTAGGACTTCCACATGCTTTTCAGGTCAGTCAGGCTTTAGAACAAAAAAATATTCGAGTTGATTTTAGGAAAGGGGATAAATCCGTACCGGATGTAATCCGGGTAGGGCCTCATTTTTATACCCGGGATGAAGAGATTGAAATATTATTTGAAAATATCCGATCTATTTTTAAAAGCGGGGTTTATAAAAAATTCCCGGAAAAAAGCAATCATGTTACTTAAACAAAAAATTACTCTTTTCCTTTCATCTGTAATCCTTTTTGTTCCTATTTATGTTAATCCAGGTACAATTGTAGTTGTCAGCGGAAAGGCAACGGTTGACGGCCGCCCTCTGTTTTGGAAAAATCGGGATGTTAATGAACAGAACAATCTGGTCCGGTTTTATCCGGGAGTTGAATACTCATTCATTGGTATTTCAAAAGCCGGAGATTACAGTAGTGTTTGGAGCGGTATTAATTCAGCCGGATTTGCTATTGTAAATTCGGTTTCTTATGACCTGGAAGGACCCGGTTCTACTGGTAATGGCCAATTTATGAAAACTATGCTTAGCCGGTGCGGTTCTGTAGATGAATTCGAAGCTAGATTATTGACAACCAACACCTCTGGAAGAGCCACCCAGGCTAATTTCGGGGTTATTGATGCGTTAGGTAATGCTGCTGTTTTTGAAACCGGAAATACGAGTTATGTTCGCTTTAATGCTGCTGATGCTCCCCTGAAGATATTATATTTGAAAACACAAAAAATATTATTTTACAGTGGTGGGGAGAGATACCTTAAGTATCAGATGTCAAGGAATATCAGGATAACTTGGCTCAATGGGCTTATAATAAGTTCAAGAAGAAAAATGTAAAAACTATTAGCCTGACCTATTCATAAAAAAATGGCGATGTTTTTATTATTATTTTCTTTTCAATGATATGCAAGATTTTTTCAAGAATGATTATTGTAACTTTTTTCTTGTTTTTATTTTTAATTTTAATCGCCATTTTTTTACTCTCCGAGCGAGCCGATCTCA
>JAUVXM010000049.1 GCA_030603565.1 Candidatus Aminicenantota bacterium
TATTTATAAAAATTGCCGCTGTTGGATTCAAAAAAACAATATCTTATTTTATCAGCGGCACTTTTTACCCTCCGGGCGAGCCGATCTCACCGTATCTGCTTTGTTGCAGCGGATTCGCAGTGAAGGACCACAGCTTCATCCCCTGTGCCTCTTATCTGCGGCAACCTCGACTCGTGAATAATCCAGGTTCTCCTGAATTATTTATAATAAATGTCAACTCGTGAATAAGTCAGGTTAATTCGGCTGAAGGTCCTGCTGGCGATTTTGGCGATTAAAAAAGCCGGGCAATATTCCATGTCCCTAAGAAAGAGACCGCAAGTATAACCAATCCACCCAGGATGTTCTGTTTCCAGTTATTGGCCAGAGTACCCATGTGCTTACGGTTATTAAGTATGACTAATAGGAAGATCGAGGCTACAGGCAAGATAAGTCCATTAGCGACCTGGGCAAAAATGATAACGGCAAGAGGACTAAAGCCAAACAAGGAGACTATAAATCCGGCTAAGATCACCAGTAGCCATATTCCTTTGAATTTAGGGGAATTTTGACCCCCTTCCCAGCCTAAAATTCCAGAAGATGCGAAGGCAGCGGCATATGGAGCTGTGATTGCAGAGCTCATTCCTGCAGCGAAAAAACCCAGCCCGAAAAGGATATTTGTAAGCCTTCCGAAGAGCGGTTTCAGCTGCTGAGCAAGCTGGATTCCTTTTTCCACAACTATGCCCTCCCGGTTAAATGCGATCGCTGAAGTGACCACAACTGAGATAGATATCATTCCTCCCAGGCATATTGCCACAAGCAAATCTCGTTTTATATCTTTCAGGTTTTCGGGGGAACTCCATTTTTCCTTTACAGAAGATGAATGAAGAAAAAGGTTATATGGAACAACTGTGGTCCCGACCAGAGCTAAAACCAGCATAAGAGAGCCGTCCGGGAAAGAAGGAATAAAACCTTTAAAGATAGCGGAGACATCCGGTTTAATAATTATAAAAGTCGCTAGAAAAGAAATGCTCATAAGAAAAACCAGGGAGATAAGAAGCTTTTCGATCAGAGGATATTTTCCCCGGCTTAATACAAATATCGAAATAGCTGATATGATGGCGACCCAGATCTTTTGAGGAACAGCAGTTATCATTTCCAGCCCGAGAGAACCTCCGATTATATTGCCTGCTTCATAGGCGGCACATCCGAAAGTTATGGCTGATAGGGTCAGGATTGCAAAGAGAAGTTTTGTCAGTGGATTTTTAGGGAATTCCCTGAGGCTTTGCCCTAGATCGCGTCCTGAACCCAAGCTTAGTCGTCCGGTCATCTCCTGCAGGATTAACGTCATGACAACAGCAAAAATAAGGGCATAGATCAAGGAATAACCGAAATTGGCTCCGGCCAAAGAACATGAGGTTATAGTCCCAGGTCCAATAAAAGCGGCTGTGACCAAGAAGCCCGGCCCAAAGGAAATCTTATGTTTTTTTACCATAACCGCCACCGCCGGGGGTTTCAATTCGAAGTATATCGCCGGGCTTAACTTGTAAATTAACTTTCGAATCAAGGACTCTTTTTTTCCCCTTGGAGATAAGGGTATTTTTACCTTTTTTCCCTTCCTCTCCCCCCTGAAGGCCGTACGGGCTGAATTTACGCCTTTCCGACATAATTGAAACATGAGTAGGTACAAAGAATTCATATTCCCTGATTATTCCTTCTCCCCCTTTAAATTCTCCTTTTCCTCCGGAACCATGCCGGAGACTGTATTTATTGATTTTTAAGGGCAGGTAGTTTTCCATTGCTTCGAGGGGAGTGTTCAGGGAATTTGTCATGTGCGTATGGACACCGCTTTGTCCAGAGGCGCCTTCTCCAGCTCCCATACCCCCGCCAATAGTTTCATAGTAAGCAAAGCTGCTTTTAAGTTTTGAGTCATACCCTCCAAAGGTTACATTGTTCATAGTTCCGGAGCTGGCTGCAGGGATTTTTTGGGGAATTGCTTTTGATAGTGCTCCCAGGAGAACATCAACGATACGCTGGGAGGTTTCAACATTACCGGCAGCAGTAGCAGCCGGGAAAACAGCATTTACAACTTTGCCTTTTGGGGCCACAATAGTCAAGGGCCGAATTAAGCCGGTATTGAAGGGGATATCTTCTGGGATTAAGGAACGGAAAACATAAAGGACAGCAGAGTATGTAACAGCGTAATTGGCATTTATCCCTCCTTTGACTTGGGAGTCGGATTTGCTGAAATCGATAGATGCCTCATCATTGTCGATGCTTATCTGGACTGAGATTTTCACCGGGGAACTATTGAACCCATCATCATCCATAAAATCTGTAAAGTCATATTTTCCGTTTGGGATGTTTTTAATAGCATCTCTAAGAAATTTTTCAGTGTAATCTTGGATAGCTCGAGAGTATTTATAGATCTTATACAGTCCGAATTTTTTTATTACTTCTTGCAGGCGGTTTTTACCTTTGTTATTAGAAGCAATCTGTGCCATAAGGTCACCTTTACGTTCGTTTGGGGTTCTAACATTTGCCAGGAGCAATCCAAGTAGTTCTTGGTTTAGCTTGTTTTTTCGCCTGAGCTTTAGCGGAGGAATGATAACCCCTTCCTGAAAAATTTCAGATGCCAGCGGCATAGAGCCAGGAGTCATTCCTCCAACATCGGAATGATGGGCCCGGTTGGCTACAAAAAAACATAGTTTTCCGCTGTCAAATACAGGAGATATACAGGTTATATCCGGGAGATGAGTCCCGCCCCGGTAAGGGTCGTTGAGAATAACCAGATCGCCGTCTTTATAATCGATAGTTTTTAGCGATGCCTGGACTGAAAGCGGCATAGCTCCCAGATGAACAGGAATATGGGAACCTTGCGCAAAAGTCTCTCCTTTTCGGTTAAA
The DNA here is from genome assembly GCA_030603565.1 of Candidatus Aminicenantota bacterium. GTDB lineage: Bacteria > Acidobacteriota > Aminicenantia > Aminicenantales > Aminicenantaceae > JAUVXM01. Next base: position 2,883 of record JAUVXM010000049.1, read on the forward strand.
AAGAGCGCAGGAAAAATCTTTCCTTTCCTTGATATTAGGGGAGAGTGATGTCCGCTCAAGTACAGCCCCCATTTCTTCAGAGATAGATATAAAAATATTTTTAAAAAGTTCAAGTTCAATAGAATTAGCTTTAGTCATTTATCATCGGTCCTTTTCCATAATAAGGTTAAGCAAGCTGTCTACCTTTAAGGTGTGAAAAGGGGGTAGAAAGGTGGTGGAGTCATAGTCAACCACCAGGGCTGGTCCGGATATTTTATTACCAGCTGAAAGGTGAGAGCGGCGATAAACAGAAGCGCTGTATTTTTTTCCGGAAAAAAATAGGGGTTGTTTTTTTAAAAATGCTCTTTCTGGGTCGCTTTTCCGGATTTTATGCTTTTTTAACCTGATCTTACTGCCGATCCCGGCTGCTTTAATGCGGATATTCACTACTTCGACCGGTTGATCTAAATGGTGATAAGAATAAAGCTTTTGATGCGCTTTATGAAAGCTGGGTACAAAGGAACCGCTTTGTTGCCAAGGGATGGATATTTCATATGATTGTCCCAGGTATCTGAGGTCAAGATAATAAAAGAGGTTTATGTTTTTCTGGATGAATCCTTCTTTTTGCATGTCAGCTAAAGCTTTGCTGCTCAGAATTTTAAAATTTTTTACAAGCGTTTCTGGTTTTAGCTCAGATGTTGTTTTTAGGATGGAATGGGAATAGTCTTTAATTGAATCTGCCATAAGCAGACCCAGGGCTGAGAGGACACCGGCGTTTTTTGGAACCAGTATTTTTGAAATATTTAGATTAGAGGCAATTTCTGCCGCATGCATACCACCTGCTCCTCCAAAAGAGAAAAGGGCAAAATTTCTTGGGTCAAATCCTCGCTCTATGGATATAACTCTGATCGCTTTTTCCATATTGGAGTTGGCTACCTTAATGACTCCGGCTGCGGTTTCCATAATTGATTTCCCGATTTTATCTGAAAGGGTTTGAATAGCTCTGCGACTTTTTCCCGGGAAGATTTTCATATCACCTCCAAGAAAAAAATCCGGCGCAAGACGTCCAAGTATGAGATTGGCATCCGTCACTGTCGGTTGACGGCCATTTCCATAACAGGCAGGGCCTGGATCAGCGCCGGCACTTTTAGGTCCCACCCTGAGTGAGCCGCCTCTATCAATATATGCAATTGAACCGCCACCGGCTCCGACGGTATGAATATCGATCATGGGAATGCGAATGGGAAATTCGCCGATAAAACTTTCGTTTGTTCTTCTGATTTGATTATCGACCAGGGATACGTCAGAGGAAGTGCCTCCCATGTCAAAAGAAATAATGTTTTTATAACCACTTGATTTTGCCACCCGGAATGCTGCAACAACCCCTCCGGCCGGCCCGGACAGGGCTGTACGTATAGGTTCTTTTTTTGCTAATTCAGGAGAGATGTGGCCTTCGTTAGACTGCATAATACGGAGTTCGGAATTTTTTAATTTATGTTCCAGATTGTCGAGATATAGAGATATTATGGGAAGAAGATAGGCATTGACTGCGGTAACAGTGGTGCGTTCATATTCACGATATTCAGGGAGGATGTCACTTGATACTGAGACCAAAATGCCTTCTTTCCTGATTTGCTTTTTAATAACCCTTTCGTTACCTGAGTTGGCATAGGAGTTTATGAGTGAAACTGCAACCGCATCTGCAGGAATTTGTTTTATTTTATTCAGAATGCCTTTAAGTTCAGGAATATTGATTTTTTTTTTTACTTCTCCCGCAGAACTGGTTCTTTCTTCCAGGCCAAAACAGTTACTGCGGGAGATCAATGGGATCCTGGTTTCACCTTTTAAGCTGTAGAGATGTTGTCTGGTTTGACGGCCGATTTGGAGAATATCTTCAAAACCTTTTGTTGTGATCAAAGCGATTTTACTTCCTGATTTTTCAAGCAGGGCATTTGTGGCGACTGTAGTCCCGTGAACGATAAAAGGGGAGTATTCTGAATGTAAATATTTATTAATACCTGAAATAATAGAAAGAGAGGGATTATCAGGGCTGGAAGGAATTTTTTTAATTTGGATTTTTCCGTTTAAGTATATTATAAAGTCAGTAAAAGTGCCGCCTGTATCAATGCCGAGCTTAATTTTTGTTTCCATGAAGTCATCGAACCTGAGAGGGCTTTTGATCAACTTAAAGCTTTAGAAACGGCATCATCAATATCCTTGTTATTTATAGGTTTGATGATGTACCCAACTGGATTTATTTTGTTAGCTCTTGCTAAAGTATTGTCATCTGCAAATCCGGTAAGGAAAATAATTGGGGTATTGCCTCTGTTTTTTACTCTTATAGCTGCTTCAATTCCGTCAATATCTCCTTTTAGTCCGATGTCCATAAGAATAAGATCAGGGTTCCAATCTTGGGTTTTATTAAGAGCGTCTTCTCCGGTGAAAGCCAGTTCTATAAAATTATAACCTAACTTCCTTAAAATATTTTGAATATCGATCGAAACTATACCTTCATCTTCAACTATAAGGATCTTTTTTTTACTAGACATAAGTAATCACACTATCAGAAATTGTTTTTATAGTAGATATTTTTTCCCTCAATGTCAACTACCTGGGCTATTCATAAGAAATGTCGATTACAAATAGAGATTATATTGTGAACAAAATAGTAAATAGTATTTACGTATCAATCAATGTAAAATACTTATTATAAAACTGTTTCATATATATCGAGATTTCTTATGAATAGCCAAGGGTAGATAATTTAAAGGAGTTACCTTAATTTATTTAAAGTTTACTTTACCGCAATAGCCTCTATTTCAACTTTTACATCTTTAGGCAAACGTGCTACTTGAACTGCTGCTCTGGCAGGGTAGGGGGAAGAAAAAAAATCGCCGTAGATAGAGTTCATGGCGGCATAATCTTCCAGATTATGCAGAAAAACTGTACATTTTATAACATTGGCCATAGAACTTCCGGCAGCTTCCATAACTGCCTTTAGATTTGTTAGGACCAGGCGCGTCTGTTCTTCTATGCTGCCATTATTTAGCTCTCCGGTAGCAGGATCGATAGCGATCTGGCCTGAAGCAAACACCAGGCCATTGGCTTCGATCGCTTGTGAATAAGGGCCGATAGCTTCCGGGGCTTTGTCGGTTTTGATTTCTTTTTTCATGATAGTACTCCTTTTTTTACAAAAAAATAAAGTTGGGGCAGTCAAGGCCGCTCCTCCAAGAATTGCAAGAGCTTCTCTTCTTTTCATATTAAGCTCCTATCGCAAGGCAAAACCAGTTAACAGAGGAAGTTTGTATCGCTAGTAAAATAATAATCTGGTTTTCCTGCAGTTTTCTTAACATTGTAATAAGGGAAAAATAAAACATATAATATATTATAAATGTCGTCGAATTGCTTCGTCATAATATTTCTCGCTAAGACGTTTTTTTATCTATTGCAAGACTAAAAACTTTACTGGCCTGCTTTTAAGTTTACGATCTTGCCACCGGGCAGTAATACTGATTGTATAGGAACCTGGCTTAAGATTCCAGTTTAAAGAGCTGGAAGAAGATAATTTATAGATTATATTACCATTAAGCCACCATTCCAGATTTTCCGGTTTAATTTTTTCTGGGACCGAGGCCTTGAAATTTAGAGTCTGGTATTTTATTTTTAAAATAGGATCGATTTTAAAGATATCGCCGCTTGCTGGAAAAGAAATGGTTATTTCGGGATTATTTGGCAATAATGGAGCATTTAGAGGGATTTTGTGAGAGCATAACTCATGAGGCTCAGTTCCTTTAATGAAAATTTCTTCCATTTCTCCGGGACATGATAAGGAGGCGAGTTTACCTGATTTAGGGCAGATTTTGACCCTGACCAGGTTATCTGGTTCCTGAAATGGCCTCCCTTGATTTTCTTTCTCTAGAAGCAGCATTATATCTCTGAATAAAGGGCCGCATCCGGATATTCCGGATATGTTATGCATTGGTTTGCCGTCAAAATTTCCCACCCACACTCCTACAGTGTGGGCAGTAGTGAAACCTATAGTCCAGTTGTCCCGGAAGTCTTTTGAAGTTCCGGTCTTAGCAGCACAGGGAAAGGGTAGGTTTAAAGGAGAGTTATATCCGAAAGCCGGGATGCGGGCATCATTGTCTGAAAGAATATGGGAAAGAATATATGCAGTTTGCCGGGAAAATATTCTGATGGGTATATCATTGTGCTTCTTTATTGGGTGGAGAAAGGATTTTGATTTAATAAAAAGACCACCCCGCGCTAGGGCGGAATAGGCTTGGACTAATTCTAACAGGGAAACTTCCCCGTTGCCGAGAGTGAGCCCGATACCATAAAAACCTGGACTTTTTTTTAAGCTTTTAAAGCCTGCTTCTTTTAATTTTTGGTAAAGCAGGTCAGGGCCGAGTCTCTGCAGTAATGATACTGCTGGTATGTTATAGGAACATGCCAGGGCAGTTCGCATACGTACCGGACCATGGAATTTTTTGTCATAATTACTGGGATTGTATCTTCCGTTGGGAGTTAAGAATTGGACTTCCCGGTCTTCGAGTATATCCGCAGCAGTCATACCCCTTTCTAAGGAAAGGCCGTAGGTAAAGGGTTTTAAAGTAGAACCAGGCTGGCGTAGGGCGATAGACCCGTTTACTTGGCCATTGTGGCTGTGGTCAAAAAAATCTTTTGAACCGATCATACATAAAATTCTGGCATCTCGATTATCCATAACTATTACGGCAGCGTTAGAAATGTTTTTTGTTTTTAATGAATCCAGATGATTTTTAACAAGAGATTCCGTTTTTTTCTGGATACTGTAATCAAGAGAAGTAAAAATAGAAGCTTTTTGGTACTTTATATGGGGAGGAAGCTGGGTTAATAAATATTCACAGAAATGAGGAGCACGGAATTTATCTTCCTCAGAGCAAATGCGAATAGGTTCACATACGGCTCTTTTCAGCTTTTCATGACCAATATATCTGAGCTGAAACATTTGCTTTAAAATTGCAGTTTGACGTTTTTTTGCCTTGTTATAGGCTCGATAAGGATTAAGTCTGGACGGAGAACGGGGGAGTCCGGCCAGAAAGGCCCCTTCTGCCAGGCTTAAATCGCAGCATGGCTTATCAAAATAGAGTTGGGATGCAGATTCGATACCATATGTCATATTCCCGAAGCACACTCTGTTAAGATACTGGGCAAGTATCTCCTCTTTGGATAAATTTTTTTCCAAGCGGAGAGCTGACCAGGTTTCATACAATTTCGAAAAAATATTTCGGGGATGGTTGTTAAGGTTTCTTACAAGCTGCTGGGTAATTGTGGAAGCTCCTGAAACAATTTTTCTTCTCCTGAGATTCTGGATTCCTGCTCTGATTATGGAAAATAAATTTATTCCTGGGTGATAAAAAAAATACCTGTCTTCAGCTGCGATAACAGCTTGCCATACGTAAGGGGAGACATCTTTCAACTCAACCCAGCGGCAGCGGCCGCCTTTATCTGAAAACACTTCTCTTAATATGGTGCCATTATGATCAAGGATTTGTAAGGAGATAACAGGGAAAGGTGAAAGTTCTTTATGAGAGAAGGGAAGATACAGTGAAGATAAAAACAGCAGCGGAATCAGCAATAAAGCAACTTTAAGCTTACCCTTTATTTTCATTTGAGGATTACAATTACAGACTCATTGCTCCTACCAAAGACTTCAGGGGCATACATCTGTTCAATTTTAGTACCGGGAAGCTGATAAGTCCCGGGGCTAAGAGCATGGGCTAAATAATGATGTGTATGGATTCCGGCTGACAGTGAATCCGCAAACAATAAAATCTTGTTATCATGTATCTCAATATGGTTAAAACCCCTCCATCTGCTTCCGTCTTCTCTGCTCTTCAATAGGGCTAGTTCTCCTTGTTTTTCCCGGCTTTCGATGAGGAAATTTGGGTTTACTGCTTCAAACCCGGCAGGAAGCGGATCATTTATAACGACAAAGAGCCTTTCCTGGGGAATAATCAACTGCAAGGTAATGACTAATACTTGACCTGCTTGGATAGAATCAAGAGGTTTTCCATCGAGTGAAGAGAGTGTTTTATAAATAGTGAAGCCTTCATCCCGGGAATTATGGGGTCTATTTGGTGCATATGTCAACCTGGTTTCATAGTAAAGTTTGCCAGTTCCCTTTTTTTTGATTTTTAGGGGTATAGTTTTTCCTGGATCAAAATCCTTTAAACATGTTTTTGCTTGAATAATCTCATGTTTTTTCCTGGTAAACATCTCTTCAAGAAAGCTTTTTCCTGCTATAGAGACATTTAGTTTGAAATCTGCTTCTATATTCTCATAATTGCGGTAATAATCGTTCAGAGCATAGAAGGAAAAAACATTTTCTTGAGTTGAAAGCCATTTGCCTGCATTCCTGCGCTCGACCAACCAGCGGGTAATAGCAGGGATAAGCTTGTTGTTAGATCCGGTTTCGATCAGAGCTTGAAGAATAAAAGCGGTTGCGCGGATATTTGAAGTATATATCCAACGATCATCTGTTTTGTTATCTGCTTCAAAATGAGCGGTTGTGGGAGACACCTTAAGCTTGTTTGTCAATTCCTGTAGAAGAGTCGTCTGAGTACTTAATGAGCCTTTTCCATGGAAAAGAGCTTTAAAAAGAAGGGTTTTTCCAAAGAGAGTTAAGTGTTGTCTTTCTGAATAAAGTTTTTCTGCATAAGAATGCTCTGCCCGGTCCATTAGGGCCAGGCAGTAAAGGGCATAAGCTTTTGTCGTATTCCAGATTCTTTCAATGTAAGGTGAAGAACTCCGCTTGGTTTTTCCATGCACCAGGTTTACAAGATATAAACTGAGGCGGGATAATTTAAGGGGATCGACCTCATATCCAGCTTGCTGAGCTTTTAAAAGGGCAAATGCGGTATAACAGGAATTAAATGGAGAAACATAGGAAGAATCCGGCCAGAGGCTGAAACCTCCATTATCTTGTTGATAGGTGTAAACCTCTTCGAGTGTCTTAATTACATATTTTTGAATGTCTTTTTTGTCAATATTACTAAGCTTGAAGTCAAGGATTATGTCTCCAGCGACTAAGAAAGGAAGAATAGAAGAGATACGCTGTTCGAGACAGAGATAAGGATAATTTTTCAGATAATCCAGACTACCTTTAAGTCCGGTTAGGGCTGTAGATGAAGCCCAGAAGCTGATACTACTGTAAGCAGGGTAAACGTTTTTCGGCACCTTGATCTTTTCTTCAATTGATTCTGAAGTTTCATTATAAAGTGCAGTAGTTTCAGTCGGCCGTGGCAGCATGACCGGGAATTTAATCTCCAAACCGTCGCTATTTTTCCCCATATGGACCCGGAAAGACAAGTCTGCACTCCCGGCTTGTTCCGCTTTAAAGGAGAATAATTGTTCTCTACTTTCACCCGGTTTTAAGGAAAAATCCCGGACTGCTTTTTTATCGAGCAGGAGAATGCCATCAGCTTGGCAGTTGAGGGTGACTTTTCCAGCTTCAGCAGAATGGTTATAGAGCACAACACCGCCTTTAAATTCATCTCCGATCCGAGCAAAACGGGGGAGAGAAGGCAACATAAGGATAGGTTTTGAGACTTTAAATGTTGTGGCACTCCTGCCGAAACAGGAATCTTTTGTTTGGGCTACAGCCATGACTCTGAAAGTAGTAAGATTGTCGGGCAGAATGAATTGGATTGTGGCATTTCCATTCTTATCTGTGGTAAAGGCAGAATTCCAGAATGCTGTAAATTTAAAATCACCGCGGAGTTCTATTTCGGAAAGAGAAAAAGGAGCTCCAGTTTTACTGACACCTCCTCCTCCTGAGGCCTCATCGCCTTTTTCTCCATAGGACCGTTGTCCCATGACATGATGTCTTGTTTCCGAGGTCGCGACAGAAAGTGGTTTATGACTGTAAAAGATGGAAAAAGGATCAGGCGTTTTGAATCCGATAAGGTTTAAAACTCCTATATCAACTACCGCTACTGAAAGGGAGGCTTGGCTGACAGAACCAGAATCATTAGTGACTTTAAATTTCAAAGATACTTTCTCACCAGGTTTATATATTTTATTTTCTTTTTGAATATCGATTGCGAGATTTTTTTCTGCCGGGTCTATATTCAATTTAACATATCCCATTTTAAAAGATGGTTTTCCAAGGTCTTGGTTCCTGTCCTTATTTTCTATAGATATCCTGCCTTGGACCAATACTATTGAGACAAAAACATTGGGGATATATTCCGAACGGACCGGGACCTTGATCTGCCGGGAGCCTCCAATAATCTCTTGTACATGGCTTTCTACCACAGATTCTCTTTCCACAGTGATCAATGCATGTGCTCTCTCATAAGGGGATTTTACAAGAATCCTGGCTGTTTCCCCAGGACGATAGCTTTCCCTATCAGCTATAAGTTCGATTATGTTGTCATCCTGTCTTTGCCATGGAATATAATCCGAACCTGTAACATAAAAATATATGAAAGTAGTGATAACATTACCTCTTTTGTCTTTTCCTTCAGCCTTGAGGATATAGTATCCGGCTTTTTCCGGGAGAAATGTTATTTTTGCCGGAATTTTTTTTGTTTTTAAAGTTTGAGTTTTGATCTCGATATCTTTTTTTTCACTGATCCAGCGGAATCTGCCGCCTATCTCTGCTTTGCGGACTGACTGCCATTCTCTTCTCAGGAGAGTAAAATTTAGTTTCTCTCCAGATACTATTTGACCGTCAGGATCAACAGATATATAACTACAGCTCAGATCCTCTCCTTTACTCAAAAAGCGTGTCTCTGGTTTTATTCCTATATAATATTCGCCTCTATGTACAAGAGCCTGAATGCGGGAAGACACAGTCTTGCGGCTTGGTCCTTGAACCGTTCCTTCTATGGTGGCAAGTACGGAATTGCTTTCTTTTTCAGGAATAAGCTTTGCGTTTATTATATATTTCCCTTCTTTGTCCAGGGCAGCTTCTCCTGAAGATATCAGGCGGCTTTCTTCCCGGTTGTATGTTTCCCCTATGGCTCATTTGATTTCCGAATAAATATTTTTTGTATCCCGGGGGGGAATAGGAAGCAGGATTCAACCGGAGGTGCCAGTTGACTTTCTGGGAGCCCATAGATCCGCCAAAAAGATAATTTGCTCTGAGTTCGGCTTGATATTCATCGCCGAAAATATAGTCTTCTCGATGTGAGCGGAGAAAAACCTTGAATTCAGCTGGGCGGAAAGCTTCGACTCGAAATGAGGAATAAACGGATTTTCTCTTGTTGTTTTCTCCAATATAAGGAATGGATGCGGTGACACGGTAACTTCCCAATGAGGCTTTTGGGTCAGTTTTAAAATCCAGGGAAAAAGATCCATAATCATCAAGAGTAGTTGTTTTACTGTACAGTTTTTTGTTATAGGGGTCCTGAATCTCTAGTAGGATATTTTTTTGAACAGGAAGCTGCCAGTCTCCTTTTATTTGTTTTCTAAAGATTCCTTTTAGATGGACATTTTCTCCTGCTCTATAGATTCCTCTCTCTGTAAAAATATATCCCCGAAAGATTTCAGGCTCAGGATTCCAATCATACTGGATTCCAAATCGATAAGGATAAATACCAGTTTCCCATTCTGATGAGGTAAATGCTATATCTTTTCCTTTTTCTACCAATATCCACTGCCTGGGTTTGCTCCATTTATTAGTCTTTTTTAGATCAAAATATTTCCATCCCGGTGTTTCTACTTTCCCTTGTTCATCGGTCTGTCCCTTCCAACAGACTTTGTTTGAATCATCCCGAATTTCAATGTTTGCACCTGATACAGGGATTCCGTCTTTCAGGGTGGTCACCCAGATCACATTTTTTTCTTGGGAATATTTTGCTGTAATTCCAAGGTTTGTGACCTGCAGAAGAGTTTTGGGATACCGCCTCCACTTGTTTTTTGAATTAGTGTTCAGTTGGAGGAAAATAATACCTGTTTTCTCCGAAATGACTTTTTTCAGTTCAATGGGAAACATCTCTCTTTGGTTGCGGGAGCGGTTTAGTTGAAGATTTTTTTCCAGGAGGAAAAAGCCTTTTCGCTTAATCAAAGTTTTGGACCAAAATAGATTTTTTGTCATAAGCAGGGGAATGATATCTTCTTTGTCTATAAGGGCTGACTGCATAAAGACTTCCCTGGAATTTATAGCATAAATGGGATATTTTAAGTCCCCATAGGATTCTAATAGAGCGTGACCGGTTGTTATATCTACGGATGGAGGATAGGGAGAAGTAATAAAACTTTTTTCAATTTTTTTTCCCAGCTTATTTCCAAATTTGTCTTGGAGTCCGGAGTTTATCCCAAAAGTATAATTAGTTTCAGGCTGAAGAGGAAGGGTAAGCCAGAGGGAAGAGTTATCCTGGTTCCATTCCAAATAATATTCAGGAATAGTTATTTTAGGATTAAATGAGATGTTTTTAATTAATTCTTTATAGATGACTGGGTTGGAAAATTTAATTAGGAGAGCATCAAAAGGATTATGGGGTTTCTTTACATCCAGTTCTTTAAATTCAAATTTACTAAACGTCTCAAATTCGAATATTTTACTTTTTGCCGTTCCCAGGTCACCCTCTTTTCCCTGAAGACCGGATTTGATCTCCACAAAAAATTTGGTTTCCGGCTCAAGTTTATTTTTCGGAGTAAGCAGTAGTACGTTCTCCGGGTTGGATTTTATCCGGTTTTCCTTTAATAATTCTTCTGAGGGGCTCTTGATAGAGAAATCCAGGGAGGTCTCCTGGTTTAATTTATCAATTTTGAGAAAAGAGATAAAATTATCTGCTTTTTTATTACTTATGGGGATATTGAAGGTCATTAGTACCTGAGTGTCAAGAGAAAGCCATTTTTGTTTATTATAGGGGAAATGCTTTTCAAGCCGGGGAAGGACGGTACGGAATTTCCAGGAAAAATCATTTTTTAAAGAATAGCCTTCAAATGAACTGGTTCCAGCTTGAATAACAGCTTTGAATTCTGTAGAGTAAGGAAGGCGATTTTTTGGGATAAAAGATAGGGTTTTAGGATTAAGCCATCTGAATATACCTGGAACCTGCGGCTACAATTGTATTAGAGATGGATAGGGTTTATCCGAGAGAGATTCCAGCGGGACCATGGGGTGATCGAATATAACAAAAATGGTCTCTGTTTCTTGCGGAGTCGCAGTCTGATCTCTAGGGCTGACAAATGAAACCAAAAGCTCTCCGGCAGGAGGCTTTCTAGAAACAAATGATGCTGTTTTTTTATCCTTATTTTTTTTACATCCGGCACATAAGGATAAAAGGATAACTATTAAGGTTACTGAAAGAAGAAAATATTTTTTTCTCATGAAATCCTCTTAGATTTATAAAGTTTAGTAAAATCCTAAAATATGGCTATGAAAATAGCAACCTTTTCTGTAAAATACTAAACAAATAACAATAAAGTATGAAAATGGAGAGATCATGAAAAGAAAAATTATGGCAGTAAGTATGGTTTTGATATTCGGATTAATCGCCTGCGGGAAAAAAGAATTGTCTAAATCTAACCTTGAAACTCAAATGGATAAAGTAAGTTATGTAATGGGGCATAACATTGCAAATAATTTCAAGGATCAAAAAATTGACATCCGGATGGATGCATTTATCCAGGGCATTAAAGATGGATTAAAAGAAGATGTAAATATATTTGATACTAAGGAAGTTCAGGAGATAATGACGGAGTATCAGAATCAAATGAGAGAAAAAATGGAAATAGAGCGAAAAGATATTTCAAAAATTAACTTAAAAGAAAGTAAGGCATTTTTAGCGGAAAATAAGGAAAAAGAAGGGGTTGTTACTCTGGAAAGCGGATTACAATATAAGGTGATTAAAGAAGGTACAGGTCCAGTTCCAAAATCAACAGACAGATTCAAAGCCCATTATGTAGGAACTCTAATTGATGGGACTGAATTTGATAGTTCTCTAAAACGGGGAGAACCGACAACTTTCTCAGTAGATGGAGTTATTCCCGGATGGACGGAAGCTTTGCAGCTTATGAAAGTGGGATCCAAATGGAAGCTATGTATCCCTCCTGAACTTGCCTATGGAGAAAATGGAGCAGGAAATCTTATTGGACCTAATGCAGTGCTTATTTTTGAAGTGGAGCTTATATCCATAGAGAAGTAAGGAATCATTTATTAGGCAGTTAGCTCCATATGGGGAGAATGTAATAGCAAATTGTGGTATGCAGTGAGATTTTTGCAAAAATTACAGGTAGCTGTTCCGTTTTTTGAGATTTTATGAGGTGTTATACCCAAACATTCGTCGCATTTAATAAATACGATATCTATTCTATTTGTATCTTCATGCTTTTGTTTCATTTGATTCTCCTCTATTGGAAAATTAAGTTTAAATTCGTTAAATTCATTAAATATTATGCAAAAAACATGCCATATTTAATAAAACAAGGTGATGAGTTCATAGATCAAAGTTTGCCGATCATAAGTTGTAGTATTCAGCCTGAATTGTTTTTGAGTTGAGATTGCCATAAGCGCAAGGGATATTTCTTTAAACTAATATTATAAAGGAGGATACAGGTGTTCCAAAATAGAACAATGTTTATTTCTGAAACATATAGATAATAATATTGTTCAGACAAGATCGAGATATTTTTTCCCTTCTACAAAAGGATTTAAGGAAGCTGTTATATTCTTATCACATGTCGCAAGGTTAATTGTCTCTCCTTTTTGTTCAGGAGAGATGATTTCCACTTTGGGTGAAAAAATATCTTTTTCATTGCTAGACCTTACGACTGCTATACGGTCATCATTCAAAGAGACAATCGAACCTATTGGCCAAACTCCTATTATCTTAAAAAAATTGTCTAATAAAACAGGATCAAATAGAGTGCCTTTTCCTTTATTCATAATCTCATATATTTTATTGGGGGGGTAGTCTTTCTTATAAGTTCTTCTCTGGGAAAGTGCGTCATAAATGTCGCAAATTGATACAATGAGAGAGGCAATATGCGGTTTTACTGGATAGACCATTTTAGGATAGCCTTTAAGATCGTAACGCAGGTGGTGTTCATAGGTAACTACAGCAGGAAGAATTCCCATGTCTTCTTTATATTTTAAAAGAATTTTTGCTCCATGTACGGGATGACTCCTCATTTTATCGAATTCACTTTCGTCCAGTTTACTGGTTTTAGTGATTATTTTCTGGGAGATGGATATTTTTCCGATATCATGGAATAAAGCGCCTGTTCCGATGTCTATAACATCTTCTTTGGAAAACCCTAGTTTAGATGAGAAAAACATTGAGAGGACGGAGACGTTAAGAAGATGAATAAAGGTAGTGAGGTCTTTTTTTTTAATGGAGATCAAGTTTAGTAGTTCATTATAGTTTCCCATGAAATTTTCCATAACTGCCAGAATGTTAAAACGAAGATCAAGATAATCTACTTCTTCTGAGTTCAGCATTTTTTTGACAGATTTTGTCAACGAGTCCATTGATGTTTCATATTGATTTAAAAGATTATCAGGTTTCTTATCTTTACGGTGTTTTTCATCTGAAAGAACCAGGATTTTTCCAGCTGATATATGTCTTATCTCATGCTGGGCAAGATATTCTTGAATGTTTTTTTGAATCTGCTTTTTTGGAGTTGAAAAGAAATAGATGAATTTTGACAATTCCTTTTGGCTAAGCCCATAGTAGAAGCACATTCTTTCAATATCGCGGCTTTCCAGATAGATGATAAAAGATTTTAGTTTCCGGCTTAAATCGAAAAGTATTTCATCTTTCCAGGCTAATTCTTTATCTACAATCCCAAGGACAAGTTCTTTTTCATCCTGGAGAATAATTTGCAGACTGATGAAAGCTTCTTTGACTGATTCGGAATATATAGGATGATTTTCTGGGTAAATTTTACCGGATTGAATGGCTGTTGCCAGGGTAAGGAGAAATTTTATTAGTTTACTCAGCATTCCATTTTTCCAATAAATATAAAGCTCGTTTCCTGACCTTCTTATTCCAGAACAATGTGCGATGACTTAGAGCTGTAAGATATTCTTTGGAATCTTTTAGTCCAATCTCTTCAATAATATTTATATTATTGAGTATGAATTTGTTCCTGATTCCAAAAGGTGAAGTAATGGCAAGAAGTCGGTCAAAGGCTTCTTTTTTAGCCGCATTATCCCTCATTAAAATAACAACCGCTTCTTTTTTTAGAGCAATGTTTTTCTTTTTTAAAAGGGGCATAAGGAATTTTGAATCATATTCACTAAGTTTTTGCATAGCTTTGAGGATTTTTAATTGAATAGAATGATTATGGAAATGAAAAATATATTTTAAAGTTATGAGTGAGAGAGGAGTGTCAATATTTTTCAAGCAGTCGACAATTTTTTCAAGCAATATCGTGTCATTTGATTTTTGCTCGAGATTGAGATTAAAGTAGAAAAGATACTCAATAAAAAAATGAAAATAAGCTTTTATGATATATATAGATGTTTTTCTTTTAGTGAATATTGTTTCCAGGTATGTGTTGACATCCACAGTGTTTTTTTTTAGGTTAGTCAGGAAATATTCAAAATAAAGGGAAATTTTTCCGTCAAGTATGGATTTTTCAATAAAATTTGCTATTTTAAACATGATATCTTGAAATGGTTCATCAAGATTAAAGAGTTCTAATTTTAAGAGAAGAGTTTTGTGCAGTAGTTTTAAGTATTCGTAATCTTCGTATTGGCAGATAGATTCCCATTCCTTTAGGATATCATCCACTAAGCTGTTAATTAAGTTTGGTTTGATCTCTTTTTCAAGCAGATTAAGAAGAATGAAACGGAAATTCCGGGTGAGCTTGGGGTGGTCAAATGTCAGTTTATCTTCATATGTGATATCTTTAAGAAGAGAGGATAATGTCTGCTGATAGATTTCAGAAATCATCGAACTTGATGGTCCAGACACTAATTTTTTTATTTTATTTTGTGCCTGCGTATTTGATCTAAGAGTATTATTCTTCCTAAATAATTTGGAAAGGGAACTGGCGATTTTAGTGTGTTTTTCTTTATTTATGATACGGGAAAATATGCTGAAACTTAAGGAATCGAATTCTGTATCCGTTATTATCTCTTCCAAGATAGTGGAAGCAAGATCTTCTTCTTTTAGATCAGAGAAGAGAAGCTGCATTTTTTCCAGTTTTGATTCCGGGGCGATATCTTTACTCTGAAGAGTTGATTTCAATAATTTTTTGGCACAGATTTTAAATTTGTTTTCTTCGTTTTCTTTTAGGTATGAGAAAAAACGAGTGAAGTTTTCACTTAGGTCGGCATTTTCGAAAATATCCGATACTTGAAAATCATGAGCAATTTTGTCAAAACTGTCAGCTGCCTGAATAATTTTATCTTTATTCGGATTAGTAACAGCTTCCTGTAAGAGATATGGCCAGATATCTTTGATTTCTTCACCTTCTCCTAACAATAACTGAGAATAATCTAACTCTTCAACCGATATGTGACTTAAATTTTCTTTTTTGATTATTTCTCTTATACCACCCTGTTTGAGAATTTTATCGGGAGGTGTAAAAATTTTAGTCACAAAAGTAGTCAGCTCCTCCTGGGTGATGCCGGGAAAGAATGTAATGTTCTTTAATTTGCGCTGGTGAAACAACTGTGCCAGTTCTAAATATAGTTTTTCCTTTCCCAGAAGTTCATCTTTGACCAGGAGAGATTTGGAAGAAAAACTGATTTTAAAAGGAGAAAAATAAGCAAAAAGTCCATCAAGTTTATGTTTAAGTTCAGTAGATGCTACAATAAAGGCAGGGTGTTTACTATTGTATATAGAAGAATTTTTAAAGGTAATTTTGAGGGTTTTTAAGAAGTCATTTAAAGTATCTTCTTTATCCATGAAATGTAGTCATGCGCTAATACTTACACGGTTTTTTCCTGTTTTTTTACTTTGGTCTGAAAGTTTTTTTGTGCGGTTTATTATGGTTTCAGCTGAATCAGTGGAATGGGCCAATGTAGCTCCAATAGAAATAGTTGTAGTGAGAAGCTTATCATAATGCCTAATATTTGATTGTTCTACAAGCAGGCGAAGTTTATTTGCAATCAAATCCAGTTTTGTGGCGTTTACGTTAAAAAGAATAACGACAAGTTTCTTGCTACTCCAACGGCCTACCATTTCAAAAAGTCGGATATTATTTCCAAGAGTATGGGAGATCATTCTTATCATTTTGTCACCCACAACGCTGCCGTAATTGTCAATAATATTGTGCATGTTATCGATATCTATAAAAAGCACTCCAAATGGAAAATTATATTTTTTCTTATCATTAAGACGCGAATTTAGAAACATTTCAATGTACTGTTTGTTGCCTAATTTAGTGAGAGGGTCCAATAACTGCATACGCTCTAGGTCTTTTGGATTTTGAGGTAAAGAAACTTTGGGTGAAGTTTCAGCGAAAATTTCAACTGCACCAATGATTTTGCCATCTTTTTCTTTAATTGGAATTACTTTCATCATTACAGGGATAAGATAGCCTTCTTTATGGCGGATATAGGATTTTATATGTTGTATATTCCCGGTCTTGAAAGTTTTTTGTACAGGGCAGTCTTTATTACAGAGGTTCAATTGTTGTTCGCCGGCTGGGATAAGAATGTTTTTTGGACACGGATTGCCGATCAATTCAGATTGAGAATAACCGGATAAATCTTTCGAAGCTGCATTTACTAAGAGTATGCGGAGATTATGGTCCATGAGATGTACAGCATCAGTTAAGTTATTGATTAGTATTTCATAGAAATTATTATTTGAATTCTCTAAAGTATTGAATAGTGTGTCTTCTGGCATTTTTTAATCCGCTGACAAACCTGAAAATTTCAGGTTATTTATTAATTTATTTATATCAGAGAAAAAAGTTGAAGTCAATGTAAATAAGGCCTGGAGTTCCCCCGATTTTTTCTAAACTTCTGAGCTTTAGGCAAGAATCAGGTCAGTTGATACAGAAAAATGTGTAATATGTTAAATTATTAAAGGAGGGTTCTTGACTTTAATAATATAAAGATATAAAAATTGTATAGAAGACAGGGTAAGGATGAAAAAGTTTAAGATACTCAAAGTAAGGGGATATTATGTATAAAAGACTTGGTGAGATACTTAGGAGAGAAAGGGAATATTATCAGTTAACTCAAGAGGGATTAGCAAAACATGTCAAACTTTCAAGTAAATTCATTTCGCTAATAGAGAGCGGAAAAAGCATGCCCAGTATTGAGTCCCTTAGAAAAATTGCTGATTTTTTCAAAAAAGACATAGCATATTTCCTAAAAAATACAGAGAAAGAATTTGATATTTTCCTGAAAGGTAAAAAATCAAATGAAAGAGCTCGGTCAGAAATTAAAAAATTCAGGAAATATTGTGAAGATTATTTGAAGTTGGAAGAATTATCAGGAAGGCATCTAGTCCCAGGCCCGGTATACAGATCAGTTTCTCCTGAGGAAATGGCGAGAGAGGAGCGTCAGCGTCTTGGCTTGGGCAGCGAGCCTATTAGAGATATTTTTATGCTTTTAGAATTGAACGGGTTGCGGATTTTACGGCAGTCTATTTATCCAGAAGCTGAGATTGCAGGATTATTTGTATATTATAAGGCGAAACAGGCCTCATTTGCCCTGGTTAACCATGCTAATTCTTTAGGAGAACAAGCAGTAATCGCTTCACACGAATACTGCCATTACTTAAGAGACAGAGAGGGAGGGCCGATTCTGGATAATCCTGATATTTTTGTTGATGAATACATTTCTCTTTATCATCCCCGTGAGAAATTTGCCCAGAGATTCGCTCTCCATTTTTTAATACCAGAATCAAAGCTTAAGCAAGTTCTCAATAAATATGTTGTTGGGGGAAAGGTAAGATATGAAGACATTATAGTTATTAAGCGTTATTTTGGGGTGAGTATGGCAATTATGCTAAAAAAACTCCTTGAAATGAAGTTAATACCTTTAAAAGCATACAAAGAATATCAAGGGATTGATTGTATATCATTTGAGAAATCACTATATGGAGATTTAATAGGCGATAGCCAACAATCTAAAAGAAAAAGAAAAACAGTTACCTCAGACCGATATAAAAGCCTTGGTGTTACACTAAGCGCGACTCGTGAATAATCCGGGAAAATAGCCGGCCTGGATACTGGTAAATCCCGGAGAAAGCCATCCGGAACAATGCGGGCATGGTTCCTCGAGAGAATCTCGAGGAGAGCGTTGTGAGGACAGGAAGGGATTTTCCCGCTGGGGGAAAAACCTGTCTTTCAAAGGGACTTACCAGTGTCCATCCTTTACAAATTGTACGAGTTTAAAAACCCATTATTTGAGCTCTTCTAAAAGTTTAAGTAGAAATTTCCAGAATTTTTCTACTGAATTTATGTGGACTTTTTCTCCAGGCGAATGAGGGAATTTGATAGTAGGCCCAAAAGATATCATATCCATGCCGGGAAATTTATCCCCTATAATACCACATTCAAGGCCGGCATGAATAGCAGACACAGTAGGCTCTTTATTGAAAAGTTCTTTATAGATGATTTTTACTCTTTTTAAAAGAGAAGATTCAAGATTTGGCTTCCAACCTGGATAGCCTTCTTCTTGAATTATTTCAGCTCCGGTTATTTCACTTAAAGCAGCCAGAATATTACGTGTAGCTTCAAGGGCAGAAGCAGAAGAACTGCGTGTGCTGCAGATGATTTTAGCTTTATCGGTGTGAGTGAGAACAACGGCAAGGTTAGTTGAAGTTTCTACCAGATCTTTAATCTCAGGATGCATAGATATAATTCCATGGGGAAGAGTGTAAAGGAGATTGAGAAGCATTCGCTGGGAATTAGGGGACAATACAGTTCCGGAAATATTGTCGGATTTTTCAATGGACATACTTGCATCTGGATCTGTTGCTTTGAACTCAGCTTTTATGTTTTTGAAAGATTTTTGAGCTTTTTCTTGGAATAGAACTTCTTTACCGGGAGCAAGAATTATTTCTGCCACAGACTCACGGGGAATGGCATTACGCAGGTTACCACCTTTAATAAGGGCGAGTTTGAAGGGTACATCTTTGGCTACTTCCCAAAGTAGCCTACTGATAAGTTTAATGGAATTTCCCCGGCCCAGATTGATATCTACACCACTATGTCCTCCTAGGAAACCGGATAGCTTTATTTGATAAGGAGCACCATCATAGGGTTCTTTTTCTAATGGGAAAAATATTTGAGAATCAGCGCCCCCAGCACATCCGATAGTAAATTCACCTTCATCTTCACTGTCTAGGTTTAAAAGATTTTTTCCTTTAAGAACTCCCGGCTGGAGTTGGGAAGCGCCTTTAAGGCCAGTCTCTTCTTCAATAGTAAAAAGAAATTCAAGGGCTGGATGGATTAAGCTGTTATCCTCCATAATTGCTAAAGAGGCAGCGACTCCTATTCCATTATCAGCCCCTAAAGTAGTTCCTTTTGCGCTTGCCCATTCTCCTTCAATTGACATATTGATTGGATCTTTAGTAAAGTCGTGTGTAACATCTGAGTTTTTTTCACACACCATGTCAAGGTGTCCTTGTAATATTACACCTTCTGCTTCTTCATAGCCTGGTGTAGCTTTTTTTGAAACAATCACATTTCCTGTCTTGTCCCGAATATGCTCCAGATTCAGCTGATTAGCAACTGAGACTATATAGTCACCTAGAGCTTTTTCATTACCTGAGCAATGGGGTATTTTTAATATTTCTTCGAAATATTTCCATAATAAAGAGGGTTTTAAATCTGAAACATTAGATGTCATTTAATCCTCCAATATCAAGTTGAACTCTAGAGAATAATGACATAAAAAATCTTTTGGTGCAAGAAGAATATTGTTTTTACTTTGGATTTGAATTAGCCTGGACTATTCACGAGTCGAGGTTGCTGCAGATGCAAGGCACAAGGGTGTGCAGCTGTGGTCCTTCACCGCAAGTGCCCTGTAACGAAGCGGATGCGGTAAGATCGGCTCGCCTGAATGGTAAAAAAATGGCGATTAAAATTAAAAACAAAAACGAGAAAATAGTTAAAGTAATCATTCTCAAAAGAATCTTGCATATCACTGAAAAAAAATTAATAATAAAAACACCGCCA
>JAUVXM010000023.1 GCA_030603565.1 Candidatus Aminicenantota bacterium
AACTCATAGGAAACCACAACCCAAGGATCCATACCTATAGCCTTTTGAAAAAGTTCTTTGTCTTTCATAATAGAACATTTTATGTGTCCTAAAATATCTTTTCAATTGGTTTCACCCACACAAAATAGCGAGGAGCCATAAGTATTTTGATTGTTACCCTGGCTGCCTTGCTAATAACAGCCTTTATGTCTCCGGTTTTCGCCCAGAAAAAACTGCAAAAAAGCCCGGGCGGTTACCACGGCGAGCTAGATTTTCCCCTAAGCTGGAGCCGGTATTATTCCTATGCTGAATGGACAAAGATAATGCACGACATCCGGAAAAAGTACCCTCATCTGGCGGATATCGAAAGCATTGGAAAAAGCCGCATGGGCCGCAAGCAATATCTTATAACCATTACGGCAAAATCAACCGGAAAAGACACTGACAAGCCGGCTATGTGGGTCGACGGAGCAGTACACGGAAACGAAGTTAATGGTATTTCCTGTTCCCTTTACCTTATGTGGTATCTGCTTACCAGGTATGATTATGACCCCTATGTTTATAACCTGGTAAATGACTGCACCTTTTATATACTTCCGGGCCTTAATGTCGATGCCAATGAATCATATGTTGTCTATCCCAATACTCCCCACAATCCACGCGAACCTTTCCGGCCTGAAGACAATGACGGCGATGGTCTTTACGATGAAGACCGGACAGAAGATGTTGACGGTGATGGGGAACTCTCTACTATGTATAGCGAAGACCCAAAGGGAGAATATAAATTATCAGCAGATAAAAGGCAATTTGTCCGGATAGAAGACAAAAGAGAAAAGGGCCAACGCTTCCGCCGCATAGGATCGGAAGGATATGACAACGATGGTGACGGCCTGATAAACGAAGACGATATCGGCGGCCCTGACCCCAACCGGAATTACCCTTCAGGCTGGAACCTGCAGGCAGGGAATCCTTACCCCATGTCCGAACCCTGCACCAGAAACACCTATGAATTTATGCTGAAACACAAAAACATATTCGCCGGTTTTCATTACCACAACACAGGCAGGCTTATCATGTTTGTATCCCCTCCCAGAAAAGACAGCCAACAAAGCGAAGCAGAGAAGCAACAGGCCCAGGAAAGGTTCAATCAGTATCTTGAAGAGAGACGCAAAGATAACAAATATGCCCAGGCATTTGATATCCAGGTGCGTTCCGGGTATGAGGAAGACATGAACGCCCAGGCAAAAATTGTCAATATGGGAGCGCGTATTCTAAAAAACTACCGCCCCACACCTACCGGGGGATCGGGACAGGCCCAGGCCTCAACCTATGATATGCTTGGAGCTTATGCTTATCTTATCGAGCTCTGGGGATCACCCGCATTTGAGGCTGACGAAAATGACGATGGCAGAGTCTCGGATGAAGAACTGCTTAAATGGATCGACATAGAACTAACCGGAGAAGGCTGGATCATGCCGCATAAATGTAAGCATCCTGACCTCGGGGAAATATGGATCGGCGGCACCCGAAAAAAGCATATGAGCAGAACTCCCCCTGCCCGGTACATTAAAATGGAAGCAGAGAAGAATGTCCTTTTTGTTATGTACTGCGCCAGCCAGTTCCCTAAAGTAGAGATAGAAGAGACTGTCATTACCCCTGCAACAGACGAACTTTACTGGGTGGAAGTGGCTGTAAAGAATGACAGGGTCTACCCTACAGCTTCAGACCGGGCTCTGAAACTTAAACGGGCCGTAAAGGATAAGATCACAGTCAGCTCTTCAAAAAACATCACTATTATTAATGCTCCTAAAGGCCAAGTGAAAACTGAGCCAACAAACAGCCGGGCCATGATAGAAATAGTAACTGGGAAAGGTGCGGAATTTAGGCTTAAAGGCAAACAAACTCTCAGATTCTGTGCTTTAGTAAAACTAAATGGCTCCAGCGGATGGGTTGAATTTAAGGTGAAATCCCAGCACGGAGGAATGACCCGGAAACGAGTTGAAATAAAAGTAAGCAATTAACCTCGACTCGTGAATAATGCAGGTTAAGAGGGCTTTTGGTTAAATTTTTGCTCCTTAACCAACAAAAGAGGAAATACAATATCGCTCAGGCAGCAAGGTGCCCAGACCGCAAAAAATAAAAAGGCAAATACAATAAAATAAGACCAGCCGTTTAAAGCCCCCCCCAAGGCCATTAAAATATGGAATAACGACGCCCAAGTGCTGAGTAGAACATGACCAGTATGAGGAAATTTGGTGGCCGGCCGGAAATAGGCAATTGCTACTCCAATAGCAGCCAAGGGATTTACAAGCCACCACTTTTCGATAAAACCGAGATGTATTCCTCGATTCGGCATTTTCAGTAAAATTTCCCCTAAATAAGGGATAACCGAGTCGCTGATAGTAGCAATCCCGATCGAACCAATGTAACCGATCAATAACAGAACCAAAAAGTTGCATTTTCCTTTAAAACCTTTTTTGCTAACCTGCTTGCATTGATGGAGCTCATAAATAGAGGCCGTAACAAGGGCACTTAAAAGCACGTGCACTGGATGAAGGATGAAAAATATATTGTGCGATATATCCTTCGGTATTGTCTGAAAAACAAGCATGACGCATATCCCGGTCATGGCGCCAAAAATGGTAAAGGGAGCATGATTTTTTAATTCATTTGAAATCTGTTTAAACATTTTATACCTTTTATACCTTTAATATTTAATTAAAACCGCATTATCTCCTAAAAGATCCTCAAGTCGCTCTGTCATTTCCCGGGCACACTTGACTCCCTGAATATCTACAGACTGAAGCAACACTTTAAGTGCATCCTTTGTTTCCAGCTCTAACAATACCGGGCATTCGCCCTCAAACTCCATCAGCAGGGCCTTGATCTCGTCAAAAACAGAGCGTTCAAGAGCAGGCAGGTTGACCCGCAGGATCAATTTCTTGGCCATCTTTTGGAAAGCATCCTCCAGAGGCATAATCTGTGATAACTGAACCCTGATGCTTCCGCCGTTGCTCTGGACTAAAGCCTTGACCCAGACAAGCAGTTCTTTCTGGATAAATTCATAATATTTTCCGTAGCTCTCAGGAAATGCGACTATTTCTATACGGCTGTCCATATCCTCAAGGACAAAAGTAGCCATCCTGTCTCCTTTCCTGGTCTTAAGGGGTTTCACAGAAGCAATTATCCCGGCAAGTCGAATCTCGGTATGCGAATTTAGATTTTCGTGAAGCTGACTTATAGAATGAGTTACAAGTCCTCTGAGTCTCTTTTTGTACTGCTGTAGAGGATGCCCGGTAATGTAAAAACCAAGTGCTTCTTTTTCATAGGCTAAATATTTTAATCTCTCCCACTCCTCCATCGCTTTTATTTCTTCTGGAATCGGAGGAGGCTCCATCTGACTGCTACCGAAAAGAAGCGTCTGATTTGATGATTTCATTTCATCAAAATCATGAGTATATTTTATTAGATCATCAACAAGCTGATACAGCTGGGAGCGTTTCCATCCCATAGAATCAAAGGCTCCGGATTTTATCAGGTTTTCAATAACCTTCCGGTTAAATACTCTTGGTCCGACTTGCTTGCAGATATCAAATGGAGAACTAAACTCTCCTTCCCGCTCCCTGGCCTCAAGGATCTTACGCACAGCTCCTTCTCCGATATTTTTTACCGCAGCCAATCCGAAACAGATATCCCCATCTTTAACACAAAAGTTGACGTTGCTTTTATTGATATCCGGAGGAAGAACATTTATTCCCATATCTTTACATTCATTAATATATTTGACTACCTGCGAAGTAGTCCCTCTATCTGCCTCAGATGTCAATAGAGCCGCCATAAAATATACCGGGTGATGGGCCTTGAGGTAAGCAGTCTGATAAGCAAGATGAGCATAGGCCGCACTGTGAGATTTATTGAAACCATATCCGGCAAAATAATTGATCTGATCGAATATCTTATTAGCATTGGACTGGCTGATGCCTCGCTCTTTGGCTCCCTGCACAAAACGTTTTTTCTGGGCTTTCATCACCGAAGTTTTTTTCTTTCCCATAGCTGTACGCAACAGATCAGCCTCCGCCATGGAAAATCCAGCAATATCTGTCGCGATCCGCATCACCTGTTCCTGATATACGATCAGTCCTTTTGTTTCTTTCAGGATCGGTTGCAGCTCTGGGAATTCATAATCTATTAGGGCAGGGTTATTCTTGCATTTAATAAAATCTTCTGTCATTCCGCTCTGTAAGGGGCCGGGGCGGTAAAGCGCATTTAAAGCAATAAGGTCACGAAAGTTTGTCGGTTTAACCCGTCTAAGCAGGTCTTTCATACCTGAACTTTCAAACTGGAAAACACCGTCCGTATTTCCGGCCTGAAAAACCTGAAAAGTCTTTTCATCATCTAGGGGAATATCATTCAAGTCGATCTTTTCCCCATTAGCTTCCGCAACCAGATCAATAGTGTCTTGGATAACCGTCAAGTTCCGCAAGCCAAGGATATCCATCTTTAGAAGGCCGATAGACTCTATGTCCTGCATAGGGAATTGAGTTGTGATCTCATCTTTTGCTGACTTGTAAAGCGGGACAAATTCAACCAGCGGCTTGGGAGTAATTACGACTCCTGCCGCATGAATAGAGGGGTGCCGGACATGGCCTTCCAGTTTCTCAGCTACTGAAAGCAAGCGTTCAACAAAGGCTTCCTTTTTCCTGAGAGCTTTTAGCTGCGGTATTTTTTTAGAAGCAGCAGCGATCGACGAATCCTCCCCTATAGAAGGAATCATTTTTGCTATTTTATCAACCTGAGACAAAGGGACATCCAGGGCCCGACCTACATCTCTTACTGCTTGACGCGCTGCCATAGTCCCGAAAGTAATGATTTGACAGACATTTTCTCTACCGTATTTTGAAGTAACATATGAAATGATCTCATCCCTACGTCTTCCGCAGAAATCAATATCTATATCCGGCAGACTAATCCTCTCCGGATTTAAAAACCTTTCAAACAGAAGATCATACTCAAGTGGATCGATTTCAGTGATTCCTAAACTGAACGCCAGGAGGCTTCCTGCTGCAGAACCTCTGCCCGGACCAACAGGTATGTTTTTTAATTTTGCCTCCCGGATCAAATCCCAGACGACCAGGAAATACCCTTCAAATCCCATTTCTTCCACAAGCTGTATTTCCTTTTCCAGCCTGCGTTCATATTCCTCAGAGCCGGAGAGTTCCCCTTTTTCTATCCGGCTGTGCAAGGACTTCATCCTTTCTCTAAATCCATCCCTTGCTGTTTTTTCAAAAAATTCATTTAATGAAAATCCCTGAGGAGGATCAAAATGAGGCAAATGATATCCTGATGAAGAAAGCTCAAAATTACACTTGGCAGCAATCTTTACTGTATTCTCTATCGCATCCGGACAGTCCTTAAAAAGCTTCATCATCTCATCGGCTGATTTAAAATAGAATTCCTGGGTGCCGAACCGTATCCGGTCCTCATCAGTTACTTTCTTATTTGTCTGTATACAAAGGAGAACATCATGGCTTTCCGCATCATCCTTATTCAGATAATGAACATCATTAGTAGCTACCAAGGGCAAATCGAGTTTTCTTGCCAGTTTGATCAATAAAGGGTTGATCTTCTTTTGCTCCTCAAGGCCATGGTCCTGGACTTCAATATAAAAATCTCCTTCAGAGAAAATGGACATATATTCCCGGGCTGCTTCCTCAGCCTTATCTTCATACCCCAGGTTCAAGCAATCACTGACCTCACCTTTCAAGCAGGCTGATAAGGCCACCAAGCCTTCGCTGTGCTGAGACAGAAGTTCTTTATCTATTCTAGGTTTATAGTAAAAACCCTCAAGATAGGATTTTGTGATCAACTGACATAGATTCTTATAACCGACTTCATTTTTGACCAGCAAAACCAGGTGAAAATGGTTTTGCCCCTTAGAACCCGGCTTTTTATGTTTGCGGCCTCTAGGCGCTACATAACATTCACATCCCAGTATTGGTTTGATACCTTTTTTTCTTGCCTGTTGGGTAAAGTTAATAGCTCCAAAAATATTGCCGTGATCTGTAAGTGCTACAGCCGGCATTCCCTGTTGAGAAGCCGATTCTAAAAGCCCTGCGATTTTAACAGACCCATCCAAGATGCTATACTCTGAATGAACATGCAGATGTATAAAATTTGATCTTATTCCCATTCAATCGTCCCCGGAGGCTTGGATGTTACATCATAAACCACCCGGTTTACTCCATCCACCTCATTTACAATACGGCTGGATATCCGGGATAAAACTTCAGAATCAGCTGGAAACCAGTTTGCTGTCATGCCATCAATGCTCTGAACAAGACGTATCGCTACGACCCGCTGATAAGTCCTTTTATCTCCCATAACACCGACAGAACGTACCGGAAGCAAAACAGCAAAAGCTTGCCATAAATCCTGATATATTCCAGCAGCTCTGATCTCCTGAAGAATGATATCATCCGCATCCCTGATTATCCTGAGCCGCTCTCCGGTAACTTCCCCTACGATGCGAACAGCAAGCCCCGGTCCCGGAAAAGGATGCTGAAAGATAAAATCTTTATCCACCCCGAGCTCCAATCCTAGAGCTCTGACTTCATCCTTGAACAGCTCCCTTAGAGGTTCGACCAGCTTGAACTTTAATCCTTCAGGCAAGCCTCCCACATTATGATGAGATTTAATGCTGGAAGAAGGCCCTTTTACCGGATTGCTCTCAATTACATCAGGGTATATCGTCCCCTGGGCTAAAAATTCAACCCCTCCCAATTTTTCCGCCTCTTTTTCAAATATATGAATAAATTCACTGCCGATTATCTTTCTTTTTTGCTCAGGCGATGTGACCTTATTTAACTTCTGCAGAAATAGGCCAGCAGCATTAACACCGATCACATTAAGGGCAAATTTTTTTCGGAATTTTTCCATTAGCTGTTGATACTGTCCTTTTCTCAAGAGCCCGTTGTCAACAAATATACAGACCAGGTTGTTCTTGACCGCATTGTGGATGATCATAGAAGCAACCAGGGAATCCACTCCTCCGCTTAAGCCGCAAATAACCTTTTTATCCCCGACCAGGCTGCTAATCTCCTGGACCTTCCTCTCGATAAACGAACCCATACTCCAATCCGCTTTTAACGCAGACACCTTAAAAAGGAAATTGGATATTACTTTTAGCCCCTCTTTGCTGTGGATGACCTCTGGGTGGAATTGAACTCCAAAACATTTATCCTTCCGGTTTTCGATAACCGCTGTTTTGCAATTTGCTGTCTCCCCTGAAATAACGAATCCGGGAGGAATTTCCTCCACTTTGTCTCCGTGGCTCATCCAGACCTGTCCGCTGCGGCTTAGTCCGGCAAGCAGGGTAGATGAATCCTTCACCTCAAGAGAAGCAAAGCCATATTCTCTTTTTTTAGATGGAGAAACCCGGCCTCCCAAAAGATGAGCCATTAGCTGCAACCCATAGCAAATGCCGAGAACAGGAACCTCCATTTGAAAAATTTCTTTAGAAAGAAGCAGGGCATCCTTATCATAGACACTTCTGGGGCCTCCTGACAAAATAATAGCCGCAGGCTTTTCCTTTTTTATTTCGGTAACCGGAGTAGTATAGGGAATTATCTCTGAATAGACTCCAAATTCCCGGACCTTTCGGGCGATAAGCTGGGTGTATTGGGAGCCTAAATCAAGTATTAAAACCTTATTCATGTAAAGATTTTATCAGAGGGGATTATTAAAGTAAATGGTAAACAGTAAAAGGTAGATTGACTTCAATGCTGGGATTCTCTATATTTGATATGTTATGCTACATACAAAAATTATCTCGGAATTATGTCTGGAAACAGATTCAAAAATAGTGCTTTTAGTCTTAGACGGCCTGGGAGGCCTGCCTGTAAACGGAAAAACAGCTCTGGAGACGGCTGCTGCTCCCAATCTCGATAAGCTGGCCGCCCAAGGGGCATGCGGCTTAACAGACCCTATATTCCGGGGAATAACTCCTGGGAGCGGACCCGCCCATCTCTCACTTTTCGGATATGACCCGGTCCGGTATCAGCTGGGGAGAGGTATTCTGGAAGCCCTGGGAGTCGATGTAGAAGTTGGAGAAAGCGATCTGGTTGCAAGGGGAAATTTTGCTACCATGAAAAACGGCCTCATTATCGACCGCAGAGCCGGGCGTATCCCAACCAGCGAAAATGAACGACTATGCCTCACTCTCAATGAAAATATCCGGCCCATTGAAGGAACCAAAATCTCCTTCTATCCAGGCAAGGAGCACCGCTTTGTGGTTAAATTCAGCAAAGACGGACTCTCAGACGCCCTCTCAGATGCAGACCCACAAAAGGAAAACAAGCCGAGAACCTACACATCACCACTTTCTCCAGAAGCAAATAACACGGCAAAACTCGTGAATACTTTCCTCGATGAAGCCACTAATATCTTAAAGGGCAATCCAAAAACCAACACTGTTCTTTTGCGGGGATTTGCAAAGTATCCTGACCTTCCGGCCATGGATACTCTGTACAAATTGAAACCGGCAGCTATAGCTAATTACCCTATGTACAGGGGCCTGGCTAAACTCGTGGGCATGAATGTCCTGAATGTCGGAGCAGAAATTGAGGACCTTTTCAATACCCTGGAAGAATATTATAATAATTTCAATTTTTTCTATGTTCACGTAAAAAAGACCGATTCTTCCGGAGAAGACGGTAATTATGAAGCAAAAAAAGCAGCCATTGAAAAAACCGACTCCCTGATTCCCCGTATTCTGGCTCTAAAGCCTGAAGCCCTGGTTGTTACCTCTGACCATTCCACTCCCTGTCTTATGAAATCACATTCCTGGCACCCAAATCCTTTTCTCATCTGGGGACAGACCGCTCAGCCGGATACAGTCACCAGTTTTACAGAAAAAGACTGCAGCCGCGGATACCTGGGCCGTTTCCCCGCTGTAGAGGCCATGCCGCTAATGCTGGCCCATGCCGGAAAACTAAAAAAATACGGGGCCTGAAGGGCAGCCTTATTGACAGTAATCTACTATTTTTATAGAATTCCTTGTTGCTTCTAAAATGAATAACAAGAGTTTATATGTCTTCCTGTTGAACATTCTTATCCTCTTTCCCTGCCTCAGCCAAGGCCAGAGTGACTCTCAAGTCGAGATCTACGACCTCCGTTCCCACACCCACGCCTCATTTACCCGGATCGTTGTCGACGTTGGAAAGCTAAGAGAATACAATTTTAATCAACTTCCTTCACCCGACCGCCTCTACCTGGATATTTACCAGGCAAAATTAAATCCTATCCTGCACGGTAATGCTGAAACAGTGGACAACCGCTATGTCAATAAAATCAGGATCGCTCAAAAAAACCAAACCACTGTAAGAGTCGTAATCGACCTTGACTTTAGTAAGATCAAACGCTACCGTGTCTGGCACCTGTTTGACCCTTTCCGGATTGTTATAGACATCTACCCAAAAACGCCTGTCTCAACCTCTTCTTCAGAAAAAGTTTCTCAACCTGCAAAACCCACAAAATCCGGCTACAGCATGGCCCGTCAGCTGGGCTTGGGAATCAGAAGAATAGTCATCGATTCGGGACATGGCGGCCGTGATCCTGGCTGTATCGGCAGAAAAGGGACCTTAGAGAAAGAGATCGTGCTGGATATATCAACCCGGCTCAAAAAAATTTTGACCACAAAAACCGAACTTGAAGTGACTATGACCCGTGAGTCGGATATCTATATCCCGGTTGAAAACCGGCCGGTCATAGCCAATCAGAAACAAGGAGATATTTTTATTTCCATCCATGCTAATTCCAATCCCCAGAAAAATTACTCCGGAGTACGGACTTATTTCTTAAACTTCAGCACCGACTCTTCGGTAATGGCTACTGCCGCCCGGGAAAACGCCACTTCTACAAAAAATATAAGCAAAATGAAAGACATCATCCAGAAGATCACACGTAACAGTAAAATACAAGAATCAAAGGAACTATCACAAAAAATTCAGAACAACCTGATGGCCTCTCTTAATAAATCATATACCGGCGTTAAAGACCTGGGAGTAAAGGGCGGACCCTTCTGGGTGCTTATCGGGGGGGAAATGCCCTCGATCCTGGTTGAGGTCTCCCACCTAAGCAACCAAAAAGAAGAGGCTAGACTAAGGACTTCTCAATACCGCCAGAAAATAGCTCAAGGTATTTTTAACGGAATTACAGAATATATTAGCTCTTTAGGAAAAGGATAACATAATGAAAAGAAGAAATTTCTTAAAAAATATTGCTGTCGGGAGCTTGGCTCTCAATATCAAACCAAACATTTTTGCTCAGATACCAAGCCGACCGGATCTGGCTGTAGTCACGGGCGAGTCTCCTTCTCTGATCACAAAAGAAGCAATCTCTGCTCTGGGAGGAATAAAGCGGTTCATCTCGAAAGGAGACAAGGTTTTGGTAAAACCTAATATCGGGTGGGATAGAAAGCCGGAGCAGGCGGCCTGCACTAACCCGGAAGTGGTGAAAACTGTTGTAGAGCTTTGCCTGGAAGCCGGAGCCAAAGAAGTAAAAGTCATGGACAATCCCTGTAATCCAGCCCGCAGAACATATGTCCGCTCAGGGATAGCAAAAGCAGCTAAAGACGCAGGCGCTAAAGTCCCCTTTCCCAATGAGCATAAATTAGAAAAAATCCCTCTTAATGGTGAAAAACTGAAAGAATGGGAAGTCTACCGTGATTTTATCGAAACGGATAAGTTAATAAACATGCCTATAGCCAAGCACCACAGTTTATCACGCTTGACTTTAGGGATGAAGAATTGGCTTGGCGCCCTAGGAGGGAACCGCAACGCCCTTCACCAGGGACTCGATTACGCCATGGTCGACTTGGCTGCCTTTTTCAAGCCGGCCCTTACGGTTCTGGACGCATACCGTATCCTCCATCGAAACGGCCCCCAGGGAGGACGGCTCTCAGACACTAAACTCTTTAAAACCGTCGTGGCTGGAGTAGATTATGTGGCAGTAGATGCTATGGGTACCACATTTTTCGGTATCAAACCTGAAGAAATGCGCTTTCTGCAGCTTGCCAGTGAACGGGGACTAGGAATAATGAACCTGGAGAAAATAAAGATTGAAAAAAGAACGCTCTAAAAAATACCGGCTGATTCAGATCCTGCGGATAATCAGCCAACTGCTCTTTTTCAGCCTCTTCTTTTATCTCTTGCTGGGTACCCGTTTCCCGGGAGGAGATTATATCGGCAGAGTAGAGATTTTTTTTCATTTTGACCCCCTGCTCGCCCTAACTACTTCAATTGCTTCCCGCGTTTTTTTTGCCTCTTTCATTTTAGCTGCGATTACCCTGGTTTTAACCTTTATAGCCGGTCGTTTTTTCTGCGGCTGGATCTGCCCTCTGGGCTCTATCCATCAATTTTTTTCCTTTCTTTTTAAAAAAGCCAAGTTGCTTAAAACAAAAATCCATGAAGACAACCATACTGCTTGGAAATACTACTTACTGGCTGTTATTCTTGCCGGGAGTTTGTTTTCCTTAAACCTGGTAGGCTGGCTGGACCCCTTTTCCCTGCTCTATCGTTCATTTACCGTAAGTTTTATGCCGGGTGTAAGCCACCTCATATCAAACCTGATCGAAGTGTTTTACCAAGTAAAGTTATCCTCCCTTGGGGACAGCCTGGTTCAATTCTTTGAGACCCTGGACATCAATGCCACTTTTATCCAGGGATTTATTATTGGGGTGATTTTTATAGGCTTGGTCTTTTTAAACATATTCCGGGAAAGATTCTGGTGCCGCTATCTGTGCCCTCTTGGTGCATTCCTGGGATTGGCAGCAAGATGGAACATCTTAAAGCTAAAAGTGGATCCGGACAAATGCATAAACTGCGGTCTCTGCTCACGCCTATGCCAGACCCAGGCCAATCCCTATCCCAACGAAAACTGGAAAAGCTCCGAATGCGACTACTGTTTCACCTGCAGTGCCATCTGTCCTACCAATGCTATTAGTTTCCCCATAAAATCCACTCCAGAAAAAATCAAATCCATCGACTTATCCCGCCGCAAGATAATCCTAGCCTCCCTGACCGGAATTTTTGCTGTGCCGCTCTTCCGGCTGTCGCCCGCATCCTATCGGGCATCAGAGAAATTAATCCGACCCCCAGGCTCCCTCCCGGAAAAAAAGTTTCTGCAAAAATGTGTCAAATGCGGTGAATGTATGAAAGTCTGCCCCACTAATGCCCTTCAACCAGCCCTAAAGGAAGCCGGCCCGGAAGGGATCTGGACACCTATGCTGGTCCCGGAAATAGGATACTGCGAATATTACTGTTCCCTTTGTACTCAGGTTTGCCCAACCGGAGCCATACAAGAACTGAGCATCGAGGAAAAAAACGAGCTTAAAATAGGAACTGCCTGGATAAATAAAAACAGATGCATTCCCTGGAAATTCGGAGATCCATGTATCGTTTGCGAAGAGCACTGCCCGGTTTCTCCCAAGGCCATTCAGTTGATGAAAGTCGAAGTCACCCAGCTGGATGGAACAGTAAAAACCCCCTTAGCCCCTGTTATTGATATTAAAGCCTGCACCGGCTGTGGAATTTGCGAGAACAAATGTCCGGTTATGGACAAGCCTGCTATTTATGTGACCAGTGTGGGAGAAAGCCGTTCAGAGCAGAACCAGCTGCTGCTGGATACGATTTCTGAAAAAAATATATACTAAAAGGAACCAAAAATGAGTGAAAAACAAGCATCTCCCCAAATAGTAGTCGATCCGGCCCATCAAATTACCGGTCCTTTTGTCGGCTTACTTATAACAGGAATTCTAGGAGCAATATTTTCCATAGTAACTCTGATCGCCTTCAGCATCGGCACAGGTTTAAGTTCTATAGCCGGAGCATATTCAGACTGGGCAGAAGAAATCCCCTGGGGTATTGAAAAGTTTTACGAAGGAGCATTTGCTTTTGGATTTTCCATCGTCGACATCTTTATAGCAGCGTTGATCATCTACGCTGCCTTAAAAATGAAAGATCTCAAACACTGGGGCCTGGCAGTGGCCGCCAGTATCCTGGCCATGATTCCCTGCATCAGCCCCTGCTGCATTATTGGCCTGCCTATCGGAATCTGGTGCCTGGTTGTCCTGATGAAGCCTGAGGTCAAAGAGGCCTTTGATTGAAGGCTGACTTAGCCCCGCATCTTGTTATTCTGATTATCTGCAGCGGCATCATTGCCGCCGCCTTAATAATTACTCCGACAAAGACAGATATCTCATATCTTAAAATAGGCAGTATCCCCCTCCCGGATATATGTATATTCCATAATCTAACCGGATTGCCCTGTCCCGGATGCGGCCTCTCCCGGTCGATCGTTGCAGCTGCTCATGGAGAAATAATCAATAGTTTTTCTCACCACCGTCTGGGGCTATTAACCTTAGTTTATATCCTGCTGCAATTTGTTTTCCGCCTGGGATGGATCCTTTTTCCTAAATATGAACTCCGATTCAGCCGTACAGGAAAATATATCGACCGGGGTATAATCGGATTGGCAGTCCTCTTTGGGCTTAACTGGATACTCACACTTAGTAAAATAGCACTAAGTACGTAGTTTGAAGCCTTCGCTTTAAATAACAATTAACCTGGATTATTCAAGAGTCAAGCTTGCCGTAGATACGAGGCACAGGGTATGAAGCTGTAGATTCTACTGCGAATACCCCGTAACGAAGTAGGTGCGGTAAGATCGGCTCACCTGGAGGGTAAAAAAATGGCGATTAAAATTAAAAATAAAAACAAGAAAAAAGATTCAATAATTATTCTTAAAAAAAGTCTTGTATATCGCTGAAAAGAAATCAATAATAAAAACATCGCCATTTTTTTTGAATATTTCAGGTTAAATAGGTTATAATAGGGAACTTCCGTGCTAATTGACTTAGATGAAGTAGCACAATGGAGTAATGGAGTAGAAGATGACAGAATTTACCCTGAGTATATTTATTAGCTGGGCTTTGGTAAACATCCTAAAACCTATAATCACTTTGGTTAAAAAAGGCCAATTAACCAAAAGCACTTTTATTACAAGCGGGGGCATGCCGTCCGCCCATACTTCCCTGGTTGTTTCTCTGTCCTCTGCTTTGTTTCTTGAAACAGGCTTTTCCCTTCTATTCTACATAGGGCTTATTTTATCACTAATTGTTATCTATGATGCCCTGCATGTCCGGTCAGTTGTCGAGGAGCATTCAAAAGTCCTGAATAGACTTTTAAAAGAGAGAGGAGAAGACCCGGAGCTGGAAGAACGCGTAGGCCATACACCGGCAGATGTGCTTGTCAGTATGGTAATCAGTATAATTATTCCGGTAGTAATATATACAGTCCTGAGAAGATAGCTGATCTTAAGTTAAGGTTCATCGCGGTTATCCATACTTTTGGTTCATCACGATAATCAGTCCTTTTTAATAAATTCATCTTCCTCTCTGCTCCCATTTCCCCCATTTCGTCCAAATTGGATTTGAATTTTTTTTTGTGCTATATTAAAAATTTACAAGGAGGTGCGATATGACGTTTTCTCAGGCCTTGCATCGTTCAATGAGGTTTTTTGTTCCGGGTTTTCTTGTTCTGGGAATTCTTTTGGTTCCTCAACTGGGGGCGGCCGCTCAGGCCAGAATCGAGTCGACCGATCCGGCTCTGCGGCTGAAAAGGTTCGAAGAGCATATGGCCATGAAAGGGACATCGATCTTTCAGGATCTTAAATGGCGCAGCCTCGGGCCGGACATCATCAGCGGGCGATGCACCGACATAGCCGTCCCCAGGGGCGAGAAGCATACCCTCTATGTGGGCGCGGCGTCCGGCGGGCTCTGGAAAACAGTGAACTCGGGAATCACCTGGGAACCGATCATGGAGGACCTGCCGACCGGTTCGATTGGCGATATCGCAGTGGCGCCCACGAATTCGGATATCGTGTGGGTCGGGACCGGAGAGGCCAATATTTTCCGATCGTCCGTGGCGGGAATCGGGATCTACAAGTCGACCGACGCTGGGAAGACTTGGCAGCACATGGGTCTTGCCGACACCTATACGATCGGCAGAATCGTCATCCACCCGAAGAATCCGGATATTGTCTATGTCGCGGCATCTGGCCATGAATGGACCGATAATGAAGAAAGGGGGGTGTTCAAGACGACGGATGGAGGGACGACCTGGGAAAAAATTTTCTACATCTCGGAGAGGATAGGCGCCTGGGACCTGGTCATGGATCCCGAGAACACCGAGACGCTCTACGTTTCCATGTGGAACCGAATCCGCAGACCCTGGAGCGATCCGATACCCGGCCCGGGGGACGGAATTTTCAAAACCACTAACGGGGGCCGAAACTGGAAGCAGCTCTACAGGGGGCTGCCCGATATGAAACTGACAGGAAGAATCGGTATCGATATCTCAAGAAGCAATCCCAGCGTACTCTATGCCTTTGTCGACAACCACAATCCCGGCCGGCTTCCCAAAAAAGGGGAGCGGGATCCTTACGGAAGGTTGAGGACAGGGCGCGTGCTCATCGGGTCCGAGGTCTACAGATCGGAAGACAGAGGGGAAACCTGGAAAAAAGTTAGCCCCAATATGGACGGATGGGGCGGAACGTACGGCTGGGTTTTCGGACAGATCAGGGTAGATCCCAACCATGAAGATACCATCTACATCATGGCCCTGGGCCTGTCCAAGTCGACCGATGGCGGGAAGACCTATCAAAGACTCAGTTATCCCGAGCTACACGGCGACCATCACGGACTGTGGATATGCCCCGATGATTCCAACTACCTGGTCAACGTCAATGACGGTGGCGTCAATATTTCCTATGACGGCGGGGAAACCTGGCGAGATTTTCACAGGAACATGAACCTGGTTCAGTTCTACAATGTAGCCTATGACATGGAGAAACCGTTCAATGTGTACGGCTCCGTTCAGGACCACCCGACTTTTCGTGTCAATATCAGCTATGGGCTTCCCAGAAAGCGGGGGGGGCCGAGCCTGATCACTCGCTGGGAGGTTGCCCCGGGGGGAGAGGAAACCTATGTCGCGATTGATCCCACGAACCCCCATATCATTTATTCCGCTTCCAAATCACAAACCGACAGGCTCAGCCGGTCCGAGTATAAGCCCGGACTCAACGGAATGTGGGTTAGCACAAAAATCAATCCCAGGGCCAAAGAGGGCGAAACCCAGCTGCGGACCAAGTGGCTGGTCCCGATCATCATTTCTCCCCACAATCCCAGGGTCGTCTATTACGGCATGCAGTATCTGTTCAGATCCGAAGACATGGGTGAGACCTGGGAACAGATCAGCCCCGATCTGTCCTATCAAGATCCTG
The DNA here is from genome assembly GCA_030603565.1 of Candidatus Aminicenantota bacterium. GTDB lineage: Bacteria > Acidobacteriota > Aminicenantia > Aminicenantales > Aminicenantaceae > JAUVXM01. Next base: position 16,318 of record JAUVXM010000023.1, read on the forward strand.
ACATGGTAGGGGAGAGGCAATACGCCATTCCCCATCAATGTCTGACGACCATTTCGGAATCGCCCTTTCGATTCGGCTTCATCTATGCCGGGACTGACGACGGCAAGGTTCATGTCACGAAAAACGGCGGGAAAGACTGGACGGACATCACCGGGGGACTTCCCTACAATAAAACCATTTCGAGGGTCGTCGCCTCGAAATATGATGAGGGAACGGTCTATTTGACGCTTAACGGTCGCAAGGACGATGATTTCGCCGACTATATCTATAAGTCCACGGATTGCGGAGAGACCTGGGTGGACATATCCGGGAACATCCCCGGAGGACCGGTCAACGTGATCCGGGAAGATCCCACGGACGAAGATATCCTCTATCTCGGAACGGACCTCGGTGTCTATGTGACCATCGACAGCGGAAACACATGGCATGTGCTGGCCAACGGCCTCCCCACCTGCTATGTCTGGGACCTGATTGTTCATCCCCGTGACATGACCCTGGTCATCGCGACCCATGGGAGGGGCATGTATGTGATCGATGACGTCACCCCGATTCAGGAGCACAAAAAATCGACTGAATAATTCAGGCGGAGAAGGGTAGGCTCAGCAATAAGTTAACGTAGTCGAAGCGCCAAATAAGGAAATACAGGGCAAATCCGGCTATTCCTCAACTACCTTTTTCAATTCTTCTTTTAAAGGAGGAATTACCTTGAAGAGGTCTCCGATAACACCAAAATCCGCGACTTTAAAAATAGGAGCATCGGGGTCTTTATTGACTGCTACAATAAATTTAGAGGATGTCATCCCTGCCAGGTGCTGGATAGCACCTGAGATTCCAAATGCCATATACAGGTCTGGAGAGACCGTTTTCCCAGTCTGCCCGACCTGATTTTGATGGTCAATCCACTCGGAGTCAACTGCAGAACGGGACGCTCCTACAGCAGCATTAGGGAGAATACTTGAAAGCTCCCTTAACATGTCAAAATTTTCCGGGCCTTTCATGCCTCTGCCGCCTGAGATTATTATCTCAGCTTCACTAATATCAAGTTCGTTTCCTTCCATCCGGATAACTTCTACAACCCGGTCATTCGCCTTATCGTCCCCAACATCTGCTTCCTTCTTTATTGTCTCTCCAGTTACTTCCGCCTTTTCCGCCAGGGGAAATAGATTCGGGCGCAGGGTCGCCATCACCGGAGAAGATTTAACCCGGAAGCTAGCCAGGGCTTTCCCAGCAAAAATCGGACGGACAACTTCGAGCTCTCCCTTATTTACTTTGACCTGTGTACAATCGGAAGCAATGCTCACATCCAGTTTAGCAGCCAAGCGCGGAGCCAGATCTTTGCCCATAGCTGTAGCAGCCATAAATAGAATTTCAGGTTTTATCTCTTCGATCAGGGAAAAAAGAGCCTCTGTATACCCGGAAGGGGAATATTGGCTAAGAAGAGAATTTTCCAAGATATAAACCTTTCCCGCTCCGAAATTAAAAGCTTCTGAAGCGAGACCATCCACTTCGGATCCGACAAAAACCGCTGCTGTTTCCATATTCATTTCATCAGCAAGCCGTTTTCCCTCAGAAAGCGTTTCCAGGGATGCCTTTTTTATCTTTCCTTCTCTGACTTCTATGTAAACTAATAACATCTTTTCCTCCTTGTTTCGCCTATATGACCTTTGCTTCTTTATGTAAAAATTCTACCAGCTTTTTAGCCGCATCTTCAGGTTCTTCTTCAATTACTTTGCCCGCCTCTCTAGCCGGAGGACTATCCATTTTAATTAACTCCAGCCTGGGCAAAAGTTCTTCCTCAGTCAGACCCAAATCCTGCAGGGAAATCAGGGGGATTTCTTTCCTTTTAGCCATCATGATTCCTTTTAAAGTCTCATAGCGGGGTTCGTTTAATCCTTTCTGAGCACTTATCACTGCAGGTAAAGGAAAGGAAACTTTTTCTGCAGCCCCTTCGATCTCCCGTATTGCAGTGCCTTTATTATCATCGATATCCAGCTTTGTGACTACATTGACCTGTGGTAAACCTAAAATCTCAGCCACCATAGCTGGCACCTGGGCATTGTCAGCACCTACGGATTGTTTGCCAAATAGCAGCAAATCATATCCCGGGTATTTATCCTTTATCAAACGAGATATTATTTTTGCTATCCTTAATCCATCATATGCTTCCGGAGAATCATCCTTGATTAAAACAGCCTCATCTGCCCCCATAGCAAGGGCTTTTTTTAAGACGACCTTAGCTTCATCCGGCCCAATAGAAAACACAGTAACCTTGCCGCCGACGGTTTCTCTCACCCTTAATGCTTCTTCCACTGCATATTCATCATACGGGCTTAAAATAAAATTTAGCTCTTCTTCAATGATAGTATTATTCTCTCGGTCAATTCTTATTTTTGATTCAGTATCCGGGACTCTTTTCACAAAAACAAAAATATTCATATTAACCTCCTCTCAGTCACTCGCAATGACAATTACTTTTATATTAAAATATTGACAGATTTTAAGAATAATTAATGCCGCTTATTCCTCAAACCGCTTGAGGACAAGAGTGCCATTTGTTCCCCCAAAACCAAACGAATTAGTCAAGGCATAATTGACATCGGCAGTACGGGCTTTATTAGGAACATAATCAAGGTCACACTCTGGGTCCGGATTCTCATAATTTATCGTCGGAGGAATCCTCTGGTGTTTCAGGCTCATAGCTGTAACTGCAGTTTCCATCCCCCCGGCTGCTCCCATCATATGGCCAGTCATTGACTTGGTGGCGCTTATGGCAAGACCTGCAGCATTCTTGCCAAAAACACGTTTGATAGCCACAGTCTCTGTTTTATCATTCCAGGGCGTTGAAGTCCCATGAGCATTAATATAATCAATTTCTCCGGAGTCAATGCCGGCATCTCTTAGAGCCCTCTTCATGGACCGGTAAGCTCCGTCCCCATCTGTCCGGGGCGCAGAAACATGATAGGCGTCTCCGCTCATCCCATAACCAACTACTTCAGCATATATATTTGCTCCACGCTTAAGAGCGGTCCCCATCTCCTCAAGGAGAAGGATCCCGGCGCCTTCACTTACAACAAAGCCGTCTCGATCCCGGTCAAAGGGACGGGAAGCTTTCTCCGGAGCGTCATTTCTCACGGAAAGGGCCCGCATAGCACAAAATCCGGCAACACCTAAAGGAGTAATGGGCGCTTCCGCTCCGCCGGCAATCATTATGTCGGCATCACCCCTGGAAATTATCCTGAAAGAATCGCCGATAGCATGGGTGCCGGTTGAACATGCCGTAGCTGGAGCCGAATTCGGCCCTCCGGATTTTGTCCTTATAGATATCTGACCGGCAGCTTCGTTGATTATACAAGAAATCAGAAAAAACGGAGATATGCGGCCCGGTCCTTTTTTCAACAGAGTTTTATTTGTGTTTTCGATCGTACCGATCCCGCCTATCCCGGAGCCGACATAAACACCGGTGCGGTCTCCCTCTAATGCTGACGGTTTAATCCCGGAGTCATCAACTGCCAATTGCGCTGCAACAACAGCATACTGGATAAAAGCATCCATCTTCCTGGCATCTTTTCTGCCGATGAAGGCTAGCGGGTCAAAATCTTTGATCTCTCCCGCGATCTTGCTGGAATATCCTGATGTATCAAAGCGTGATATGAGGGAAATTCCACCTTTGCCCTCCACTAAGGCCTTCCAGTTGCTTTCCCGGCCGATTCCAAGGGAAGAAACAAGGCCAATCCCAGTAATTACAACTCTCCGAAGTGCAGGCCCCTTTCGAGGATTATAAGGCACATCCATAATCAAGGTTTTGGTTATTTAACGTTGTTTAAAACATACTCTATGGCTTTACCGACCGTAGTCAGTTTCTCCGCCTCATCATCAGGGATATCAAGATCGAATTCATCCTCAAGAGCCATGACCAATTCAACTGTATCCAGAGAATCCGCACCTAAATCATCAATAAAAGAAGCCTCTTCTGTAATCTGGTCCTCACTTATACTAAGCTTGTCCGCTACAATTGATTTAATTTTGGCAAAAAGTTCGTCTTTCTTCATTATCTCCCTCCTTGATTTAAATTTGAAATTATATTCAAGCAGAAGCTACATAAGCATTCCACCATTTATACCCAAAACCTGTCCGGTTATATATGCTGCCTTATCAGATAATAAGAACCTGACAGCATTAGCAACATCCTCCGGCAGGCCAAATTTTTTCATAGGGATGATATCCTCAAATTTTCTCTTAACAGCATCCGGAAGATTTTTTGTCATAGCAGTTGCAATATATCCCGGCGCTACTGCGTTTACAGTAATCCCTCTTGATGCAACCTCCCGGGCGAGTGATTTTGTAAATCCAATAACTCCAGCCTTGGAGGCTGAATAATTAGCTTGACCGGCATTGCCCATCAAGCCGACAACCGACGATACATTGACGATGCGCCCATATCTCTTACCCATCATGTGCCTGATAACCGCTCGGGATATATTAAACACTCCCTTAAGATTGACGGCTAGAACAGAATCCCATTCCTCTTCTTTCATCCGCATTAAGAGATTGTCCCGGGTTATCCCGGCATTGTTGACCACATGATGAATCTGTTTGTGATTCTTAATCATCCTTTTTACGACTTCAGATATTAGTTCCATGTCAGAAACATCAGCATAATAGGCAGCAGCTTTGCCTCCTCGTTCCCGTATCTTTTCAGCTGCATCTTCCAGTTTTTCTTTTTGAACATCCAGCATGAGGACCTCTGCCCCGCCTTTTGATAGCTCAAGGGCTATTGTTTCGCCAATTCCCTGCGATGCCCCAGTTACGAGAGACGTTTTCCCTTTAAATTCCATTATCCTTTTTGGTTAATAAAAGCAGGTTTGAATTTTAACATTTCATTCTGAATTTTTTCCTGAACCTTGTTTGCAACATAATCCCGAGCTAGTTTGACCGCATTTTTTACTGCAACAGGATTTGAGCGGCCATGTCCGACAATGCACACGCCATTTAATCCTAGAAGATGCGCTCCGCCATACTCTGCGTAATCGACTTTTTTAAATATTTTTTTTAAATGCCTTTTCATCAACAAAAATCCGATCTTGGCAAATATATTCTTCATGATCTCATTACGAGCCATGCGGGCAAAGTTATCAAATACTCCTTCGGTAGTTTTTAAAACAATATTTCCAGTAAACCCGTCACTAATAATAACATCAGCTTTCCCAGAGTATAGATCTTTACCTTCAACGTTCCCAATAAAATTTAAAGGGGAAGCCTCCAATCTTGCATATACTTCCCTGGTAAGGTCATTGCCTTTTCCCCCTTCTTCACCAATGCTCATAAGCGCAACCTTGGGATTTTTTATGCCTATGACATTTTCCATAAATACCCGGCCCATAATAGCAAACTGCACAAGATGTTGAGGCTTGCAGTTAACATTGGCACCAATATCGGTTAGGAGAGTTTTACCTTTCAAAGAGGGAACCAATAGAGACAAAGCCGGCCTTTCGACTCCATCCAGAGCTCCCAGTACTTTTCTGGAGATATAGACGACCGCTCCAGTATTTCCGGTGCTGACAAAAGCATCAGCTTCTCTATCCTTAAGCAGTTGAGTGCCGACCAGGATCGATGATTTTTTCTTTCTTCTAAAGGAAAGCAATCCTTCTCCCATTCCGATGGCCTCTGAGGCATTTACAATGCCGACCCTGGCGTTGTTAAGATCAAATTTATTGATAGCATCCTGAATAATCGATTCATCACCCACCAGGACTATGTCCAAGTCAAATTCCCGGGAAGCATCTACGGCTCCAGCTACAATTACTTCCGGACCGAAGTCTCCTCCCATGGCATCAACTGCTACTTTCATAGGTGCCTCGGATTTATTCTTCTCTCCCTTCTTGTACCTGGCGCTCCTTATAATATCCGCAGTCAGGACAAGCTCGATGAGGCAGCTTTGGATTTCCGCAATTGGGACACAAGGAAAGGGAAGGTACCTCCAGGGCATGATGTGCCCTTCGTTTCGTTTTTCTTGAATGAGAGTGTTTTCTTTTTGGATTAGCCATTTATCTCTTATCTCTTGAAAATATCTTAAATTTATCCAGGCGCGGGTCAGTTTTATTCGCCACGCAAGAACATTTTCCTTCTTTGACAATATTACCACATACAGGACAGATTCCCTGACAATCAGGCGAACACAAAGGCCTTACCGGAAAGGCAAAATTCAACTGCTCCATGATAATTCTTTTTAAGTCCATCTTGCGGCCATAATAAAATAATTTCTTTGCCTCTTCTTCATCCAACTGCTCATTATTGATGTCCAACTCTTCAGGAAGATAGACAAGGTCAAATCCAGAATCAATCTTAAAATCAAAAGAGCACAAACAGCGACAGCAAGTCAAGCTAATACAAGTCTTGATCACGCCTTTAAGAAATATTTCGTCTCCACTTTTTTTAATAAAAACATCCGTATGAACCGGATTCAGAAACTCAGCATCTTCTTCCAACAGTTCAACAGAAATAAATTCGTATTTTTTGCTAACCTTTAGCCCTTCCTGGGGCAACCTATCTATTTCAATTAACATCTTATACCTCAAAAAAAGTTACCCTATTATAACATCTTGCCTTCCTTTGTCAATAAACCCTGACCTATTCATAAAAATTGCCAATGACGTACTCAAAAAAAACAATAACTAACTTTATCATTGGCACTTTTTACCTTTCAGGCGAGCCGATCTCACCGCATCTGCTTCGTTACAGGGTACTCGCGGTGAAGGACCACAGCTGCGCACCCTGTGCCTCGCATCTGCGGCAACCTCGACTCGTGAATAATCCAGGTATGCTTAGCTGCAGGAACTCCCCTAATTATTTAAGCTTCTGCGAACTTTCGGCAAGCATATGTTGAATTAATTTTTGGAAGGAGTATAATTGAGATATCCAGCAGAGGAGTCTTTACATGTCAGGTTATAATACTGAAGTCAAACATAAAGAGAAGCTCTTTCATGTTCAGACCCAGGATAAAGGGCGCGGTGCCAATTATATCGAATCCACTATTTATAGATCAGGCAGAGTGCTTACATCAAAAAAAAATTTTTATACTTCATTCCTCAGCAGCAAAAATCTGGGAGAAAAAATCCAGCAGATTATCAAAGAACAACACAATACGGTTATTATAGAGATAAAGAAAGGGAAATTCGACCATCTTTAACCTGAATTATTCATAAAAGATGAAATTCAGGTGTGGCTTGTGCTCGCTTCAGCCACATCAGAATTTCATAAGATACAAATCTTTTCCCATAACGTTTCACGTTTTACAATTCACATTTTACGGTTTTTCCCATTTCCCCTTTGCTATTTTCCGCTTTTCCGTATCTACTGCAACCTCGACTCGTGAATAATCCAGATTCACCTAAATTTCATCTTTCAATTTACTGATTTTTAACAATGAAGCAATTTACATTTTTGTTTATATTATATATATTGATATTTATTATAAATAGTCCAGATGGACCTTGTTAGTGATTAAAGTCACATTAAAAACAAATTGCAGAAAAAAAGATTATTTTTGATCGACGGTAATGCGATCCTTTACCGTTCCTACTATGCAATACGGCAGCTCGTAAATTCCAAAGGATTTGCTACAAACGCAATTTATGGATTTTTAACTACCCTCAAAAAACTTAATGATAAAGAGGAGATAAAATATCTTGGAATCGCATTCGATACAAAAGCACCTACCTTCCGGCACAAAATATATCCTGACTATAAGGCCAACCGCAAACCAATGCCTGAAGACCTGGTTGCGCAGGTGCCGGTTCTAAAAAAAATATTACGGGCACTTAACACCCCCTGTTTTGAAAAACCAGGCTTTGAAGCGGATGATATATTAGGAAGCCTGGCCGGTTTGGCTGAAAAAAAAAGGATACATACTGTAATAGTATCTTCCGATAAAGACTTATTTCAGCTCGTCAATCCCTCAATTTCCATATTAAATCCAGCCAAAGATGTGTATTTGAACGAAAATGCAATTAAGGACTCCTTCGGCGTCTCTCCCTCCCAAGTCATCGATGTCCTTACTCTATGGGGAGATCCCAGTGACAATATTCCGGGAATCCCAGGTATCGGGGAAAAGACTGCAAAAAAACTGCTTTCCCGATTCGGTTCCTTAGATAATCTTATTCAAAACCTTAATCAGATAAAAAACCCCCGGGTAAAAAAACAAATAGAAGAGAACCTGGACCTGCTCAAGCTCAGCCGCAAACTGGCAACGCTCAAGAAAGACCTTAAATTCAAATTTGAGCTGGAAGATTTCGCAATAACAGAACCAGATTACAAAATTTTGATTCCTCTGCTGCAGGAGCTTGAATTCTCTTCCCTGATCTCCGCCTATATGAAAAAATCAGACGCCAGGGAAAATAACTATACGACCATCCTTACAGAAGAAGACTTAGAAAAGCTTGTTACTGACATCTCTAAAACAGGCTTCGTATCCCTGGATACAGAGACTGACAGTCCCTACCCTAATCAGGCTCGATTGGTCGGCATGTCATTCGCTACTCAATCTGGCAAGGCCTGTTACCTTCCTCTTAGGCATGATTACCCAAGTGCTCCAGCTCAAATGCCCCTAAAAACCGCCCTTAGACACCTAAAGCAAGTCCTCATTTCTCCCAAGATAAAAAAGATCGGGCAGAATATTAAATATGATTATATAGTCCTTAAAAAGGAGGGGATCAGCCTCAAAGGAATCGATCTTGACACAATGCTCCTTTCCTACCTTACAGAGCCAAACTGGGGACAACATAATTTAAACCGGCTATCTCTTAGATACCTTCATATCAACCCTATTCCCTATAATGAAATCGTCGGAAAAGGAAAAAATGAAGTTACAATGAATGCTGTTGAGATCGAGCGCGCAGCCCCCTATGCCTGTCAGGATGCTGACCTAGCCCTTCAGCTCAGCTCAATCCTCTGGCCGATAGTAAAAGAAAAAAAACTCAATATCCTCTATCAAGACCTTGAACTTCCGCTTATCGAAGTGCTGGCCAACATGGAGATGTGGGGGATCGGCATAGACACAAAGGTATTGGCCGCAATATCCTATGAGCTGAATGAACACATAAACAGGCTTAAGAAAAAAATCTATGCACACAGCAGCGAGGAATTTAATCTAAACTCTCCCCAGCAGCTGGCTGAGATTCTTTTCGATAAATTAAAACTTCCGGCCTCAAAAAAGACAAAAAAAACCCAGGGATATTCAACCAGTCTAGAGGTCCTTCAAAAATTAGCCAAAGACTATCCTATCGCCCAATATATGCTGGAATACCGAAAGCTCTCCAAGTTAAAATCCACCTATGCGGACTCCCTTCCTAAGCTTATCAATCAGGAAACAGGAAGGATTCATACATCTTACAACCAAACCGTTGCCGCCACGGGAAGACTTTCCAGCAGCAACCCGAATCTTCAAAATATTCCAGCCCGGGGATCTTGGGGGCCAAGATTCAGGCAGGCATTTATCCCGGAACCCGGCTATCTGTTTCTATCGGCCGATTACTCTCAAATAGAACTTCGGGTTCTTGCTCATATGTCAGAGGACCCCACTCTAATTGAAACCTTCCGCCAAAACCGGGACATTCACCAGGAAACAGCCAACCAAGTTTTTGGTGAAAAATCATCCCTATTCGAAAAGGAACTCAGACAGAGAGCCAAAATTATTAATTTCAGTATTATCTACGGCACTTCCGCTTTTTCTCTAGCAAAAGAACTAAACACCTCAAACTCGGAAGCTCAAAAATTCATTGACCTTTATTTTGAGAGATATCCCAAGGTGCGAGAATACCTGGACAAATGTGTTAAGGATGCCGAAGAAAAAGGATACTCCGAAACCTTGTTGGGAAGAAAACGGCAGATCCCTGAGCTTAAACAAAAAAGCAACCTCACCCGTCAAGCGGGACAACGCATCGCACTCAATACTCCCATCCAAGGGACTGCGGCTGACTTGATAAAAAAAGCAATGATTGAAATCTGGCAAGAGATCAAGCGAAATCAACTGAAAACCAAAATGGTCCTGCAGGTCCATGACGAATTAGTCTTTGAAGTTCCGAAAGCGGAATACGACACCGCCGAAGAAATCGTTCAGAAAAAAATGGAAAATGTTTTGCCTCTAAAAGTACCGCTAAAAGTCCACATAGGATGGGGAGTTAACTGGGCCGACGCCAAGTGAATAGTACAGTTTCTCCTAAACTATTCATAAAAGACGAAATTCAGGTGTGGCTCTGCCTCCTGCAAATGGGAAGCTGAGTCGAGGTGGATACTGGTAAATCCCGGAGAAAGCCATCCGGAACAAGGCGGGCATGGTTCCTCGAGAGAATCTCGAGGAGAGCGTTGTGAGGACAGGAAGGGATTTCCCCGCTGGGGGAAATCCCTGTCTTTCAAAGGGACTTACCAGTATCCACCCTTTACAACTTGTGCGAGTTTGAAAAACAGGTCAATAATTCAGGTGCGCCGGGGCTATCTTTTATAGCTGTTTTTTGTATACCCGAAACCGCTTGTAGATCACTCCTCCCATCTTTTCCATCTCCGCCCGAACTTTGGTATTAGTTTCCATTTCATGGTGAGTATCAATTAATTCCAAGCCAGCCTCATGCGCAGACATGAGCATTTTTACTCCCATCAGAACATCCAAGCCGCGGCCGCGGTATTTCTCTTTAACCCCTCCTAATAATAAATCCAGCTGCTTTGTTTTTTTTGCCGCCCGCATGATCCGGAATACCCCAAAAGGGAGAAGCCTTCCCTTGGATTTACGTATCCCTTCTGTAAAATTAGGCATCCCTACAATAAAGGCTACAACTTCATCCCCTTTTTTAACTCCTTTAACAAACCTTGGGTCAAGAAGAGGCAAATACCGTTTGGCCAAATCCTGCATCTCTTCTTCTTCCAGGGGAGTATATCCATAAATATCACTTTGAGAGTAACACTCATTCATTAACTTCAGAACCGGCTTAATCCATGGCTTCAGTTCTGCCCGTTTCCTAAATTCTATAACCTCAAACTCTCCTTTTCGTTTAATCCTCTCATAGATCTTTTTGTAAAACTCGGGAAACTCTTTAGGAATATCGAGTTTATAGACAAAATAATCGATATCTTTGCTATAGCCCTGTTTTTCTACCAGACCCGGCATCCATTCAAAGTTATAATACCCTGGAATAGTTACAGGACTGTCAAAACCTTCAATAAGGAAACCCTCGGGATCCTGGTCAGTAAATCCATATGGGCCGACGATTTTTTCCATTTTGTTATCCCGGGCCCAACTTTCAATACTACTCAGAAGTGTTTTCAATATTTCTTCGTCTTCCCAAGTTTCCAAATAACCGAATCGAGCTGTTTTCTCATTTCTAAACTGGTTGTAGCGACGGTTGATGATTCCCATAATACGGCCGATTATTTTATTGCCGCTATAAGCCAACAAAAGCTTAGTATCGCAGTATTTAAAACCCTTGTTTTTCTTGGCGTTAAAATATTTTTTTTCATCCATATAGATCGGATGTACCCAACTAGGATGATCTTTATGGATTTTTTCCGGCAGATAGATAAACTTTTTTAGCTCTTTTTTGTTTTTTACTTCTTTCAGGGTAACTTTCATTCTAAATCCCCGGATAATTTACAAAATATTTTTTAATATATTACATCACTTTAATATAAAATACAAAGCTTTATTATTATCGTCATGGTCCCGCTTTGTTTTTTATATTGACAAAGACAGCCTAGAATTAATACACTTAAGAATTAAAATTTCAGACTGTTTATATTTATATTAAAATGAAAACAAAGACGTTTCCTCATGGTATACATCCGCAGGAATTCAAGGAAACAACCAGCAATAAATCTCTGCAACCGCTTCCAGCTCCGGAAAAAGTAATCATACCCTTACATCAGCATTTTGGCAGCCCCGCTGAACCTCTCGTCAAAAAAGGAGATGAAGTTTTTATGGGGCAAAAGATAGGAGAGAGCAACTCGTTTTTTTCCGCCTGTGTTCATTCCAGTGTCTCCGGAAAAGTGATGAAAATCGAAAATTACAATCACCCGTTGGGCAATCCTGTTCCTGCAGTTACAATTTCCAATGACGGCAAGGATCGTGTTTTTCCTGATATCAAAGAGCAAAAAGATCCTTTGTCATTAAATCCGGAAAAAATCCGCCAAATAGTCAAAGATGCTGGAATAGTCGGGCTCGGTGGAGCAGCGTTCCCCACTGCAGTAAAGCTATCTCCTCCCAAAGACAAACCTATTGACACGATCATAATCAACGGATGTGAGTGCGAACCGGTGCTTACAGCCGACCACCGGCTGATGCTGGAATATCCCGATGATATTATTAAAGGTGCAGAGCTGGTCCGGATTGCAACCGGCGCAAAAAAAATTATACTCGGTATCGAAAATAACAAACAAGATGTTTACAACCTTTTACAGAAAAAAATTTATACTTTCCCCCTGGAAATCTCTCTGTTAAAAACAAAATATCCCCAGGGCGCTGAGAAAAACCTCATCTCCGCCCTGCTAAAACGGGCAGTGCCCAGAGGGGGGCTTCCTTTTGATGTGGGAGTAGTGGTACAGAATGTCGGCACTGTCAAAGCGATCTGGGATGCTGTAGCCGAGGGAAAACCCCTTTATGAAAGAGCCCTGACTGTGTCCGGGGCCGGAATCACTTCCCCGAAAAATCTAATAGTCCGGATAGGCTCTCTTTTTCAAAATGCCATCGACTATTGCGGCGGCTTGCAGGATAGCGCAAATATTCTGGTCATGGGCGGGCCGATGATGGGCCTTGCCCAAGGGACATCCGATGTTCCGGTTATTAAAGGGACTTCCGGTATCCTGGCCTGGGCTGAGCCGGAGCATATAACCGAACATAACTGCATAAGCTGCGGCCGATGTGTCACTCATTGCCCCATGGGCTTAGTCCCTACCCAGCTTATGAAATACAGTAAATTAGACTATCTGTCCGAAGCGGAAAGCCGGGGCATTATGGATTGTGTGGAATGCGGCTCCTGCCAGTATTCCTGCCCGGCCGGGATTCCTCTGGTTCACTGGCTAAGAGTGGGAAAGCATAAAATCACTGACTTAAAAAGAAAAAAGAGCGCCTGATGACGAATAACAGATTTATCCTTAAATCATCTCCTCATTTTAAAGGTAAAGACTCTGTACCAAAGATCATGTATGCTGTTATCCTCAGCTTGATCCCTGCAATTGCGGCATCATTCTATTTCTTCCGAATGAGAGCTCTGCTTATATATCTGCTCTCTGTTTCCGTCTGCTTGATCACAGAGGCCGTTTTCCTTAAAGCCAGAAAGAAACCAATGCATTCCCTCTGGGACGGATCTGCCATCATCACAGGCTTGCTCCTGGCGATGACGCTCCCACCCTCCCTTTCCCTGGATATAGTTGTAATCGGGGCCGTCGTATCTATCACTTTAGGCAAACATGTTTTTGGCGGCTTAGGCGACAATATCTTCAATCCGGCTTTAGTAGGGCGTGCTTTTCTTCAGGTCGCTTTCCCGGTTGCTATGACAACCTGGATACCACCGGTAACCAACCAAATCAATACCGCTACCTATGCCACTCCCCTCGGAAATTTAAAATTTCAAACTGCAGCCATCCAGGGGGCTCTGACTCCGCTTAAGGACCTTTTCTGGGGAAATATCGGCGGATGCCTAGGTGAGACTTCAGCTGTAGCGCTACTGTTAGGCGCCGCCTTTCTGCTTTACAAGCGAGCTATCGACTGGCGGATTCCCGTGGGGATTATTTCAATACTGACTGTGTTTACCGGGGTTTTCTGGCTTACCGGCCCGGACAAATATGCTTCCCCTGCTTTTCATATCCTGGCAGGCGGACTAATAATCGGCGCATTCTTTATGGCCACAGATATGGTGACTTCTCCGATATCGCCCCTCGGGACTTGGATCTATGCCTTAGGAATCGGCCTCCTTATCGGGATCATTAGGCTTTTCGGAGGATTCCCAGAAGGAGTGATGTTCTCCATATTATTCATGAACACTTTTGTCCCGCTGATAAACCGCTATACTCGGCCACGCATTCTTGGTGAAAGGAGCACGCCTTGAATCTTTCAGCCAGAATGATCGTTGTCTTAACCGTAGTAGGCCTCATATCAGGAAGCCTCCTGGCTGTAGTCGGAATGCTGACCAAAGACCGGATTGCTTTTAATAAACAGCAGGAGATCGAAGCTGCTATCCTTGAGGTAGTGCCGGGGACAGAGATAAGTAAAGAGGTATTTACAGAAAAAAACTTTACTATATACAGCGGGAAAAACCGGGACGGTAATCTGATCGGATATGCTGTTTATACTTCCGGAACAGGCTTTCAGGATATTATAAGCCTCATGTTTGGTACTGATCCTAATGTAACAAAAATCAATTCTCTGTCCATACTCGAACAAAAAGAAACTCCGGGTTTGGGAGCAAAGATCACAGATAAGGAACTCTTTCTCAGATTCTGGGATAATAAAGACGCTGGCAGTGCCATAAGCCTGCGAAAACCGGCTGTCAGATCCCAGGATGAATTGGCCCCCAATGAAGTCAATACTATCACAGGGGCAACCATATCGTCAGATAAAGTCCTGAGTATCGTAAACCAGTCCCTGGAGAAATTAAAACAATTAAAAAAAGCAGGCAAACTTATAAGCGAGGAAAATGATGCCGAGTAAAAGCGTAGGAGCTGAATACATCAAGGGCCTCTGGGAAGAAAACCCGGTGTTCCGGCAGCTTCTGGGCATGTGCCCGACGCTTGCTGTAACAAATGCTGTTATAAATGGGATCGCCATGGGCCTTGCGACCTCCTTTGTTCTGATTTTAAGCTCATTGGTGGTGTCCGCCCTAAAAAAATTAATCCCCAGCCAGGTTCGAATCGCCAGCTATATTGTGATCATTGCCACCTTTGTTACTATTGCCGACCGTTTTATGGCTGCCTTCTTCCCCCCCATATCCAAATCTCTAGGGCCATATATTCCTTTGATCGTTGTCAATTGTATTATCCTCGGCCGGCAGGAAGCTTTTTCCTCAAAAAATTCCGTAGGCCGTTCCTTAATAGATGCCCTGGGGATGAGTACAGGTTTTATTCTGGCCCTTCTGGTCCTGAGTTCGATCAGAGAAATATTGGGAATGGGAACCTTCCTCGGGCACCAGGTTATGGGAGCCTGGTTTAAGCCCTGGATAATCATGATCCTCCCGGCAGGAGCATTTATCACCCTGGGAATTCTGCTGGCAGTCGCGCTTGTAATTGAAAGCAAGACAAAAACGAGGAAAAACTGATGGAACTAATAACTCTCTTCATCGCAGCTATCCTGGTAAACAATTATGTTCTCTATTATTTTCTGGGTATCTGCCCATTTCTCGGGGTAAGTAAAAAAATCGACTCCGCCTTTTCTATGGGACTGGCGGTGACTTTTGTTATGACCATAACCGCTGTTGCTTCCTGGATGATCAACCACTGGATACTTATCCCTTATAATCTCGATTATCTCCAGATAGTCTCTTTCATCCTGGTCATCGCTGCCTTGGTACAGTTGGTAGAGATGTTCATCAGAAAAATCAGCCCTCCTCTTTACCAGGCGCTGGGGATATATCTACCGCTCATAACTACTAACTGCGCGATAATGGGACTGGCATTATTAGCAGCTTTAAAAGATTATAGTTTTGCCAAAACAGTTGTTTTTGGGGTCGGGTCCGGCCTGGGATTCACATTGGCCATTGTACTTATGGCAGGAATCAGGGAACAGCTCGACTTGGCTGACGTACCTGAGCCTTTAAAAGGCGCTGGAATCGCCTTAATCGTAGCCGGGATCATGGCGCTTGCCTTTACCGGCTTTTCAGGAATGATAAACTAATGGATGTATTAATCCCGATTCTCACAATGGGAGCTCTGGGATTGATCCTCTCTGCCGGGCTCGCTATTGCCTATCGGAAACTCAAAGTCGAAGAAGATCCCAAAGTCGTAAAAATATCAGAGGCTCTGCCCCAGGCAAACTGCGGGGCTTGCGGATATTCCGGCTGTCGCGCTTTTGCTGAAGCTGTCGTCAAAGGTGAAGCTGAAACAAACGGCTGCCCGGTCGGCGGGGAAGAAACCATCGCAAAAGTCGCTGAAATCATGGGTGTAAAAGCAGGTGAAGTAGTAAAAAAAACAGCCCGTATCCACTGCCACGGTGATACAGAAGCAGCTAAAGACAGAGGACTATATCTCGGGATCACAACCTGTTATGCTGCAAATCTAACCGGTGGAAACAAACAGTGCCCATATGGCTGCCTGGGATTCGGAGACTGCGTTTTAGCTTGCCCCTTTGACGCAATCCAGATGGGTGGAGATGGGCTGCCTGTCGTTGATGAGAAAAAATGCACCGCCTGTGGAAAATGTGTGGATGCATGTCCCAGGAATATCATTGAGCTGGTTCCTCTTGCCCAGAATATGCTGGTTTTTTGCCGCAACCTTGATAAAGGGGCAGCCCCAAAAAAGGCCTGTAAAAATGCCTGTATCGGGTGCGGCATTTGCGCAAGAGCATGTCCTGAGGCTATAATAATGGAAAACAACCTAGCCAAGATCAAAGACTATAAAAAAATAGATCCGGAAAAAATCCCGGCAATTGAAAAATGTCCGACCAATGCTATCGGACGCCTATTTAAGGAAGATGAAGGATAACGGGACTGTCATTTCGACCGAGGGAGACCTGGCACAGGTGAAAGTTTCCTGTTTTCAAGCCTGTGACGAATGTTCAGCCCACAGCCTCTGTATCGGCCCCGCTAAAACCAAGGGACAGCTTTTAGTAAAAAACCCTTTAAACGCTTCTCCCGGCGATAAAGTCCGGATCGAAGTGCCGGAGCAGAATTACACTCGGGCTCTGATTATAATTTTCGGAGGCCTGCTAACAGCAGCACTGGTAGGAATGGGAGTCGGATATCTTTTTTCCGGGCTTACCCCCTTATCCTTACAACAAAGCAGTATACTCGGGTTTTTCCTGGGAATTGGATTAATAACATTAGGACTCTTCCGTTATTTCCGGACAATAAACAAAATAAAAATGTATCCAAGAATCATAGCTATTTCCAAAAAAGGAGATTAACATGGATAGACGTAATTTTTTCAAAACAATCCTGGCAACGCCATTACTAACCCCTTTTCTCCTGGCTTCTAAAAAAAATAACGCCGAATGCGAACTCCTGCTTATTGCCGATGAACCACAACAGTTTATCTCATTGATCCTACAGGAGGTAAAAAAATACCATTCTATTCCTGGAAAAAGATTTGTCTTCCTTAATCCTCATCCCCAAAAGCAAGAATTGACAAGTGTCCTTCAGCAAAAAGGATGGATGCCTGTCCATAACTCTGCCCAAGCCGACCTGTCACTCTCTTTCAGCCATTTACACCAGAAAGCGCGCCCGTCATTCAGCCTGGTCAAGGGAGGCAGGATCTGGGATATCCGCACCCAAAAACTCTCTTCTCTTTGGAAAGAGATTAATAAAAACCTATCCCCCTCTAATGCTCTGACGATCGCCTCCTTTCAAAGGCCGGGGGCAGATCAGGCTTCCGGAGAATTCATCACCATATACCAGGATGGACATTCTCTCGCTAAACTATCTCTCAGGCAAAACACTGAAAAAACATTTATTACCGGAAAAGGAAAGATCACTGCCCGGATAAACAAGGGAAAAGCCTGGATCACAGAATCAGCTTGCCGCCAAAAAATCTGTCAGTATACTCCTCCGGTATCAATGCCTGGAGAACGGATAATCTGTGCTCCCGATCACTTTTTCATAGAAGTCGGCGGAGTTTCCGGCCCGGATACAGTTATCGGATAAGGTTCATCACGGAAATTGGTATTTAACCTGACCTATTCATAAAAAAATGGCGATGTTTCTATTATTAATTTATTTTCAGTAATATGCAAAATTTTATCAAGAATAGTTAATTTAAATCTTTTCTCGTTTTCATTTTTAATTTTAATCGCCATTTTTTTACCAAAG
>JAUVXM010000019.1 GCA_030603565.1 Candidatus Aminicenantota bacterium
AGGCGGACCTAAAATGACAATCCATGAATATATCAAAGAATATGACGAGTATGACTGTGTCTGGTTTGTTGATGATAAAACTAAATATGGTAGATTTAAGGCCACGGATATTAGAAAACTAGAACCACCAAGTTTTTAAGAAAAAAGGATTTTTAATAACCATTGAAGTCAAAGCCTTAAAATATCCAGCTTTCAGTTTTTGATAATATTAATAAAAGTAAACGACCGGATTTTTCTGCTTCCCATTTATTTTTTGCTTGATCTCAAGAATCGACAGAACAAGATTTACCTTTGATTTTAATTTTAGCAAAAATATTTTTGCGTTGCCTTGACAGGGCTTTATTTTTTACATTGACAAGTATTGAAAAGTAATATATAATACAAGTAATTGAAAATGAACAATTTAAGAGATATAAAGATTGGGGCTGTGCTGAGAGACTTATGCAGAATAGTGCTAAAATTCAATCGCCTGCTTCAATCCTTTTATAAAAATTTTAGAAAGTCTTTGGAAGCGCCATGGAGGGGCTTTAAAAGCTGCGTCGGAAGAAGCTGGAGAGACGTGGATGACAAAGACAAGCAGCAAAAATCTATTAAAAGTAGAGGAGGTGAGTAAAGTTTTAGCATTACATCCCCAAACCATTTACACAATGTGTGCGGACAATAAAATCCCGCATCTGAAAATTGGACAGTCTCAGCGATCAATTAGATTTGATGCAGAGGACATTAATAAATGGTTGGATGAAAGGAAACATCAAGTTTCCAAACCTGTCGTACTGGAGCCGATATTAGCTTCCTCGGTTCGGGAGTATGACAAATTATTTTTAAAACGGAGGATTCCGATGGCTGGAAAAAAAGGTTCGGGTCATTGGAACTATGGTTACGGTGGCATTTATGAAAGAAAAACTAAAGCCGGATTGATTCGTTATGACATCTGGTTTTATGACGAACATCATAAAATCAGACAAGAAGTTGTGAAAATGGCTGTCTGCAAAAAGGAGGCATTAGTTGCGCTGGAGTACAAGAGGCGGGAGATATTCAAAAAACTATATTTTGATGAGGCTGATAAGGAAAAAATCACATTCAAAGATTATGCAGAGAAATATCTGAAAGAGATTAAATTGAGAGCCTTAAAAAGCAGAGCGAGTATTGAGCTAAATATCAGAAGGCGGTTTATACCATTTTTTGGCAACATGGAGCTCAGCAGCATCAGCACAGGCAAAGTGAAGGATTATATCTTGATGCGGAAGGGTGTCAATGCTAGAGGCAAAGGTACGGTAATATCGAATAACTCATTGAACATTGAGCTGGCTCATTTGAAACGTATATTCAGCGTAGCAATCGAAGAGGAAGAATTCTCAGTGGAAAAAAATCCTGTCAAACCTACTTTATTTCTAAAGGATGACAGAAAGAAAAGGGACAAAGTTTTGAATAGCGAAGAAGAGGAAAGACTGCTTAAAGCAGCCTCACCACACTTGAGACCAATAATAATTACTGCATTGAATACAGGTATGCGAAAAATGGAAATAGCCTCTTTGCAATGGAAAAATGTTAGCCTAAAAAATAGGGTACTTGTTGTCACCGCAGAAAATTCTAAAAATTCAAAACCAAGAGAGATACCGATCAACACGACATTACTAAAAGAGCTTAAGGTGCTAAAAGCAAGTAACGGCTGCTCGAAATTTGTCTTTGTTTATGAGAAGAAAAAGGGAGTGGTTCAACCTGTCGGGGATTTCAAGATTTCATGGATGAAAGCGATAGAGAGATCAGGTATCAGCAATTTCACTTTTCATGGACTAAGACACACATTTGCCAGCCGATTAGCAGAAATGAATGTACACCCATTTCAGGCACAGCGGATTCTTGGACATTCCAGCGTCAACATGACTGAGTGGTACTCGCATTCCAGCAGGGAGCAGTTATTAGCAGCGGTTGAGAAGGTAAATGGGGATGGAAAAAGCTCAGGACTATTTAAGGAATCTGTTGGTAACAACTGATCCTATATGGGGTGCTGCCGGGTCATATATTCTTAGCTTGAATAATAATATTGCTTTGACTATAATTATTTGAGAGGATTTTTTTTTGAAAAAAGCGATAATAAGAAGCATTCTTTGTCTTTTTTTATTTCTCAGCTTTGTTCCATTTTCCCTTCTTTTTAGTCAGAAAAAACTATCACCAATAGATCTCAGTCCCGTGTATGAGAAATGGTTGGAAGAGGAAGTCGTCTACATTATCGCTCCCAAAGAAAGGGACGTCTTTCTTCAACTCCAAACCGACCGGGAAAGGGAAATATTTATCAAGGCTTTCTGGAAACAGCGGGATCCTAATCCCAATATTCCCGGGAATGAATTTAAAGAAGAGCATTACCGCAGAATCGATTATGCCAATAACTGGTTTGGGAAAGATAGCCCGGGGCGGGGTTGGCGCAAAGCCCGGGGTAGGATCTACATCACCCTGGGCCCGCCTAAATCCATCGAAAGATATGAAAACTCTGGGGAGATGTATCCTGTGATTATCTGGTTTTATGAAGGTATGGTCGAATACAAACTTCCCAATGCCTTTAATGTTGTCTTTTTCAAAAAAGATGGGATAGGTGAATATATGCTGTATTCTCCGGTTAGATTCGGCCCCCAAAATCTCTTAGTCCATTACTATGGAGATATGACAAAATATACCGAGGCTTTTTATAAACTTATGAATATTGAGCCGGCTGTTGCTAAGGTTTCTCTTAATCTGTTACCGAACGAATCTTCTTATGCTCTTACCCCCTCTCTTTCATCCGAGGTTTTGGTCTCACAAAAAATTCCCGCTGCTCCCTATGAAAAAGTAAAAGATTCCTGGGCGGATAAACTTCTTAAATACAAAGATATTATTGAGGTTGATTATACTGCCAACTACATTGAATGCGACTCCCTGGCACGGGTGATTCAAGACGGATCGGGAAACCACTTTGTTCATTATCTCATTGAACCGAGCCGTCTGACTTTTGAGCAATTACAAGATAAATATCACTCCAATTTGGAAATAACCGGCCAGATTTCTGATGAATCCGGAAAGTCCATCTATCAGTTCGACAAGACCATCCCCATAGAATTCGATGAAGACCAGATGTCCAGCATCCGCAACAAACTGTTCAGTTTTCAAGACATGTTTCCGCTGGTGACAGGGACATATAAATTCTCTGTCCTGATGAAAAATGTCGTCTCCCGGGAATTCACATCTGTCGAAAGAGATTTAATCATCTCTAATGCGACATTCCCTCAGATAAGTCAGCTCACCTTGGCCAACCGGTTGGATAAAAGTTTAAAGTACAAGGACAGAAATAAACCGTTTCTAATCGGTGATTTTCAATTGATTCCATCTCCCCGCAGTGATTTCACCAAAGAGGACACATTGTATGTTTATTTCCAGATACAGGGGTGGGAAGATAAATTGAAAGAAAGCGCTTCCTTGCAGTATTTTATCCTCAAGGAAGATGTGGAAGTCATAACCCGGAAAAAAAATCTAAATGAATACCCGGACCTCACCAATATCTTTGAGGAGTTTGCGCTGATAAATTTACCGCCTGATTATTATAAAATAAAGGTTTCACTTATCAATAAAAATCGTGAAGAGATCTTCTCCCGGGAAGCTCCTTTTCTTATAACCCCCCGCCAATATCTTTCCCGGCCCTGGGTTATCTCTATGCCCATGGTCACATCTGAAGATCCGATCTTTGCCAACATCCTGGGGAATCAATTCCTGAATAAAAATGAAGAGGCTAAGGCAAGAACCTATCTGGAAGGAGCTTATAACCGAAACCCGAATAATCCGAAATTTGCCCTGGATCTGAGCAATCTTCTTTACAAGGCCAAAGAGTTTCAAAGAGTGAAACAGATCGCTGATCCCTTTATGCATGATGAGAGAAAAAATAAATTTTTACAGACCATGGGAAATTCCTCTCAGGCTTTGGGAGAATACATTGAAGCTATCTCTTTCTATCAAGAGTATCTTTCCTTTTATGGCACAAACATTTTTATTCTCAATTCCATAGGAGATTGTTACTTCCAATTGAATAACACCGAAGAAGCGTTGAATGCTTGGGAGAAATCATTAGAGATCAGTCCCGATCAAGAAAAAATCAAAACACGCGTAAAAAATCTAAGAGAAAAAAAATGAAAAAAAAGGTTTTTATCCTTTTTCTAGTCAGTTCCATTTTTACTTCCTGTGCAATGAATCAGCTGAAAAAAAATTTGGATCCTGACAGCAAGGAATTTCTTTCCACTGTCCGCTACATCATCACCCCAGAGGAGCGTAAGATTTTCCTTAACCTACCGCCTGAGGACAGGGATAATTTCAAAGAAGAATTCTGGGAAAAAAGAGATCCTGATCCGGGCACGGAGGAAAACGAGTTCCGGATAGGATATTTTAACCGCATTGAGGAAGCCAATCTCTTATTTAAGCAGGGGAGCACTCCCGGTTGGCTCCAGGAAAGGGGCAGGGTTTATATTACCCTCGGCCCGCCCACTAATAGAAGAACCTATCCGCGTGGAACTACTTATCAAGGTGTGCCCACGGAAATATGGGACTACAATTTTTTCCCGGTGATTTTTGTAGATAAAAACTGGACCGGAAATTATAGATTAGAAGCTCTCAGTGCTCAACATATTAATGAGATCAATAAAGCTCAGATAAGAAACAGACCTAAAGTTCCCAGTCAAAAGGGGGACTTTGATTTTGATATTCAAATGAAGGCCAGGCAGGCGGGGAAAGCTGTATTTCAGATTGAAATTCCCTATAACAAAATCTGGTTTATAGAAAATGAGTCATTAGCCCAGACCACTTTTGAGGTTTTCCTTAAAGCTTCTGATGAAGAAGGTAAGGTTGTTTGGGAATTCAAGAAAAATTATGATGTCTCCATTCCTAATGAGAAATTGGAAGATTATATTGGAGAGAACTATACAATCGAAATCACGGCAACTATCGAGCCGGGAAACTATATGTTGACCGTTGAAATTGAAAATAAAACAGGGGAAGAGCGGGTAAGAAAGAGAATCAAACTGACGATTTGATCAAATCCCCAATGATAATAATAAACAGCTTAAGGGAGGGAATGAAATGAAAATAAAAACAGTTATGAAATGCTCTTTATACTTTATCTTTATCCTTTTGTTAATTTCTTATGCTTTAGGCCAGACTGCGCGAGGAAAAGCCAGGCAGGCCGGAGTCGTTTTAGACGATGAAGGCAATCCGGTTATATCAGCCAAGGTTACCATAGAATATTTAGGCGAGGATATCCGTAAGCTTGAGGGCAAGACCAATAAAAAAGGAGAGTGGAGTTTTTTAGGGCTAGGTACCGGGCGATGGAGAATAACCGGCACTGCCGACGGATATATTCCCGCTGCCACAGATGTCTATGTACGGCAGCTCGAGAGGAATCCGAAACTTACTTTGACTCTGAAAAAGATAAAAGCATCAGACCGGCCTATCATTGAAGATGAAGAATCATTTCAAATCCTGGATAAAGGAAATGACCTTTATGCTAATGGTAAATATGCGGAAGCCCTTGCTGCTTTTGAGGAGTTCCTCCACTTGAATCCCAAGGCCTATCAAGCCAGGCTAAATCTCTATAACTGTTACCGGGAAATGGGGGAATATGAAAAAGCGATTGGAGAGTGCAATCTTGTGCTGGAAAATGTGTCTACCGATGAAGCCATCGGCAAAGAGGTGGCGGCCAAAGCCCTGGCTGGAATCGGAGAGTGTTATTTGAAACAGCAGGATATAGAAAATGCCCAAAAATATTTCGAGCAGTCCCTTGCTACTTTCCCGGATAATGAGCTTATTGCCTATAATGTGGGAGAAATATTTTTCTCCAACCAAAAACTGGATGAGGCATTGCGTTATTTTACTTTAGCCAGTCAGATCAAGCCTGACTGGAGTGATGCCTTTTACAAATTAGGGCTTGTTTTTTTAAATAATGCTGACTATCCGAGTGCTGTCCAGAATTTTGAAAAGTTTCTAACCCTGGAAGAAGGTACAGATCGAGCTGCCAGTGTTAAAAATATTTTGGAACAGATAAAATAACCTGGACTATTCATAAAAATTGTCGAAAACTCGTGAATAATACAGGTTAATTAAACAGAATCTTACAAATAAGATATTGTTGTGAGTAAAAAAAAACACTCCCGCCGGCGCAAGAAAAGACCCCGGCAGGCTTCTCCCCAAAAACCGGCCCAGCCAAAAATAAGCAAGAAGATAGAGCCGGCCTCAGGAGCAAAACTCCGAAAATTCCGGATTATGCTGGCGGCCGCGGTTGTAGTAGCGGTTGGGCTGGTATTATTGATAACCACCCCATCTGACCGGGCTGACGATAGTCCGGTCATAAAAAACAGTGATTTAAATGTTGTGCTCATCACTCTGGATACAACCCGGGCCGATCGGCTCGGCTGCTATGGCTATCCCCAAGCGAAAACCCCCAATCTGGATCTCCTGGCCCAAAACGGCGTTCGTTTTGCCAATGCCTACTGCCAGGTCCCATTGACCCTGCCGTCCCATTGTTCCATCCTGACCGGGACTTTACCGATCTACCACCATGTTCATAACAATGGGACATATTCCCTGGCCGCTGAGCAAGTCTCTGTCACAGAGATCTTGAAATCTCACAACTTTTCAACAGCGGCATTTGTGGCATCATTCTCGGTAGATTCACGCTTCGGTCTGGACCAGGGATTCGATCTTTATGACGATAATTTCCAGGAAGAAACCCCATTCAAAGCGGTGAATTCCGAGAGAAAGGCGGCAGAAGTCTATAACCGATTTTCTATTTGGCTGGATAATCACCACTCCGAACACTTTTTTACCTGGATTCATTTTTTCGATCCTCACCTGCCTTACATACCCCCGGATTCCTACAGACTCGAGTTCGCCAACCGTCCTTATGATGGGGAGATCGCATATATGGATTTTTATGTCGGGGAGGTTATCAAGAGGCTTAGGGAAAAAAATATTCTTGATAAAACCTTTATCATTATCGCCGGCGATCATGGGGAGGGTTTGGGCGAGAAAACCGAAATCGGACATGGCATTTTCCTTTATGAAATGGTCATGCGGGTACCGCTCATCCTTTATGCGGAAAATCATCTTCCCAAGGGAAAAATTATAGCCGCGCGCGTCCGCTTGATTGATATTATGCCTTCAATGTTGGATATGCTGAATATTAAAGAGTCCTATCCCTATCAAGGTGTCAGTCTGATTCCCTATATTGAAGGAAAAGAACAAAATGATCTCGATTCCTACCTTGAAACCTATTATCCGCGTGAAAATTATGGGTGGTCGGAGCTTACCGGCCTGATCTCAGAAGAATGGAAATACATCCATGCTCCCAAGAAGGAATTATACAATCTGAAATCCGATCCCAGAGAGGAAAATAATCTTGTTTTATCCGAGACCGGGATCGCCTCGAAAATGGAGCGCAGCCTGGAAGCGCTCATTTTAAACTATGCCTCCCCTGGAACAGGAAAGCGGACTCCGAAGCAGGAAGATCTGGATCGACTGCGTTCCCTGGGATATGTCGGATTTAGCGAAAGCAATAATGAGGGCCCTTTTGAGGACCCGAAAGATAAAGTCGCTGAGCTGCGCATGATCCAGCTGGCCCAGAGTTATGAGTTTCAGGGTAATCTGGAGGAAGCAGCCAGGCTTTATAAGAAAATGCTGGTTGCACGCCCCTTGAGCTCCTCGAGTTATGTTAATCTTGCTCTCGTCCAGGCCAGGCTGAAACAGTTCGATCAAACCATTCGTACTTTAAAGCACGGAATCGCTAAAATCCCCGATTCCGAAATCCTCTTAGCCAGGTTAGGCCACACCTATTTGGTTACGGGAAGGCTGGATGAGGCTTTTTCCGCCATGCAAAAAGTACTTTCCCTCAATCCCCGCTATTTCGATGCCTTGACTGTTTGTGCCATTATTTTAGACAACTTAGGACAAAAAGAAAAAGCACAAGGCTACTTTGAGAAAGCCCTTGCGATTGAACCTGAAAACAAATATCTGCGTGTCAATTATGCCCGCAACCTGGCAACCGGGGGAAAAATTCCCGAGGCCATCAGATTTTATACCCGGCTTATCCAGGACTATCCTGAGGAATACACCCTTTTTCAGTATCTTGGGATCGCCTATGGGGTGGCCGGAGAGTATGATAAAGCCATAAAAAATCTCGAACAGGCCATTAATCTCCATCCCACTCCCACGGCCTATTTTAACCTGGGGGTCGCCTATAAAGAAACCGGAAAAACCGCAGAAGCCATCCATGCCCTTGAACTCTACTTGGAAGACCCCGGCGGAGAGGATAAAGCCAGCATAAGAAGTGTCCGGATGGAGCTGCTTAATCTAAAAAAAGCTCTAAAAAAATAATTAACCCCCCTTTTTTCGCCTTAAAAAAAAGCCCGCCCCCCTGCCTGGGAGCGGGCTTTTGTAGCTGTTACGACTTACCCTTATTCAGCAGTATTATCAGAACGAGAATCTAAAACCGAGACGAGCCGTCCAAGTACCAAATTGGGTGGTATTCTTTCCGAATCTGGGATCAGGATCGTGGCTTGCAAGTTGGGAACGCCAATCGAAATTCTTGGTCAGGATCTCATCGTCAGTGGCACGAATAGTAGATCTGTTGGGTGTGGTATCTTGGCCAATCCAGGTCTTAGTGTTGGTAACATTATCAACGTTGAGGTTGATGTTCAGATTGTAGCTGGAGATTTTCAGGTTGTATTCCACATAAAGGTTGGCCCAGGCGGTAAAAGGAAGACGGCCGAGGCTGGCGCGGTTTTCGGGGTAAACATTAACATTGTTCAGGGAGAGGCCTTGAGTCAGCGGCTGCCCGCTGCGCCCGAAGCCGACAACTCCTACGGTTAATCCGAATGGGAAGGCATAGGATCCGTATAATTTGAAATAGTGGGTTCTGTCATGCTGTAAAGGTCCGTCGAGCACATTCCCACTCAGGTCATAGGAGAGGAACCAAAGGTCATAATTCCGTTCCACGTTGGGCGAGTTCCGGCCTCCTTCATCAGAACTGGACAGACCGGAATAGTTTCCTTCCACCCTGCTCCAGGTGTAATTGACACCACCTTGCCAGTTGTTGGAAAACCTTTTCTCCAGGGAAAGGTTAACACCATAGTACTCTCTCTTAGCCTTGGGTGTGGGCCAGTACTTGTCGTCGAATCTACCGCCTTGAGCAACAGGCAGAGACCAACCGAAACCGGGGTTGTCGTTGTAATACATTTCACCCTGAGGGGTCAAAACGCCGATGTCCTCAATGGTCCGGATCAGGTGTTTCTGGACGAGACGGAGTGAAAAAGAAAGGTCTTCAGTTAGTTTCTTCTCCGCTCCAAAGGTGATCTCGCGTTGAGCCACAGGTTTCATGTCAGGATTTGTGGTATCAAAAGAAGGAATACGCCAGTTCATGGTGCCGACATAGGTGTTGCCGGCTGTCTGGCTGGCTTTGTCATCGATCACACCACTGGCTGCGATCTTGGTCCAGTCGTAATCATCCCACGCATAATAATCGCTGATCCATTTGAATCCGCCGTAAGCGCCTTCAGCCATGTAGAGCTTCATAACATCGTGGTAGACGGCATAGTTGGCAAATACTTTCAGGCTGGAATCACCGAAAACATCGTAGATGATACCGAGCCGAGGAGCGATCTTGTCTTTAAAGTCGAATTTGATCGGTACGACGTCGGCATAATCTGCGTTAAAAGAGGGGATGTACTCACTTTCCGTCCGGAGACCGGCTTGAATAGTCAGCTTGTCCCCGATCGTCCAGCTGTCTTGTAAGTAAATGGCCCAGTTGTCACTGTGGATATTCCATAGGGAGCCATATTCTTGGCTAAAGCTGCCGCGGATCTGGTAATAGCCGTATTGACCGTGGACCGGTATTCCTGTGGCCAGACCGCTGTATGTCCGCCCCGGATACAGATAAACCCGGGGATGGTTGAGAAGTTCGTCCCTGTCTTCATGGAGCCGGGTGTACTGCAGCCCAAATTTAAAAGCATGCTCTCCACCCAGGTACGCGTAGTAGGTCATGTCGAAGTTTCCGATGATCCGTTCCCTGATGAATTTCTTCATATCATAGTCACCCCCAGCCCAATTCCGCCAGCCGCGGTATCTCTGCAGGTCTGGAGGAATCTCCGGCCAGTCGGCGCTGATGTTGCTGTACTGGAATCGATAAACGGTTCCCGGAGGTATTATCTGCTGGTTGTTCTGGTTCTGGAAAAAGTAGCCTCCGCGTGCGCTGATGAGCAGGTTATTGCCTACGGTGTAGTCTGAAGTAAGGTTGGCACTGTAGTTGGGATAATTAAAACCTTCTTTGCCCCATTCATAGTCCTCGTTGTCTGTTCCGTAAATGTCGGGTTCAGCTCCCCGGTATTGATAGTAATTGTTGACAAAACTGGCTGTGAGCCGCAGTCCGCCTACAGGCTGGGCGGTCAGCTTTACCTGTCCGTTCCAGTTCCACCGGTCGCGGATAAAGTCGGTCCGGCTGCCATCATCGGGCAGGAAGTATCTGCTCCAGGTGTTTTTGCGGTAGATGGGATTAAAAGAACCGAAGAACCAGAGTTTATCCTTCATGATATAACCGCCGAGGCTGAGGATGCCCTCCATGCGATAATAACCATCCCGTGAATCATTGATCGAATCCGAATTTCCACCCCATAAGATGTCGTCATCATTGACATACTCGACTTTGTAATCATCATAGGGATCAAGGCGCAGATAATCCCGGGCCGGGCCCTGCATTAACTTACTGTTGTTGTTGTAATAACCGACGACTTCCCCATGGAATGCATTTCCTCCCGAGCGGGTGATAACATTGACAACTCCACCCATAGATCCGCCAAATTCCGCGGCGTATCCGGAAGCTTTGACCTGAACTTCATCGACCAGCTCAAAAACAGCGCTTTGGGCCTGGGTCCCGATGTGCATATTGGTGGTGTTGGTGCCATCAACATACCACATGTTTTCGGTTCCGGTAGCCCCATCGACTGAAAGACCTCCGGTATTGGCTTCATATTGAACACCGGGAATGATTCCGATCAAGCCGGTGAAGTCTCTGCCCTTGGGCAGGCTCATGAAAACATCTCTGGTGATGGTCTTCCCTTTAACAGTGCTCTTGACATCGATAATAGGGCTCATTCCAATAACCGTGACTTCTTCTTCCAGCGTTGTCGTCTGCATTTTGATATTGATGGTGATTGTCTGCTCAAGTTGGAGGAAAATGTCTGTTCTTTTATATGTATTGAATCCAGCCAGTTCATAAGTGAGCGTGTAGGTACCTGAGGGCAATGCAAACATACGAAATGTTCCGGTTGCATCAGTAATAGCGTCTGCTCCTCCGAGCAGTTTCGGGCTCTCAGCTGATACGGAAACACCCGGCAGCGGCATACCCTCTACATCTGTAACTTTTCCTATGATCTTTCCAGTCGGGGTTTGAGCTGCCAGGAATCCGCAGGAGAGAAGCACAATTAATAATAAAATTTTAAGCCTTTTCATACGTTTTCTCCTTCTCCCGATCATATCCCGGATTTGGGATTGATCGGGATAAAATGTTCCGCTCAAATAGAATCTTAAACGGAATAACTCCCTCCAAGGAGTGTTGTAAACACTCCAACCAATTTAAATTTTAATAGATTTTTTTTCCCTTTCGACACCTCCCTTTGTAGGTGGATGAAAAGTATTTTTGTAATATATATTTCCCTTAATCCCATTTGTAAATCATCCATCCACAATTATACTCTTATTTAATTTACATGCAAAATATATGCCAAGATGACAAACGATGCAACTTCTTTATTATCAGTAGATTTGCTTCTCCTAAACAATATAAAATATCCAATATATTGGATTTAATCCAATATATTGGATTTAATTAGAATACAGGATGATTGATTTGGCTGAAGAAAAGTTTAACCAAATCATTTCTCAAAATCCGGAAGTTGAGATTCCCAGTATCTATCAGATGGCTTTTCAGATTGAGAAAAGCAAGAGAAATACTAAGGCAGCCATCAACACCCTTCAGAAAGCGATCACCACGTTCCCGAATCACGAATCCCTTAAAATAAGATTAGCCCGCGAGTTTTTTAACACGGGTAAATTGCCTGAAAGCGAGGAATTATGCCGTCAAATATTAGAGCGAAATGACCAGATGACCCATGCCCACATTTTACTGGGAAATGTGAATCTCCGCTTAAACAAGATAAAAGCGAAATCAAAGAATAAATCAAAGCTATTTATTCTCTGCCAACTGTACATCCACCCAACGCGTGTACTTGGGTGGATTGCGGACAGAGCGCGCGGAAACACCTTTTGACTGTCCAAATCTTGACTCGGAATTGGCCGTTCTTTGAAGCTTCCTTGTTCTATATTCCTCGGTCATGCCTCCCCATTCAAAACCAACCTTAATGACATCACCAGGCTCAGCTCCAACTCCGGACGCAAATTCCGACATCCTCTGAAGAGGAATGGCAAATTCATAAGCAAGGCCCTTACCTTGACTCTTTGTCCTAAAGATAGCCTCTTTTACTTCACCTTCTGCCGCTGGTTGGGTGGCGTTCTTTTTCTGCTTATTTTGAATATCGGCCTGATAAAATATATAAGAGGGACTTGCCAGAATTTTATTTTTATCTGCTTCGGAAAGCGGCCCTTGCTGCTTCTCGAGATAAGCCACATAATCGGCAGCCGGAACCATTTTTTGGAGAAAATTTATTCCATAATTCTTTTTCTTATTTCCTTCCGGGTTGAACCATATGGTCAAACCGGAGGATTGGATCGAGCTTAAATACTTTCGGTCCTTGAGGACAAAAAGAATAAAAAGAGTTTCCCCATCATTCCGGAAAGCACATTCGGTTTTAACCTTTTTATCAAAGTAGAGCTCAACCTCGGCCCAGTCTTGGGGGGAACCATCGATGTTCAGGGGAGAGGTCAGTTTGTGACTGTTGATGAGATCTTCTTTGGAAAAAACATGGGCGGAGAATACCATTATCAAAAATAATAAGAGGAAAATTTTTACATATATTGTTCTATTCATTATAAACGACTCCTTATGCTTAATAATTTACAATAGAAGCGAGGGGGAATCAAGAAAAATCAGGCCGGAAAAATTCATTGAGCACAACAAATGAGGGGGGGGGGGGGGCTGTGTACCCCGCTCTGCAACCAGATTATTGTTTTCATGGGGAGATATTTAAAAAACAAATCCAACACCCAAACCGATAACCAAACGATCCGTGTCAAAGGTGAATTCATATCCCGGTAATGACGAAGTTTCATCTTTGGAAAACATGTACTGAACAAAAATATCAAAGGAAAAGTCATTCAATTTTGTATCATCCCAAATGGAAAACAAGGGACCGGCATAACCAAAGCCCAGGGAGATCAAATTTTTGTCCAGATCCGGGATAATAGGATGGATGGCATTATCTTTAACAGCACTGGGATGACTGGCGTATCCCGCCCTGAATAACACCTCATTACTTAAATGGAATTCCATCCCGAATTTTATGTTCCAGGTATCTTTCCAACTCAGATCAGCGCTTTGTATGGCATAATCGGGAGTTATGCCAAAAAAATCAGCATACCCCTCCATAAACTCAGGGCTAAGGTCTCCGCCGCTTTTATCTGCTTGAAACTCCCATTTCATGGCCTCACTCCACTGGGTCCATTGTAAGTCAAGCAGCAGGGTTAACCTGTCCATAGGCATTAACATTATTCCCACGACAATTTCTCTTGGGAGGGAAGTCTTGAATGTTATATCTTGAACTTTATAGAAACTTCGCATGAGCTTATACATGGAAACCAACCTGCCATCCGGACCCGGAACGGATATGGAAGAGATATTTAAAAAGGGCTCATGGAATGTATTAGATCCTGTGGAATTAAAATTAACCTTATGCTGATATTTGCCGCCAATCTGAAGCCTTTTGCCAATTTTCCACATAAGTCCGGAAACAAATCCAATCCCAGTTCCCTGGGTATGGTGACGGCTGTCCATATAAAGCGGTATATTGCTTTGTGAAAATGACTCATGTTGGAAATCTATATTATGGCTCCATTCAGCCCGGGAAAGAATCACATCCATACCAACACCCAGGGCCAGTCCCGGCAGAAGCTTCACAGCCAGAGCCGAACGGAGATAAATAGAGGCAAAGCGGGATGAAACACAAATGCGATTCCCCGGCCAATCCCCGTTCCATTCTGTATCGGTGGAATAGGGCGTGAACCGGCCAAAGCCGAAGGTGATGTCTTTTAAAGGGCTCCATGCTATATAGTGCAATCCCTGAATTTGCATGGGATTACTCATGAAACTGGTTTCTGTATACGGGGAGAAAGCTGAGGCTTTCAGAGTACCGTATTGAATATTGGTTTTAATCCTGAATCCGTCCAGAAAAGCAAGTCCTGCCGGATTATAACTTATGGCAGAGGCATCATCCGCTTTGGCCGTAAATGCCCCAGCTAAGGCCGCTGCCCTGGCTCCCATCTCATATATGGCAAATCCGGTAGCGCTGAGCTGCCGGGCACTAGTTAAGATAATAAGCGTGACAATGTACAAAGAAATCTTTTTCTTCATGAAATTTTCTCCTTAAGAGAACATCACCCTAACCTATCCTGCAAAATATAGGGAGTGTTTCTTTGAAAGTCAACTCCTTTTTATCACTTTGATTGGAGTTGAGCATTAAAAATGCTATAATAAATCAAGCTCTTAATATCGCTATGAGTTCTTTATACTAATCACTAAAAACGGGAGGGATACATGAGAAAATCTGGAATCAGAAATCGTATTTTTTTCTCATTCGTGGGGGTCTGTTTGATCCTGGCAATTCCCTTATCTGCTACAGAGGAATTCAGGGCAAAGCTCCTTAATAAGGCCGGCCTGTTCTCGGAAAGAATGATCAATATTAGAATCAAAATTGAGAGTTATACCACCCCGGATGAAATAAAAGAGCTGCAAAAGATCATTGCCGAGGAGGGGTCTTTGGCTTTTATGAATACTTTTCGAAAAATCAATAAAGGGGCTATCAATTTCTTAAGCGCCCGCGGTCTTAACCTGCGTATCCTTGCTGCTGTCACCAATCCGACAGAAAAAGGCAGAGAGATCATGCTTGTTACGGAAAGACAAAGCTGGGACACAGAAACAACTATCAGAATAGACAGCCACTATCTTTATATGGTGATGGTTTTGAATATTGACGAAAAAGGGAAAGGAAATGGAAAATTATATAAGGGCGCTGAGTTCAGTCTGGGCGGTAAGAAACTCCTGGAAATAACCGATGCCCATCCTCCCATGCCTCTCCATGGTGTCCGCCAAAGGAAATAATTCAGGTTTAATTCTTTTCTTTTAAGTTTTTGATAAGTTTCTTTATTTTTTCCTGGTGCGGATTTGTATCCAGAGATTTCTTCCATGCTTGCAAAGCCTGTTCCGTCTCGCCTAATTGTAAATAGCACTCGCCCATGGCATTTAAAATCAGGGTGATATTCCCTTTAAGTCTCAGGGCTCTTTGATAATAAGAAATGGCCTCTCCAAACTCGCCTATTTCCTGAGAAGCATTCCCCAGGCTGTAAAAGAGCCCAAAATCTTCTTGTTTGGCTTCCACAAAAGGGATAAGGATTTCTTTTACTCGTTGGAAATCTTTTAAAATCAATAGAACCCGGGCATAACTTAAAGCATAATCCAGCGCATCCGGTTTTCTGGCATAAGCATCTGCCAGTTCCATTTGAGCCTTTTGCAGCTCTCCCTTATTCAAATATTGAACCCCTATGATATAGGCATAATAGGGATCATCAGCCGGGGGACTGGTTTGGGCCACCACCCATGACCCGGGAACAGGTTCTGTTATGATGGAAAATCTCTCGGTTTCTGAGAAATATTCCTCCCCTTTTTTGTCGAGAAGTGACACTTTAACCGTATATTCTCCGGGTTTAAGTTTCTCCAGGGGGATTTCTTCGAGAAAATCCCGGTCACTATTATATTCGCTGATGTTCTTGAAAATCGTCTGTAAGGTTCGTTCCTCTTGGGAAAAGGAAAATTCCAAGATTCCGGCCTGCTTCAAATTATGATTTAAACCATAGATCTGAAGGAAGAGAAATAAACTGTCTTCTTTCTGAAAGATGTTATTAACGGAAGGATAGATCTGAAGCTTACCTAACTGAAAGGCCCTGCTTTCCTGACTCTTGGGTAAATCTCGGCTGACCTTCCTGGCTAAAACCAACGCGCTCATGTGCAGATCTTTTCCCTCAGGTATAGATATTTTTTTCTCCACACCGGAATAATACCAGATCTCTATGGGATGAACATCCGGATCCATATATTTTTCCACATAGGAAGGAGTGCCGAGTTTGATATAAAACCTCCCCCTATCCGTACGCCACCCCTTAAAAGGTGTGCCTCGCCCGAATTTTTTATTTGCGAATTCAATTCTGCGAAAGTGCTCCTCTTTGAATTCATTCCGGGGTGTGCCTGGGGTAGGATCCCGCTGCCGCCAGAATTCTTCCATAAAAAGATCTCTGTCCCGGTCTATTTCCAATTTGGAAAAAACCTCTTTTTCAACCGGGGTAATAATGTAGATGACCTCATCCTTGAGCCAGTTTTCGTATTTTTTAGCCAATTTGGGTTTTTCTTTTGAAAAGGAGGCCAAAGGCAAGAAAACAAGAACCGTGACGAGAATGCTTATTAAACCTGACCTATTCATAAAAAATGGCGATGTTTTTATTATTATTTTCCTTGCAATGATATGCAAGATTTTTTCAAAAATGATTATTGAAACTTTTTTATTGTTTTTATTTTTAATTTTAATCGCCATTTTTTTACTCTCCGAGCGAGCCGATCTCACAGCACCTGCTTCGTTACAGGGCACTTGCGGTGAAGTACCACAGCTTCATACCCTGTGCCTCGCATCTGCAGCAACCTCGACTCGTGAATAATCCAGGTTAAATATTTCAGCTTCATTTTACTTTCAGAACCTAAATTTTATTCCGGCTCGAAGATTAAAACCACTAAGATCAAACACTGCGTAACGAATGTTTTCATAACCTGCTGCATTTTCATTTAATATGGCCAGGCCCGGATATGTTTGTCTTTTTAAAAAGTAAAGAGTTCCCTCTTCTATGGAGATATTATCATTTACCAATCCAATTATATTCAATTCCCAGTCATTGATTCTGGCCATTCCTTGGAAATTACTGATTTTTGCATAGCGGCCATAACATTCGATCAGGAAGATGGCTCTTTGGTTTAAATTGATCTCAAGTCCGATCCCACCCTGAAATCCCATCTGCCTGGCAGTTGCCTCCTGATATAAGCTGTCTAAATTGTCCCTATCCGAACCCAGAGTATAGCTGTACTTAGCAAAATAGAGTACGGGGAAGGTCAAAAGAAAGTCATGTCATCATACCGGATTTGTTGGACTCTGGCATAAAAAGTATTATAATAAGAGGGCAAGTGAATTTAATAAAAATTAGGGATGGGGAAATAATCCAATGAAAAAAAATCTCATGTATCTAATCCTAATCTCTTTAACGATTTTATGCTCGCAAGGATTTTCATTAGCAAAAATCCCCCAAAAAAAAACCCAGGAACTCAAACATGAGGTATCGGTTACGCTTAAGCTCATTCAAGTCTATGTGACTGACAGTGCCGGCAACCCTGTCACAGGTCTTAATAAAGATGACTTTTTAATCTATGATAATAATAAGCTCCAGAAAATAACCGAATTCGAAAGATATGCCCTTATTCCTTCTGAAAAAATACCCGAATCCCCCCCCACGATACAAGAGCAAGCACCGGCAAGCTCAACCAAAGACATCATGAACCGAAAGTTTTTTTTCTTTTTTGATATGGCCAATAATAATGCCAAAGGATTTCTAAAAGCCCAGAAAGCAGCCCTGTACTTCATCGATAATCAGCTGCAGCCTTCAGACGAAGTAGGCATTATTTCCTACTCGGTACTTAAACAGCTTACTTTGCATGAATACTTAACCACAGACCGGCAGGCGATCCGCCAGGTAGTGGAGCGCATCGGGGGAACAGGAAGAGTGGGGCGGGTAGAAAATTTTGAGGCCATGGTTTATCAGCAGATCACAGGAGAATCGGCCCTGGATGCCAGCCAGTACGGCCACCCGGTTCAAGATGGCGTCCCAGCCCACCTGAAAGATCCGGCATCAGCCGGTTTGACCAGATCAGGCTTTGATTATTTTGCCTCAGGATCTTTGGAATCCAACAGCCGCTTTGAAAGGGACGCATACAAAAATCAAACCCGTAATCTATTTTCCCGGATTATCGACCTGGCCAAAGCCATGCGCTATATCTCCGGGCATAAACACATTATATTCTTCTCCTCCGGTATTCCTTACTCCCTGATTCACGGGGTTGAAACCTCCAGCCCCTTCCAGCCTAAAGGATATGGGGTAGACACTTTGCTGCGGAATAGATTCGAGGAACTGCTCAAAGAACTTAGTGCGGCTAATACAACCGTATTCAGTGTGAATACGGAAGTCCTGGCCACCAACATGACCCTCCCCACCCAGATGAAGGGAGAAGCCACCCTGCGCAGGATTTCCCAATACACTGGGGGAAAATTCATCGGTAATGTCCAGAATTACGCAGAAATCCTGGACACGGTCCAGACCTTCACCGGCTCTTATTATGTGCTGGGCTACTATATTGATGAATCCTGGGACGGCCGCTATAATTCCATAAAGGTTACGGTTGAGCGCCCCAAGTGCCATGTCTTCGCGCAGAAAGGATATTTCAATCCCAAGTCCTTCTCCAAATTTAGTTCCATGGAGAAAGAACTCCACCTTATTGACTTGGCACTTACGGAAAGGCCTCTCCTGCAAACCCCGCTGGATTTAGCTATGACAGCCCTTCCCTTTCCCTATCAACAAGGTTCGGGTGTTTTGTTGATGGCCCAGATCCTGGGTGAGAAGATAGGAAAATCCATAGGCGAAAAAGCGGAGATCTACTTTTTGGTTTTTGACGAAAAGGAGAATCTCATCGACCTTAAAAGGAAGGCAGTGAAGATTTCCAGCTTGAAACGAAAGAACGCCTACTACTATTCTCTGCTGCCCATATCTGCAGGATTATATAAATTCCGCATAGTCATTCGGGATATGGATACTGGAAATGGAGCAGTGGGGCGGTATGCAATGGATATCCCGGATATTTCGGCCCAGGGTTTAAAACTTTTTCCCCCGCTTTTTCTGGCTCCCGGAAAATCCGGTCTCTATGTGAGAGGGTTTGTTCCCAAAGCCATGGGCAATAAATTTGCTCTGCTGGATTATTTTCCCTTTGATCCGGAGCAGTCCTATCCCATCCTGGGGGAAATAGCTGGGGATGCGGCCAAAATCCAGGCTGTGCTCCGCTGTTCCCTGCATAACCTCACCAAACCGGTGCTTAAATTTAAGGCCGCCTTAATAGAAAAATCCTCAAAAAAATCGACTGCCCTGCCTGTATCCATTCTGTCCGGCCAAAAAGAAGACGAAATGGGGACGCTTTTAGCTGAATTTCAGATGCCGAAAATGGCACCTGGAGAGTACCTTCTCGTAATAATTGCGGAAGATATTTCGAGCCAAGCCCGCTCGCAAACATCAACCGCTTTCAAGATCTATTAGAGTCAGATCAATAATAAAAGTTATGCTCTCCGATTTCCTTGATCATTTCTTCCATGTCTTTAAGCAGCAGCTCTTTTCTCTTAAGAATAGCCTCGATCTCCTTGTCCTTCAATAAAGGGCCTACCGCATTTTTTATCTTCTCAAAATCGAGGTCTTTGATTTTAGCTGCAAACTCCCGGGGAAGCTGGCGTATGAGCTTCATCCCCATAATCCCATTGCGGCCATACATGAGCTGTTTAGTAAACTTTACGGAGGAACGAAATGAGCGGGAATGATCAATAAGGATAGTGCGCCAATCATCCGTATAGCGGATATTCTGTTGGGTGCGGTCTTCATTGGCAATTAAACAGTCAAAGGCCCGGGTCAGGTACTTTCTTTTTATCCAGCGATTCAGGTGTTCCTTGGGAATAGCGATATTTTGTTCCTGCCTGACTAAATCATTCATTCCTCCCTGCAGCCAAAACTGCAAAGAGCCTTTCTTGCCGCTAAATACTCTTTCGACCGTGGGAGGAACCATTCTTAAATCAAGCAGCTTGTCCATCTCATAAGCAGCGATCTCATACTGCCAGCCTTCCAGATGGCCGGACTGTATGCCCTTGGGATTTTTCCAACACCCTTCGATGTCTCTGCCTGCTTTACTCAGGAAAAGGTGGTAAGGTTTTGTAACCCCTTCGCCGATGTCTTCATATCTTATAATTTTAGCGGTTTTAAGAAGCTCTTCGATATCATTCCTCTGGGCGATTTCTCCGGAAGTAAACTGCCCCCAGCTCAGAGGAGACATCCCGGCCAAAGCCAAAAGAAACAGGATTATAATTGTCTTTCGCTGCATATATAACTCCTATATTAGCTATATTAAGTTACAAAGTAGACAAAATCAATGAAATCCTCTCTTTTGATTTTTATATCCTCAAAAAATAACTCGGATTATTCTATTTTTTCAAATAATCAAGCATTTGTCTGGCTGTGGCAGCTTTTTCATGCTCAGGAGATAATTCCAGGAATTTTTCCAGATTTTTAACAGCCTCATCAATATTATTTTGCCCGATATAAATTGTGCCAATCTCGTAATATGCGTCTGCAAAATCTTGCTTAAGGTCTGTTGCCCTCAGAAAAGCTTCCAGAGCTTCTTCCCTTTCACCCACTGCGATTAAAACAAGTCCTAAATTATAATAAGTATCATGATCATCCTGATTGAGTTCAACTGCTCTTTTATAATGTTTTACTGCCTCTTCAAATTTTTTGGCCCTGCCGAGCATCTCACCCAGTTCTTTATTGCTGCTGTAACTTTCCGGGTTTAATTCTACCGCCTTTCTAAAGGCAGCCATGGCTTCCTCGTATTCCTTCATTTTTTTATAAGCAAGTCCCAGGTTAAAGTAATAACCCCAATTTAATGAGTTGAGTTTTATTGCTTCTTGATAAGATTGGACGGCTGCCTCATACTTTTGTTGTTCGTAGAGCTTGTACCCTCTGAAAAATAGCCTGTCAGCATCGGAAAGGGCTTTTTCTATAGCCTTCTCGGCATTCAACATTTTGACATCTAATTTGGTCGATTCTGCGATGGATACTTTTACTTCATAATATGCAGGGATAAAACCTTCTTTCTGGAAAGTAAGTTGGTAATATCCCGGCCAGATTCCGATTTGAGCGAATTTACCCTGTTTATCTGTGGAAATATTAAATCTTGTTGCTGCTGTTTTTGTAGAGATAATAACAATTGTTACTTTTCCCAGAGGGTTTTTCTCGCTGTCTGTAACAATTCCTTCGATTTTTCCATGGACCTGAGCAAATGAGCTTAAACTTAAAACAGCTATCATACCTGCTAAAATTAAGCCCTTTTTTATCATAATTCCCTCCTGACTTTGTTTTTTGTCTTTTCTTCCAACTCTTTGATTTTTGGCTGATTTGGATTAAGTTTCAAAGATTTCTGGAGAAGCGGAAAAGCTTTTTTGGGTTGGTCCAGGTTTAGATAACATTCAGCTGCGAGGTTTAACATGCCTACTTCTGTTGCCTCTTCCAGCAGTTTTTCAAGATAGACTAGTGATTGGGACCAATTCTCGAGAGCTGAATAATTTGCAGCAATGACTTTTGCGGCTTCTCTGTTCCGGGTTGCCTTGTACAGGGTAGTGGCAATCTTGAGAGATTTATCGTATTGTTTAAGGGCAAAAAGTGTTCGTGCAAGTAAAAGTCCGGCCTCCGGTTTATCTTTTATATTTTGAGCTTTCTCAAGAGTGTCTCTGGATTGTTCATATTTTTCTGTCCTGAAATACTGATAGGCTAATGAATAAAGGTCTTCAGGATTGGGAAATCCTTTATGAATCTGGGCATAAGCCCAGGGGAGGACAGAATATGCTTGGGCAAGCAGAATAAAATGTTCTTTTCCTTTGAGGATTTCTCTCCCATCAGCATCAAGAATGAATACTTCTACCCTGTAATATCCCGGACTGAAAGATGGAAGAGAGATGGGATTGATATCGATTCCTTGCCTGTCCGGACTCATGACTTCGCTCAAAGGCTTTTTGATGCTGTGGACAGTGGTATCGGTATTAAGGGCGATGATCTCGATCAATAATGATTTCCCCTGTTGTTGTTTTAGATTATGTAACTGAAAGTAAATGCCAATATCTTTTTTTGGCAGGAAATTGTTCTGGGCATTTATCAAATACTGGTTTCCATTGAATGCGAATGCCTTTAGTTTTGTTCTCTGATTTTCTCCTAGTTCCATGCGTTTCTGGTAAAGAAGAAAGCTGCTTATAAAAGGACTGTTTTTTTCATCAGGGATTAAAACATCCGCCTGGAAAGATGTAAATTCTTTTCCTGTCTTATTTTTAAGTAATAAAAAAAGCTTAAATCTTCCCGGGATAATCGGCAGTATATCCTGAAAAGCAAAAATCTGGCGTTCATGTTTACTGTATTCTTCCGGGGTAATATTTACAGGAATTTCTTCTTCCTTTTCCTGGACAAGCTTTCCCGTGCTATCTTCGATCCTTATAATGATCTGAAAATTGGCATAATTTTTCCCTTGATAGGAAGAAAAATTTATCTTACCTGGTTCTAACGTCCAATGAA
This sequence comes from Candidatus Aminicenantota bacterium, assembly GCA_030603565.1. Classification (GTDB taxonomy): domain Bacteria; phylum Acidobacteriota; class Aminicenantia; order Aminicenantales; family Aminicenantaceae; genus JAUVXM01. The sequence continues at coordinate 22,690 of JAUVXM010000019.1, forward strand.
TAAAATGTTGTCCGGCATTTTTAAAAATCATTGTTCTGGCATGATTGTCGACGAAATCATGGGTATAATCTACCTCTATATAATCCTTGTAGTCGAGAAAATGACGGGCATAAGCATCGGGAAATTTTTTTTCCGCAAAAGAATAAATACCGGATAAAACCGATCCGGAGGAAAGAGAGGTAACCCCAAGAGTTGCCTCTCCCGGGATATAAGACAATGAAGCCCCGGCCAGTTCCCCGGATATTTTCTTTATAGCCTGATATGCTTGATTGCGGCTGAGCCCACGGTTTGCTGTGGGAGCTGCGAGCTTCTCAGGACCTTCTACATCCGGTGAATAGAGGCGGTACTTGCCTAATCCCTGAGGTTGGTAAAAAACCAGATAGAAAAATGGAGGAAGGCCGTATTTTACCTCTCCTTTATAATGCCAGAGTTCAAGAGGCCAGACGTCGGATTGAGTTGCATATATTTGTCTTTCTAAGGGGGGGCCGAGGAGAAGATAAAAATAGCCTCTTTCTGTCCGGCTGCCTTTTTTAAAACTTTCATGTCCAAAATTGAGATCGGAAAAGCGGACACGCTTCATGTATTCCTGATAAAATTCGTTTTTACGGGTATCCGGCATGGGATCGCGCCTGTTCCAGAAGAGGCTGATGAATTTATCCCTTTCTTGGTCTGTGTTAAGTTTCAAGAAAACATCTTTTTCGGTTTTTGTGATGATTGGAGAAACGAGTTCAAGCCAATCTTTGTGCTTTGGCGAAAGCTTTTCTCCTGCTAATAGGAGTAAAGAAGCAGAGATCAGCATTAATAGAATGAGGTTTATCCTTTTCATTTTATTAATTCCTGCTGTACTTTATTAGTTTCTCTATATTAAAATAACAAATGTGCAGATAAGTTGCAATTGCTTCCGTTTTTTATGAGTTTATGAAATTTGCCCCTTTTTATCCAATTTATTGGATAATCCAAAAAATTGAATAAAAAAATAAAAAAGAAAATAACTATCTTGTTGATAAAAAAGGAATTGTGAAAAAAAAATTTTGGCATGTATTTCGCATCTAATCTTTAATAAAGGTGTATTTTTTTGTCAGAATTTTATATTATTAATATAATTAAGGATGGTAAGGAGGTGAAAATAGGGAACAGAATAAAAAATCTAAAGGGAAATGGAATTTAATTTAAAAAAAAATCGGAGGTAAAATGAGATTAAAAACTTTTATTAGTGTATTTGCCCTCTTGCTTATGCTCGCGCCTCTTGCTCTTTCTCAGTCAAAGGATACAGGTGCTGTGATTGGAACTGTAATGGACGATCAAGGCGAACCTCTTCCTGGTGTTACTATGACTTTAACAAGCCCCAATCTTATCGGTATACGAAGCACAACTACAGATGCTAGAGGGAGTTATCGCTTTCCCGCTCTTCCCCCAGGCCTCTATGCCGTAAAAGCGGAACTACAGGGATTTGGAACAGTTATTCAGGAGAATATCCGGGTAACGACAACTGTGAAATTAACAGTAGATGTGACAATAAAGCCAAGCACTGTTGAAGAAGAAGTGATAGTCATTGCCGAATCTCCCACAATAGATGTGAAATCCACAGAAACCGCTTCAGTTACACTTACTGAAGACCTGTTACAAAATGTGCCTTTCAGTAATTTTGCCATGGACATTATCAATCTTGCTCCTGGAGTAACAAATAATGTGGCCTATGGAGCTTCAGCATCAACCGGAGTTGCTTATCAGATTGACGGAGTGGATGTTTCTGACCCTGAGGGTGGTTCTGCATGGGTTTTCAATGATCCTAACATTATTGAGGAAGTTAAGGTTATGGCCCTTGGTTTGCCGGCAGAGTATGGTAATTTTACAGGCGTTGTTTTTAACCAGATCACAAAGTCAGGCGGAAATGAATTTTCAGGTTTCTTTCACACCATATTTCAAGGAAAAGCGGAAGACGGGAAGTTCTGGCAGGCTAACAATAACAGTGCTTATATTGAGGATTTTCCGGATCTGACACCCCCCGCCCAGGCAATAATGGATTTTGCTGCAAACATTGGCGGCCCCATTCTGAGAGACAAAGTATGGTTTTTTCTTGGTGGTCAATACTACAATTCGAAGAATTATCCTACGGGCTTTCCTGAACCAAGAGAGTATAAACAGCCAAGAGGTTTTTTGAAAATAACCGCTCAATTGACCCCTTCAACCAATATTAACTCTTTTTTTGAAGTGGATATTTATAATGGTATAAACCGGGGTGGGAGTGCGACAACCCATCCGGATGCGTGCGTTGATCAAAAGTCGCCGGATATCGTTGGAAACTTTTCCTTGACTCACATTCTCAACGAAAAAACTTTTTTTGATTTTAAAACGGCGTTCTTCCACGGATACTATTATCTTGATCCCGAAGTCGGCCCGGATATAAATGCTCACTTTAATGAAAATGATAACATGCTCTATGACAGCGCCGGTTATTATTTCTATGCGGACCGTGACAGAATTCAGGCAAATACCAGCCTGACCCATTATGCAGAAGATTTTCTTGGTGGTGATCATGACTTCAAATTCGGGGCGGAATTTGAGTACGGTACAGTCCGGAATAGATATGGTTATACAGGCCAAAACAACATGTTTTATGATGATTTAACAGGCTATGGGGCATATGGGTATTATTACACAGGAAGTTATCTTGCTTTTCAGTATGAAGGTTATGACACGAATACGCAGTATAAACGGCTCGAAGGATTTGCCCAGGATTCCTGGAAAGTCTCTGACCGCCTGAATATCAATCTTGGTGCGCGTTTAACCAAAGGATGGGGTACAATTAAAGATGTTTCAGGCGTTGTTTATTCTCCTTTCCGGGTGGCCCCACGACTCGGTTTTACTTTTGATATTCTCGGAGACAAAACGACAATCTTCAAGGCTCATTACGGACAGTTCACAGAGGCCATGCTGTCAGCTTATCACGACCGTTTAAACCCGGATTCTGCCTATACTGACGCCATAAGTTATTATTGGGATACATGGGATAACGACTGGGTTGAATACCAAAGGACTGTGCACGAAGCTCTCTATTCTATTGACCCTGATATCAAGCATCCTTACATGGATCAGATTACGGTTGGGATTGAACGAGAACTTTTCAAAGATACATCTTTCTCTGCGACTTTTATCTACCGTAACTGGAAAAACATTATAGGACGAATTGATACTCTTGCTGAATATTCACCTATAGACGTTTTTGTCGAGGATCTTAATAAGAGTTTCACGATCTATGAACGGGACAACCCAAGTGAACATGCCTATGTAATGAAAAACATAGAGAAAGGAGACCCCTGGATAAATACTGACCCGTACCGTAAGTACATGGGGTTAGAGCTGCTCTTCAACAAGAGATTTTCCAAAAACTGGCAGCTTCTTGCCTCTTATGTTTATTCTCAGGCAACGGGAAGCATGAATAACGGATTCGGAGATGACATTGGCTGGGGCGGCTCGACTGACAGCCCTAACTTCTGGATAAATTCGGATGGCAATTCCACTAACGACCCCACTCACATGCTGAAAATACAGGCATCCTATGTCTTTCCTCTGGGAATTCAGCTTAATGCCCATTTCCATGCAATCACAGGAAATGCTTGGACTCAGAGGTACAGGACAGCAAGGCTTAACCAGGGGAGAGTTACCTTCCTTACAGAAAAGCGCGGTTCAAATCATTATGATATTCAAAAAATTCTTGACTTGAGGCTGGAGAAAACCTTCACATTTGCTGAGAAATACCGATTAGGCCTGATGCTTGATGTTTTCAATGTTTTCAACACAGATACAATCACTTCCTGGGGAACGCGGATTGGCTACGATTGGATACCTGGAGATTATGCATCCGCAGATGGGCACGAGCTTTACGGAATAGCAAGGCCCAGACAGGCACGAATCGGAATTCGCTTCTCGTTCTGACCCTCATTGGTTTAGTCTACAAAAGGGTGGCGGAATTTTCCGTCACCCTTTTTTTGTTTTCTTTTATAATGAACGTTTTTTATGATAAAATAATCCCAATAGCATGAAAATAAAGCGGATTCTTATTTTAAGCGTTACAGGGTTGATAGTTTTATCTGGGGCCCTCTATTTGCTAAGATTTCGGAAAGAAGGATTCGCGGGATTAAAGGGGAAAAAAGACCTTAATTTCATCCTTATTACTGTTGATACCCTGCGGGCCGATAAAATCGGATGTTACGGGTTTCCCGACATAGATACTCCGGTTATGGATCTGTTTGCTTCAAGAGGAGTAAAATTTGAGAGATGCATAGCCCAGACACCGCTCACTCTTCCTTCTCATACAACCATAATGACCGGGACTTATCCGGTTTTTCATGGGGTAAGAGACAACGGGGGTTTTCTGGTTCCTCAGGAGCTTTTAACTCTTGCCGAACTCTTTAAGCAAAAAAATTATCAAACCGGGGCTTTTGTTGCTGCCTATGTGCTGGATTCAAAATGGGGATTAAATCAGGGTTTTGATACTTATTTTGACAACTTTGACTTAAGCAAATACAAAACGATTTCTCTCGGGAATGTACAGCGCCGGGCTGATGAAGTTATGGATGAGGTGCTTGGCTGGCTCGAAGGCTGCAGGGAAGATAAATTTTTCGCCTGGGTTCATCTATACGACCCCCATACGCCATATGAACCCCCTTCTCCGTATAAGGAGCAGTACCCCCTTAATCCATATTTAGGAGAAATCGCCTATACGGATTCACAGCTTGGCAGGTTATGGAGCTATCTTGAAGAGAATAATCTGATTGAAAATACTGTGATTGTCTTTGCTTCCGACCACGGAGAAAGCCTTGGTGAACATAAAGAAAGCGCCCATGGGTTTTTTATTTACCAGGAAGGTATCCATGTCCCCCTTATTTTTGTTACACCCTTTAAAAAGTTGCACGGAATAAGCCGCTCTAACATTGTTACTCTTGCGGATATAATGCCGACTATCCTCAAGATGAACGATATTTCGCTGCCTGGGCAGATACAGGGGGAAAATCTTCTGCCTCTGTTTTTTAAAGAAAAGGGCATGGAGAATAACTTTGCTTATGCAGAGACATACTATCCTCGCTTCCACTACGGCTGGAGCGAGCTTACAAGTATCCAGGATGAGAAATTCAAATTGATTGTTGCCCCAAAACTTGAACTCTATGATTTGATAAATGATCCGGATGAAGAAAACAACATTGTTAACATGCAAGCAAAAGAAGCAAGGAGGCTTAAGGCGGTAATTGATGGATTTATTGAAGAGTGGAGCCGAGATGCTTTCCAGGTTGATTACCGGAGTATCGATGAGGAAACACGGGAGAAGCTTACAGCCCTTGGTTATATCGGAACATTTACTGATTCTTCTTCATTGGAGGGAAAGAAGTTAGGCGATCCAAAAGAGAAGATCGTGATTTTTAACCGACTTTCTAAAGCGAGAGAGTTAGGGCTTGAAGGAGAATTTGAGCGTGCCGTTAAGATGATGAATGGAATTATCGAGGAAGATCCTGATGTTATCGATGCTTATTTTTCACTTGGGAATTTGTATTATAAGAATCGCAAATTTGAGGAATCTCTGGAATGTTTTTTTAAAGTTCTTGAAAAGAAGCCAAATGATGCTTTTACAGTCATAAATATTGCTAATTCATATATGATGATGGGGAATATTGAGGAGGCGGAGAGATTCGTCTTAAGTGTTATAAACTTCATTCCTCCGGATTCACAGATTAACTTTATTCTGGGGAATATATATAATGCCAAAAAAGAATACGAAGAGGCTATAAAGTATTACAAGGAATGCTTGAGGCTTAACCCTTCATCTCCATCTGCTTATAGTGCGCTTGGAGGGGTATGTATTGTTCAGGGAAACCTGGATGAGGGGGAAAAGCATCTTGAAAAAGCTGTTGAGCTTAATCCTGATTTAAGAAATCTTCATTATAACCTTGCCCTGCTTTTTGAAGAGAGGGGGAATTATGAGCGGGCAATGGAAGAATACAAAATAGAACTGGCTAATATACCTCATAGTTTTAAAGCCAGTTTTAATCTTTCGCGTATATTTCGGATTATGAGGCGGGAAGAAGAGGAAATAAAGTGGCTGGATAAAACTATTGAAATAAATCCCAATTTTCCTTTAAGTTATTTCTATCTGGCCCGTATATATCTAAACCAGGGACAACGGTTTAGAGAAGCCATCTCCCTTATTAAGAAAGGGATAGAATTAAAGCCGGAGAAGAAGGAACTTCCTCTTGGCTATTTCCTGCTTGCTGATATCTACAACCGTCTTGGAGAGAATGAAAAATCCTTGGATTATGCCCAAAAAGGAAAAAACGCCAGAACCAACGCTAAAAAACATTAGGCCTGTACATTTTAAAGTATGGATTAGCGTTATGAACTTGATCATAAAATTGGCCGATTAAGGCATAAAATAGAAGGGAAATAAGAATTAATTTAAAACAAATCAGTGATTTGCATTGGTCTGATCCTATTCAAGATGGAATCAGACAGAATTGTATGATAAAGCTGCCCTGGCTGTTCACATTCAGACAGAATTTAAAGACAATTGGGCGTGAGCCAGGTTTAATAAACCTTGAATAGGGACACCGTAAGGGCATGCACGTTCACATAATCCCTGACAATTCCGACAAAGATCCGCTTTCGAGCAGTCCAAGTGGGCATATTTTTCCATGGCAAATTTTTCACTTCCATTGGTTTCGAAATAATGCTGATAGCGCATAATCGTGTTTACAGGTACCTGATGGGGGCAAGCAGATTCACAGACTCCACAGGCATGACGGCAGTAAAGCCGGCCGCATTCTTTCTCAACGCCAGCCAGCAGGCTTTTTTCTTCCGGTTCCATACCGGTCCCGGAGAGCTTCAGGAGATTCCGAACATCATCGAAATTATTAAAGGCCAGATTCAATGTGTTAACCTTAGGGTTCTCCAGCACAAATTTTAAGGCAGCGGTTTTTATTTCACCGGGATCTTTTAGATTGTTCCTTTTCAGAAAGGCTTCCGCTTGTTTGGCAGTATCTTCCATCCTGACCATGTATGACTTTGTGCGATCGTCAATTTCTTCTCCGCTTTTTTTCATCTGTTCGGTGCGTTCTTTCATCTCAAAATATCTTCCCAAGGGATCTGATTTCATGATGGTTGTTGCTATATTTTTCTTCACAGCAGCATCCAGAACTTTCTCTCCGGCTTCCCTCTGAATAAAATTATAGACAATGAGTAGAAGGTCAAACCTGCCGTCATCAACAGCTGCCAACAGAACTTTTTCCATGGAATCGCCCTGATTTTGAAAGCGGCTGCCATGACTCGCCACCCCGACAAATCTCACCTTGCCCTCTTTTTTTAACTGATCCATCCCCTTATGAAAATTTTCGTCCTTAATATCTGCTACCGAAGGACCCTGGATTAATAAACAATCGATATAATCGGTCTGAAGCCTCTGCAGACACTGCTGCACTTTTTCCACAACCTGTTCCTTACTGCTGACACCTCTCATGCGTATCTTCGTCGTGATAAACAAAGATTTTCGATCTCGTCCCTTGATGGCTTCACCGATATTTTTTTCAGCCGCACCCCTACCATATCCTTCCGCTGAATCAATATAATTGACGCCGGCATCCAATACTGCATTCATGACAGGAACAGGATAAACCCGCGCCGTACCTATTCCTATATCAGAGACTTTAAAACCGGTTCTACCCAGAATTCGATAAGCTTTTATTTTAGGGATAGCACCTTTAGTGTCTTGCCCAGCCGATAAGGTTTTCGCAGAAAGAAGCGACCCAACTCCAGCTATTCCCAGAGTTGATGTTTTTATAAAACCTCGTCTATCCATACCCTTTGTTTTTTTCATATGTCCTCCTTTTTACAAAAAAACAATTATAACTACTTACTTGTTAGACTAACTGCCACAACAATTCTTCCCTTTTTTTTATTTGATCAGGTCGTATTTTTCTCTTGACATTTAGAACCTAAATACATAAATTGTTAAGTAAACACTTTACATTATTGGAACCATAGATGAATAAATTGATGTTTGGGCATACTTTAAGGATGCTGCGGACAACGGCCGGCATAAGCCTTCGAACCTTGGCAAAAAAGATAGATGTGTCGCCTGCATACCTTTCTCAAGTTGAATTAGGGAAATTAAATCCCCCTACGTATAAACGAATCAAAAAAATTGGCGAAACTATAGGCATCCCAGTATCTTTATTGATCGAAATAAGCCACCGCCCAAACCCTAACACAATTATGTTGCTGCGGGGGCATCAAGAATTGAATGAGCTTATTAAATTGACTTTTGAAATCGGATTGAAAGACAGAGATATTTTTGAAATTATTGCCCTTATGCGGAAGTTAGGCGGGAGTGGATATCGTAAACTCATACACTATGGTAAAGACCATTCATCGGATTTCATAAAAACTGGAAGAAATAAATTATCCTCAGAAGTTCAATCATCTCCAATCAATCAAATAGCCTTCTCAGAATTGGCAGACAATCGTCTGGTTTTCATGAGACTCGAATTTACTGAAAAGAGTGAGCTTTTACGATATATGATGGATAAAATCGGCATTCTATATAGTTCATTTGATTTAGACAGAACATACAAAAAGCTGATGTCCAGTGAAGCTGAAGATTCCTCGGGATTAGGGAATGGAGCCGCAATACCTCATTTATTTCTAGATGAACTTGACCAAACAATTATAGCCATAGCCAGAATCCCGAAGGGTATCGATTTCAGTGCCATAGATAAAAAACCTGTTTTCCTTGTCTGCCTTATTCTTAGCAACCCAGTATCATATCAATCCCACTTGAATCTATTGGCATATTTTGCCCGAAAGTTTCAACTCCCCACGTTCATGGCTGAAATATTAAAGGCCGGTTCTAAAAAGAGTATTTTGTCTATGCTATTTAATGGGATGATATAAGCATACATTAAAAATTATATATATTGTTAAACCACGCACCATGAACATTAAGGTGCGATTGAATAAAAATCCATGAATTAATCATAAGAGTGGTATTTACCCAAAATTCATGGCATTAGAATCCATTTGAAGGAGCAAGAGATGAATAAATCAGAACCAGATAAATTCTCGATTGTCGGATTAGAGCGAGAGATAATAAAAAACAGTAAAGACATTCTTGAATACTGTGATGTTTGTTTCATTGCATTTGGAAGTCATGAAAAAAGGATTTACATGGGTAAAAATGTAGCTCATCTAGATTGTGCAAAAAAAATAAAGTCAAAATAAAAATCTGTAGATGCAAGGAGCAGAGGATGAAGCTGTGTTCCTTCACCGCTAATCCACCTGTTTTCGTATCAACTGACCTGATTCTTCCACTCTCCATTTTCTATTTTCCGCCTTCACTTCATCTACGGCAACTTCGACTCGTGAATAATAGAGGCTAAAAGCAAAGTATTGCTGGAATTTTTGTTCTTTTTCTCATCAAATAATTAATGTATAAATTGGATAGCTGCTTACAGAAGTTAAACTTTTATGAAGATACAATGAAAAATAAAGTGCTACTGATTGATAATTTTGATTCATTTACATATAACTTGTCCCATTACTTAGAAATCTCCGGTTTTAATGTAACCATACTTAGAAATAACAATAGATCTGTCTTTGATGTAATAAGTAAAGTTAGACATATTGTTATTTCACCTGGGCCATCCACACCCCAAAATTCGGGCTTTTCCAAAGAAATTGTCAGCAGTTTTTACAAAGAAAAAAGAATTTTGGGAATATGCCTTGGTATGCAGGTTATCAATGAGGTTTTGGGTGGAAACACCATAAAAGCGCCTGTTCCTGTTCATGGGAAAATCAGTAGGATTGCCATCGATAACTCATCTGTTCTTTTTAGAGATATGCCTGCTTCAATTAAAGCCGGCCGGTACCATTCGCTGATCTGTTCAGATATTTGCTCACAGTTGGCTGTAACCTCTGAGCATAAAAACATTCCAATGGCTTTTGAACATAAGAATTATCCTTTATACGGAGTTCAATTTCACCCGGAATCATTTTTAACTGAATACGGGCTTAAAATCATGAGTAATTTTTTGAGAATTTAACTATGAAAAACACAATTTTAAAATACCTCTCTAATTTAGAATACACTCAAATTGCCTATAAAGAACTGAGTACCATTAGACAAAAATTTCTATCCAACCATATTTCATTTTATATTCCTAAGTGGAATTACCTTGGAAAAAGAAATATAGAACTTATCTCTAATGATTACGGCCTGCTTTTATTCGGCAATATAGAAAAATCAACTGTACTCTACAATAATAATGAAGAGCACATTTCTTTGGATATTTTTTCGCTGCTTAACAAAATTGAAATGTCAATTTCTGAATTTAATAACAATTTTCCGGTTTTTTATTCTGGAATTTTATCTTATGAATCAGCAAATTTTTTGGAGAAAATCCCTTCTGCAAAAAAATTTTATAACCTTCCGGATTACTATTTGCTTTTTCCCGGAAACACTTTATTGATAAATCACAGTAAAAAGAAAATTCATGAATACAAACTAAAAGACAGCAACTCTCCATTTCATCAACCTGCTAGAAAAAGCATTAGTAATGATGAAAACAATATGGTTATAAATGAAGATAAATCCGATTATTCAAAGAAAATCAACAGGATTAGAGATTTGATTTTCTCCGGTGAGGTTTATCAAATTAATTACACAATACGGTTTTCTAAGGCAATAATGCAGGATGGATATGAGTTTTTTAAACACTTATATGAAATAAATCCCGCCCCCTTTTCTTTTTATGCCGGTTTGCCCCATTGTAAAATAATTTCTAGCTCCCCGGAAAGATTTGTTCAAATAGATAAAAACAAGGTTTTAACCCAACCTATAAAGGGCACTATAAAAAGGACTGGAAATGATAGAGTTAATAAAAAACTAATGGCTGAACTTCATTCTTCTGAAAAAGATGCTGCCGAACTAAGCATGATTGTAGATCTTTTAAGAAATGATATTTCCAAAGTTTGTAAAGCGGGAAGTGTAAAAGTAGAAAAGCATAGAGAACTGGCAGCTTTTTCTAATGTCTATCACCTTATTTCCACAATCAGCGGTGATTTAAGAAAAAACACAACTTATGTGGACTTGCTTAAAGCGGTATTTCCCGGAGGCTCCATTACCGGATGCCCCAAAATTGCCGCTATGAAGTATATCGCGGATTTGGAAATGCATGAACGTTCATTTTACACCGGCAGTTTTTTCCTCCGTTTCCCTTTTGAAAATTCTATGGATTCCAACATTTTAATTAGAACCGCCATTAAAAAAGATAATCAAATACACTTTCAAGCGGGGGGAGGTATAGTTATAGATTCTGGGCCGGAATTGGAATACAATGAATGCCTTGCCAAAACCTCTTCATTTTTAAAAGTGATGGATAAATTAACCTGAATTATTCACGAGTCAAGGTTGCTGTAGATGCGAGGCGCAGGGGATGAAGCTGTGGTCCCTCACCGCGAATCCGCTGTAACAAAGCAGATGCGGCAAGATCGGCTCGCTCGTAGAGTAAAAAATATCGATTATAAATAGAGATTGCATTGTGAACAAAATGGTCAATTGTAATGCCTGAGGAATCAATGTAAAATATTGATTTAAAAAGAGGTTTCATATATATCGACATTTTTTATGAATAGTTCAGGTTAATATGAGCAGTAATAACTTTGAAATAATTTCAATCAACACTTTATTAGAGGACGATTTAGTTCTCCTCAGCACCGGGCAGGGATTTTTAGAAACACTAAAATACGGGCGAAATACTCTATGGTTTAAAGAACTCCATTACAGCCGTTTACAAAATTCCGCTAAGCTATTTAATATTGACATTTGTCCCGCACAGCTTAACAATGCTGTTAAGGAAAAAATAAACCTAAACGGTAAAAACAATTCCTATAGAATACGTATTATTTTACTTTTTTCTTTTATTGAAAAGCACAAAAATACGGGAAAAATCATTATCCAACTTTTGCCTTTTAAGGTTAAAACAGGTCATAATAAAGATTATTCCCTTACTTTACAAATATCTCCTTCTCAAAATAATCCCCTGGCAAAATATAAATCCATTAATTTTGGACCGGCGTTTTTTAAGAAACAGGAAGCAGTAAATTCCGGATTTAATGATGTTCTGTTTTATAATACAAAAAATGAGCTTTTAGAGACTTCAACATCAAATATTTTTGGGATGCAGGGCGGAAAATTATATACCCCTCCCCTGTCCGATCTCATTCTGCCCGGTACAATCCGGCAATTACTAATTGAGAATATGAATGTTATGGAAAAGGAAATCCCTGTTTCGGAGATTGAAAGTTTTGATTATTTATTCCTGACCAATTCTATAGCAGAAATTCAACCGGTAAAAAAAATTGATGATATTCAATTCAAAATTGAGGAAAACGGATTTTCTGAAATTATGTTGGGCTGGGAACGGATAAAGAATAAATATTTAGGTAAATAAACTTTTCTTCTGCACTTCGTACAGGGTTATTGACTTCTACCCTTTTCTTTTTTGCCAATCTCCAGTCTTTTTAATAATATAAAAACAAGTGAACATCAAAAGAAAATTTTTCAGTTTAAATGTTTTCTGCACACTTATATTAATTGTTTTTGCTCAGTTTTTGGTTTTAATTTTTCTAAATTCCCAGGTCAATTATCAAGCAGGAGACCATGTGTTCTCTATTGGAGCTCAGCATAAAAGAGATGAAATCAACGATGAAGCCATTGGTTATAATAGGATAATAGAAAATATTTATCATGAAACCGGAGTTTTCTTTCAG
>JAUVXM010000069.1 GCA_030603565.1 Candidatus Aminicenantota bacterium
TGCCTATCTGATTCTTATTGTTGAGGAATTTGAGCGTTTTGGCACCCAGGTTATTTTTCTAGAGCAATCGCCCGGGGATGATCCCCACAGTGCTCTGCTAGTTCAGATTCAGGGTGCTGTTGCAGAATATGAGCGGACAAAAATTGCAGAGCGTTATCGACGTGGTAAGCTTCATCGTGCTCGTCAAGGCGAAGTGTTTTGGAACAGTATCTCTTATGGTTATCGGCGTATTGCTCGCAAGGATAATGTCCCAGCCCACCTTGTTATTAATGAGTCAGAAGCAGAGGTGGTACGGAAGATTTTTGTATGGCATACTGATGAAGCAATGACAATACGGCAAATAACCCAAATAATCGGATAAGAAAGACTTCTTATAAATATTGGGAGGATTTTCAAAGATTTTAATTATCTGGATTGAAGAGAAATATTTCAAGCTTAAGATCAGCTATTTTTTGCTTTGGTAGCATACAATTTAGATAAAAAGTCACTATCTATGGACAATTAAAGAAACCTGTCCCTGAGATATATATCTTTTTGCCTTGATTAGAGACTGGATACTAAATCAACAACTCGATACGTTTGATACATAAGTGATGATAGATTTCATGAAACGTTTTCAGGTATTTATAATTAACTGATATACGAAGCATTGTTTTTCTGGCATGACTGACCACAACTCCTGCAATATTTATCAAGCGGAACCTCAATTGCTTGATCCTTAAGTTCCACCAACTTTTCCTTAGATTAGTGTATTTGAAATATTGGACAAGGTTATAGGCAAGTAACTGCATCTGAAAGATGGCGGCATTGGCCAGAAAATCTTCCGACAATATATTTTCTACAGCAAAGCCTTCTTTCTGTTCTTTAATCACGTTCTCAGCATCTCCCCGTTGTCTGTAAAAGTGAACGACTTTATGTTTATCCCAATCCGTATTGGTAAAATAAATCCGGTAGGTGTATTGGTATCCAGGAAATAAAACCAGTTGATTATTCTTACGCCTTGTAACGACAAAACGATAAACCTTGCCTCCTTTCTCAGGGCCGACAAAATGTACACTCTCAGCCACTTCTTCTTCGATAGCCAGGCTTCTCTTTTTGCGCTTCTTTAATTTTTCCCACTTCTCTTCTGCAATGGCCGCTATGGTATCGAGTACAATTTCATATTTGTCTCCACCTATTACAAATCCATACTCCACGTTGTCACAATATCTCATGATGCGGTGATTATACCCGGCAGAATCCATCCGGACGTTAACTTTTACCCCAGAATTATTCTTTTCCAGGTACTTTGATATCTTTCTTAAAAGACTCAAATTATTAGCCGCAGGTGAAGCATTGCCTGATCGAAAAAGACTAAATCCAGCCATGCTCAACTCTCTGCCCTTTATGATTCCCATTAGAGGATTAAATCCACGAAAGCCTTCATAACTCTTCTCAGCAATCTCCACCTCACTGGGGATAAGACTTGAATCTATATCTATGACAATCTCTTTTAACCCCTTCTGACGAATAGTATTTGAGGAAAGCTTCATTACAATATTAGCCAGATTGTCAATGTCTCTTCGCGTAAATTTTCGCGCCAAATCGCCAATGGTGTTGGCCCTAGGGAATTTATCCATCCCCAGTATATCCAATAACCCATCTACCTGTGCGTCACACGCAGACAGGGGATCAGATGAAAGAATATCTATATCATTTAAACGACACCCTCCTTTTATCAACATCTCAACAAAGGAGAGAATCTTCTCAGATACACAATAGCCCCTTTTGCGCTTCTTTAAATGAGAAAGCCTTTTTTCAAGTGCCGCTGCCAATCCTATCTCTTTGGCAAAACTCATGATCAATATCAAACCGCCCGATGCAGTGACTTTTGTTTTTTTTAATGTCCCGAGCTTGAAATTTTTAACCTGCTGTCCTATCATAATAATACCTTTTTGGTTTCACCTATTGGGTGAAACTTTTGATTTTTTTTCACGCCTCTATTATACCAGTTCTTCTGGCGTAGTAGAGGTATATCTTTATTATCTTTTACTATATTGACAGGCTTATCCGATTATTTGGGCCTTTGGGCTTGTCATTGACTTTGCTGTTGCCGAGTGCTATAAGCTTTTATCAAATAACAAAGATGAAAAAGCTCATAAAAATTTTACTTGCGGCCTTGACAATTTTTTGGCTTCCTATCTCCCCCGCTCTAGCTCAAGGCCACCTGGAATTCAGCCTGCACAAATCAAGCTGGAATATAAACATATTTGAATCCGCTATAGAAAGCAATCTTGGAAACACTCTAAAAAAATATATTTTAAAAGAAGTCTATAAAGACTATCCCGGAATAGAAGACAGCAATTATTCTCAGAACGTAGATTTTAATTCTTCCGGAGGAAATTTCGGCTTTGAAATAAGATGGTACCCAAAAGGCAAAGAAGGTGTTTACAGCCTGGGTATATCTCTTGAAAAAACAACAATTAAAACCGGCTTTTCTCAGATATCTACTAATATTGAGCTTTCCGACGGTTCTGTTTACACAGGAAGCTTTGGCGGAGATTTTATCATGGAACCATGGTCTGTTCATCTGAGTTCCCGTTGGGACATCATACCATCCATGAGAATTCACCCGTACATCACAATAGGTCTTGGAATCGCGAAAGGAGTTTACCTTGAAAATGCTAAAATTTCTTATGACTTTTCAGCTGATTTAAAAATCGATGGGGATCTATATGAGTCATATGAAGTTTCGGATACAAGAACCTTGCTTGAAGTCAAGAATGAACTAAAAAAAATCAACGAAAGCGTTTTCCTTCCCGGATTTATCCCCTTTTTCCAGTTAAATGCTGGAATAAAAGGAGAGATAACAAATAACCTCCACATTCTGGTGGATGCAGGTATCTGGAACGGGATATCATTTCGCGGCGGGATTGCTTTCAGGATATAATCCAGGCAAGTCATCCTTTCATAACTGCTACAGGCACTACTCTGGCAACCAATTTTGCAAGACCTGCCTTGTGGGAAATTCTAACCACTTCATTCACATCTTTATAGACATAATCAGCTTCTTCAGCCACACTTTTCAAACTTACAGACTTTAATTCAATCCCTTTTATTTCCATTTCCCGTTTTATCTTTTCTCCCCGGAAGCGCTTGCGGGCTTCATGGCGAGACATAACTCGTCCAGCGCCGTGAGCAGTTGAACCAAAACTAGATTTTTCCGCATCTGTTGTACCCGCCAGAATGTATGAGGCTGTCCCCATACTTCCCGGAATAAAGACCGGCTGGCCGACTTTTCGGTAGACTTCCGGGACTTCCATGCGTCCCGGTCCAAAACTTCGGGTCGCTCCCTTGCGGTGCACACAAACATCCTGCATTCTTCCTTCAATTTTGTGCTTTTCGAATTTTGCCACATTATGACAAACATCATAGACCTGATCCATACCTTCTGAACTCCCCAAAACACGCTTAAATACATTTCGTACCCAATGAGCAATTATCTGACGGTTGGCAAAAGCAAAATTCACAGCAGAGCTCATAGCCTTGTAATATTGACGTCCAAGCTCAGAGCGGATAGGAGCATTAATAAGTTGGCGGTCAGGCAGATTTTTCCAACCAAAGCTATCTTCCATTTTGCGGATATAGTCGGATGCAACCTGGTGCCCCAGGCCCCGGCTTCCGCAGTGGATCATAACCATAATCTGACCTTTTTTTTGGATACCAAAGACAGCGGCAGTATGACTGTCATAGATCTTATCTACTTTTTGGATCTCAAGAAAATGATTACCCGAGCCAAGGCTTCCCAGCTGGGGCATTCCGCGTTCAAGAGCCCGGGGCGATAGATAACCGGGATCAGCTTCAGGCAGACAACCATACTCTTCAGTGCGCTGCAGGTCTTTATCTTTTCCGAATCCTTGTGATACAACCCACTCAGCTCCCTTCAAACAAACTTCAGCAAGAGTATTGGGTTTTAACCGGGCAAGACCCCCTTTGCCTATTCCGGCAGGGACCTCCCGAAAGATCTCGCCTATAAGCTTCTGGAGGAATTTATGAATGTCAACTTCTAAGAAATCAGTACGTAAAAGTCTTACCCCACAGTTTATATCATATCCTACGCCGCCCGGAGAAATGATCCCCTCTTCCTTACCAAAGGCAGCCACTCCCCCAATAGGAAAGCCATAGCCCTGGTGGGCATCAGGCATGGCATAGGCAGCACATTTGATCCCCGGCAGGCAAGCAACATTCTTGATCTGTTGGAGAGTATTGTCACGCTTAAGACTGCTTAGAAGTTTGGAGGAGGTATAGACGATTGCTGCGACCTGCATGCGGTCATGTTGAGGAATTTCCCAGGTGTGATCATTAATTTTTTTCAATTCCATCTTTTCGGTTTTGCTATTTTCCATTAACTATTTTCTGCTTTTCCGTATCCACGGCAACCTCGACTCGTGAATAATTCAGGTTCTCCTAAACTATTTATAAAACAGGTTAAAACACTCCGGCGATTTGGCTGCTGCAAAAGGGACAAGTCGAATTCTTGATGCGATTATCCGAGATTGAAAAACCATGTCTCCGGATGACGATTTTTCCACATTCAGGACATACTGTATCTTCCGATTCCCTCACAACATTACCGATATAAATATAATGCAGGCCGGCTTTCTTTCCGATAGTATAAGCACGACGTAAAGTCTCAACCGGTGTGGGACGCGAATTTAAATAATTATAGTCAGGACGAAAACGGCTTATATGCCAAGGGATATCCACATCTACATCTGCAATAAACTCAGCAATATCGGAAAGCTCCTTATCCGAGTCATTCTGTCCCGGTACTACAAGGGTTGTAACTTCGACCCATATCCCCAGCTTTTTCATATAGCGGATAGATTCCAGCACCGGCTTCAAATGGGCTTTGCACATCTTGTCATAAAATTCTTCCCGGAAAGACTTAAGGTCAACATTACAGGCATCCAGATAGGGGTTAATTACATCCAAGGCTTCTTGAGTCATGTATCCGTTGGTCACAAAAACATTTCCCAATCCCTCATCTTTAGCCAGCCTGGCTGTATCATAGGCATACTCAAAAAAGATAGTAGGTTCTGTATAAGTATAGGAGATGCTGCGGCAGTTCTGCTTTTTTGCTGCAGCTACTATTTCTTTGGGAAGATAGGAGCTGCCGGAAGCATTCCCGTCTCTGGCAGAATCTTGCGAGATCTGCCAGTTCTGGCAGAATGAACAGCGGAAATTACATCCTATAGTTGCCATAGAAAAAGATGCTGTGCCCGGTAAATAATGATATAAAGGTTTTTTCTCGATCGGATCCACATTAGCTGCGATAAGCTCACCATATACATGGGTATACAGCTTGCCGTCCCGGTTCTGTCTTACTCCGCAGATACCAAATTTATCAGGAGCAATACGACACTTATGATTGCACAAACGGCAAAAGACATACCTATCTTTTAGGGAATCATAAAGTCTTGCTTCTTTAATCATTTTTGTATCAATCAAAAACTTCAATCCGATTTCCTTCCGGGTCTTTAATGAAACAGATGTATCTGTCTTTATTTGGAGCTTTAATTATTTCAACACCTTTGCTTGCAAGATCCCGGCAAAAGGACTCTTTGTCTGAGACATTTAGGCCCCAATGATTCAAGCCTGAGGTGTCTTCCGTCCTCAGGCTAATATCAATGCCCACAGGATTAAATATTTCAAGCACTATTTCTCCCAGAACAAGCTTGGTCATTTGACACTCGCACGTCAGACCGAAAAGCTGTTTCATGAGCGAGGCAGGAATCAGCCGGGCCCCGCTTTCTTTAAATCCTAACTTTTCTGTATAGAATTTAACCAGCATTTCAGCATTTCCGGATATAAGCCCGATATGATTACAGTATTGTTTCATTTTATTCATCTCTTATCATAGATTATTTATTGACCTTAGTTATATATTATATAATAGAAGAATCAAGATAAAAACTCAACCCAGGATGCTAAGCAACGAAGGCGCGACGCCGCTTTAGGCTGTCCGTATGCATGCGTTTGTTATGTGTCTGCTTTTTCTTATAATTTCTTTGCGACAATAGCGATTTCTTTTGATTCAGGGGCGAAGGGCTTACCAGCAACATCTGAGTATAACTCATCAACTTTAAAACCATTTTCTTCAAATTCTTTTCTAAGTGAATCTCTACTGAAATACTGTAACCAGTTATATACTATACGCTTTCGTGACTCTTCAATTATTGTGTATTTATCAAGAATTACTTTTTCTTTATCGTATTTGAATGTGTTAATAAAACAATAATAATCATCCGGAGACCAGAATCCATTTAATTGATTTAATTCGTAGGTTGCGGATTCTTCTTTCTGGTTAAAACTTTTTAATGAATACACATCAAGCAGGACAGAACCGTCCGGCTTTAATAATGAATTAAATTTTGAGAGCATATTGTTTCTTTGCTCCGGACTTAACGCACAAAAATCACACATGATCATTGTGATAAGATCGAAACTGTCCGGCGTTTCAAAATCTAAATAGTTTTCATGGACATAATTTATTTTTAATCCTTCCTTATCAGCTGCCTGTTTTGCATACTTCAGAGAGTTTTCTGAGAAATCAATACCGGTAACAATTGCCCCTCGTTCTGCCAGCCTGGTTGTGTAAAGTCCTGGCCCACAGCCAAAGTCTGCAATTTCAGTTTTATTATCCACTCCAAAATGAGAAACAATCCATTCCACAGATCTCTCAATAAATATCTTGTTCCGAGATGAAACATCAATTGCTTCATTTATGTGGTATTCGAGCATTTGTTTTGATGTATGCTCATTTGTCCACAGTTCGTCTGCTGTATAAAATTGAAAAGGTGTAGGGCGTGAATTTATTTCTTTTAGTTCTTTAAACATTTAATGACTCCTTTATTGATTCTGACACATAACGCTTGAACTCACTGGTTTTTATGGAGCGCAGCGGAATAAAAATCCAGTGTAGTGATTTGTTATGTGTTTTTTTTATTCATTAGGTTTGCATTTTCGATAGCCTTCAGTAAATCACTCGCAACTACAATTCTGTCAAATGCTGACGAAAAATCTAGTTCTACGTCTCTATGTGAACATGGATTCTTGTAAAACCCAAAAGCACCGGCAATATAATTGCAAAATGCTTCACGTTCCGCTTTAGGCAATTTGGAATCTGTTAAAGGGCCATTTTCAGGATGAAATGCTTTTCGAATTAGTCTTATTCCATACTCCTCTGGGGTAGCATTGATTTTTGCTCGAATCCTTGTTTCTATTGACTTGAAGGCCTGCAATACTGCACTCTCGAATTGGCCAGCGTTAAGAAGAGAAAAACTCTTCTTAACAATCAGAGGATGAACATATGTCTCCGGCAGTAAAGCGTATTTCTTAACAACTCTTTTGAATTCGCGCTCTGGAAATCTGAATCCCTTCTTGGTCGGATAAAAGGCTTCCTCTCCTTCATCATCATAGCCTCGTTGGAACTGCCGAATATCGATATGTGCCGTTGGGCTGGCTTTATATTTGATTCTTGTAAACCTAACCGGTTGATAGCCACCAGGATTGGCTTCTCCGATTACCTCTTGATATTCGATTTTGGCTTCGATTCCTTTCTTCATCGAGACTCCATATTATCAGGTATAACGAAGAAGTCACCTGACGGTGTGGAGCGTAGCGAAACACCGGTCAGGTGCACTGACAGGTTCGGTGGTCATTTCAATTTACTTGTCGCGAGATCGATAAGATTCTGACAACAGCCATGAACTTCAAAATTTAAGTTGTCCATAGAGTGCCCTTTGACAATAACCCTTGGATGTTCTCCATGCTCGGGACAACGAACAGAAGACAAAGCTTTCTTGATGTTCTCTGTTACCTGCTTTAGAATAACCTTCTCAATTTCATCTCCAACACGGTTTGGACTGACTTTTTTGCCACCAATCTCGAATGTCACATCAATCATTTGGTACCTCCTCTTTCTCCCTATCACCTTAGTCGGTGGAAGATTATTTTGTTAAATACCATACAAGCAAACTCGACAATATTCCCGTGATAAATCCGATAATGATACCTTCTATTATTCCTCTTACTCTTCCTTTCGAGCTGGCTCGTGAAAGAATACGGGAGAAAGACTCTTCAGGCAATTTGACCATTGCTTCTGCAGTACTTTTATCTTGCTTAAGCAGCGATATTGTTTCCTTTAATTTATTGGCTTCGTTCTTGCTCTTGAATGCTTCAGCTTGAAGTTGTTCAACGGCAACAATCGTTTCTTCAAGATCATTTTTTATTATACTTATGCGCTCTATCCTCTCATCAACGTCTTTCGAATCGATGAGATCATCAAGAGTTACTTCATACCTCAAAAAAGGGAGGCTGACTATCAGACGCGCTTTCTTCAGGTACTTTGCTAGAGAAGATTTTTCCATTTCGTTTGTCACCGAACAATTACTATACTGCATGCTGCATTTTGAGAAAAATACAGCCACAGAACCGTCTACGAATCCCATCAAAATATGCTTAAAATGCAGTAATATTTTATCAATATCCTTGTTATACTGCAAGCTGTATATCTGACAAATTAGATATTTTTATTATTTTCAGGAGTGTGAAAATATTGTGAATGAATTCGTTTTTTTAATCATAGTTTATCGAGTGGACTCGAAACATCTGCATATTTTTTCCGGATCACATGAGTATAGATCATTGTAGTGTTAACATTTTTGTGTCCCAATAATTCTTGAATCGTCCTGATATTATATCCAGCTTCAAGTAAATGGGTTGCGAAGCTATGTCGTAAAGTATGGCAGCTGGCATTCTTGTGTATTCCTGCTTTTATGACAGCACTCTTTATCATGCGCTGCAAGGTGCTTGGTTGAAAATGAATTACTAACAAATTATTGTTAAAATCTATGTCTTTTACTCGTAGACTAATACATTCCAGTAATCGCAGACCGCTGCCATAAAGGAGTTTTGCCATTAATAAATACTGGCCGGATAGATAAGAGAATAAACTATTTACTTCCTTTCGGGATAAAACAACTGGCAACTTAAATGTACGTTTTACTCTAACCGTGTCCGCAAGGTTTTTAAGTTCCTTGTTTTTCCTTTTGTGCATTTGTTGTTAAATTAATAGAGATTTTTCTCTCGTTCATAAATTTTTCTATATAAATCAGGACAGCGTCTGCCGCCTGTTTCACCTGCCAGTCTTTGATTCTTTCGTCTTTTTCCAATTTTATTTTATAATCCCATTCCATAAATCCTCCATTATATCTAATTCGTCAGATATACAGCTTGCTATATAACAATGATATTGATAGGGTATTACTGCAAATTAAGCATATTATTCTAAGCATATTATTCGAGGAATTCATAATATGTAGACGGTTCTGTAGCTGTATTTTTCTCAAAATACAGCATGCAGTATAGTAATTGTTATATAGAAAAACAAAAAAATTATATCTTGATAAATTGTACAAAATATTGTACATTTTATTTGGAGATAAAAATCATGGATTATATAATGCCAATCTCAGAAGTAAGAAAGAAATTGTCCGAAATAGTTAAGAAAATATCTCAAATGAGAAAACACTTGATTATAACCAGAAATGGAAAAGCAGAGGCAGTTTTGCTCTCTCCTGAAGAGCTAGAAACTTTAGAAATTAAAGCGGATCAGAAACTACTCCAGTCAATATTACGGGCGGAAGAAGATATTCAAAAAGGACGTCTCTATTCCCACCAAAATATATTTAAAGATGTATAGTATTCTCTATACAAAAGAAGCAAAAACCGCTATAGACAAATTGCCCCTTAAAAAGAAACGTCAAATTAAGGATGCTATTGAGCGCATAGCCAGCAATCCCAAAATCGGTAAACAGCTCACTCATGAATTAAAAGGATTGTTATCTTACCGTTCTGGGACCTATCGAGTAATCTATCGTATAGACCATGAAAAAATAACTGTCATAATATTGACTATTGGCCATAGGAAAAATATTTATAAAGAAATATCTGGAAGATTTAATTGAAGAACTATATAACAAAGCAATCCACCTGATCCTTCTTGCGGATTCTGCCCATCTTGTCATGCTAAAAGACGTGCTGAATGGGGAGAGTGGATATCGCTGTGATACAGTCGTTTGGAAGCTGAATAAATTTTCATCTGCACCTTCATTTTCTGGTTACAGAGGGAAGGCTGAGATGATAAAGGCAGAGATGTCGGATCGGACATTCTTTGCAGCGGGGTTTAGGGGCACTGCAGAATGTACGGCCGTGGTTTACGAGCAAATAATTAAAATCAAGCCAGTCCTTTTTAGGTACTACTTTCATAAGGTCACGCTCGATCTTGTCAGGCACTTTTTCCAGGCTTAAACCCAAGCGGACTGAAATACGTTTGACATGAGTATCAACAGCAATTCCTTCGGCCCGGTTAAATCCACTGGAAAGAACAATATTTGCAGTCTTACGCGCTACTCCTGGCAGAGTAATAAGGGCGGCCATATTGCCAGGCACTTCTCCTTGAAAATCTTCCTCAATTTTCCGGCAGGTTTTGATTATGTTTTTAGCCTTATTCCGATAGA
This sequence comes from Candidatus Aminicenantota bacterium, assembly GCA_030603565.1. Classification (GTDB taxonomy): domain Bacteria; phylum Acidobacteriota; class Aminicenantia; order Aminicenantales; family Aminicenantaceae; genus JAUVXM01. Next base: position 10,563 of record JAUVXM010000069.1, read on the forward strand.
ATCCGGTAGGGCGGATCTCATTTTCAAGCTCAACCCTGTCAGCAGCCGCAAAATCTGCTGCACCTGAGTATTTCTTAAAAAGGGCGGGAGTAATCTCATTGACCTTCCGGTCAGTACACTGAGCAGACAAAATAGTAGCTATAAGGATCTGGAGCGGCGTCCTGAAGCGTAGTGCTGTCCGGCTGTTTGGATAGGTCTTGTGTAAGATCCTGATAATATCCCTGACTCTCTTTTCAGATTTATTCATTTACTACAATGATACCATTTTCTCAATAGCCCCTTTTGCCCTCCGGCTTATATCAGCAGAAACTTCTACTTTTGGTGCCATGTTCTCCATAGAAATCAATACCTTCTCCAAGGTGATCTTTTTCATATTACTGCATATTGCGTTGTCTTTAACGGGATAAAATCTTTTTCCGGGATTTTCCTTTTCTAAACGGTATATCATTCCTGCTTCCGTACCGATTATGACCTCATCCAAAGAAGTTTTGCGGGCTTCTTTTACCATCCCCCCGGTGGAAAAAACTCTATCAGCCAGGTCTATGACTTCGGGCCGGCATTCAGGATGCACCCATACTTCTGCTTTAGGATAACGCTTTTTTTTCTCCCTGACATGTTTAGGCAAAATATTGTTATGCACGTAACAATATCCGTCCCAGGGAATTATCTTTTTTTTTGAACCGCGAACTATATAAGCGCCCAGGTTTTTATCCGGGGCAAACAGGACTTTATCTCCCTTAAGGGATGCAACTACTTTTTTTGCATTAGCTGAAGTACAGCAAATATCACATTCAGCTTTCACTGCAGCTGATGTATTCACATAACATACAACATCTATCCCGGGATTAACCTTTTTCCAGGCTCTGAGTTCCTCAGCTGTGATCATATCAGCCATAGGGCAGCCTGCGTCCGCATCTGGGATGAGGATTGTTTTTTCAGGACTTAAAATCACAGCGGTTTCAGCCATAAAATGTACTCCGCAGAAAACAATCACATCCTCTTCCACTTTAGAAGCTTTAATACTCAAATCCAGCGAGTCTCCCACAAAATCAGCAATATCCTGAACATCTCCGGTCTGGTAATTATGGGCTAGGATAATAGCCTTCTTTTTTTCTTTTAATCTAAGAATTCTCTCTGCTGTTCCTTCTTTTTTCACTTATACATCCCTTTACTTTTTTATCACTCTTACACCACAATGAGGGCACTCTTTTGATCCTTTCTGCAACGGTTTGCCACATTCCGGGCAATAGTCAATTTTTAGATTGCATTTCTTACAGAATAATTCCAAGCCTACGATCGGGCCTTCACAATAGGGACAATTTCCCTTTCTTTCCACAACAGTTTTTGCAGCTGCAGTCTTTTTTCCTTTTTTTTGCTTATCCTGCAAATCTTCTATGGCTTTATGTAAGGCATCCGCTCCCAAGTTTGAGCAGTGATGCTTATTCTTAGGCAGACCTCCAAGTTCCTCAGCCACATCATCATTAGTAATCCGCTTAGCCTCTTCCAAAGTTTTTCCCAGAGCCATCTCACTGACCATACTTGATACAGCAATTGCGGCGCCACAGCCGAAGGTTTGGAATTTTACATCTTTGATACGGCCATCCTTGACTTTAATATAAAAAGTCATCATATCTCCGCAGACAGGATTTCCTACTTTACCTACTCCATCAGCATCCTTCATAACTCCCACATTTTGGGGATTCTCAAAATGCTTCATCACTTTATCGCTGTAGATCATTTACCCCTCCTAAACCAAGCTCTCTTTGATTTAAATCCTTTAAACCGCTTCGACTGTAGCTACTCCGGGTACTTCCCTTTTTAAAATCCTTTCAATTCCCATCTTCAGAGTCATCTGGGACATAGGACAGCCAGCACAGGCCCCGGTCAGTTTAACTTTAACAACTCCGTTATCTTCCACCTCTACCAGTTCAACATCGCCTCCATCTGCTTGAAGTGAAGGCCGGACTTTATTTAATGCCTTTTCAACTTTTTCTTTCATCGTTATTCCTCCAATAAAGAATAATAAATTTATATTAATAGTATCGCAGATATTTTAAAAGTAATTTTTTGCGATGATATAATATATCATTATAACACATTTTAGTCAATATTTCCGATAGATTTTATATGATTAGACCACAATCCTGGGAATAAATGGATTAATACGGGTTACAGCCTCATAATTAATAGTCCCTTGCCAGCCGGCCAAAGAATCAGCAGATATGGTATCATCCCCGCTTTTGCCAATAAGTACGACCTTGTCCTCAAGCCTGACACCTGAAATATCAGTTACATCAGCAACTAAAAAATTCATAGCCACCCGCCCCCGCAGAGGAGCTCTTTCTCCATTTACCAGAACATAAGATGGATTGGACAGATTACGAGGGTATCCGTCATAGTATCCCACAGGGACCACAGCCAGCAAACTTTCCCTGCCTGTCTTATAGGTACAGCCATATCCGATCATAGCGCCTTTCGGCACCTTTTTCAATTGAGCTATCCTGGCTTTCCAGGAAAGGACGGGTTTTAAGCTGAGCGGCTGCTGATCCTGCTGCAAACAGGATAAATAGGTCTCCTTTGAAGGCCACAAGCCATATATTCCGATCCCGATTCGAGCCATGTCAAAATGCGTTTCGGAAAAAAGAATAGCAGCTGCAGAACAGGAAAAATGTTTGACTAGTATATTTATTTTATGTTCCTTGAGGTTTTGGATGATACTGTGATAATTATGCAGCTGTCGCCTGGCATAAGTATGATCGGTCGTATCTTCAATATTCGCAAAATGTGAAGAAACTCCCTCCAGTACAAGTTGAGGATCCCTGCGTACTCTATCTGCAAAAGGAAGCACATCTCTCTTTTCTACACCCTGGCGGTAAGTTCCAGTCTCGACTTTTAAGTGCAGAAAAGCTTTTTTCCCGAGCTTCCTACATACCTTACCTAATTTGTCGATAGATTCAGGATTATATACCGTGATCCTCAGGTCATTTTTTACAGCTTTTTCCAGGTCATCCAGTGGAATGTACCCTACCACCAGGATAGGACACTCAAACCCTTCTCTGCGAAGACTGATTCCTTCCTCAACCGACTGTACCCCCAACCAATCTACCCCGCTGTTACAGGCAATCCCTGCCACTTCGAACATCCCATGGCCGTAAGCATTTGCTTTTACCATGGCCAGCAGCTTTCTCTTGGTGCCGATAAGGTTCCGGAACTGTTGAATATTATGCTCAAGCGCAGATCGATCGAGTTCGATCCAGTTAAAGATTTTCTTTTTCATCGGGATTATCTTTATTTATAGCAGATTTGATCTTATCAATGTCAACCAATCCGGCAAGTTGATCTTCTATTAACACTGTATCCCCACGGTTGACCCCCGTAGAGACAATTACAACTTTCGCCTCGACTAAATCTTCAATGAGATTACAGTAATCTCGAAACGCTTGAGGAAATTGTCTTTCCTCACGGACACCTTGAATAGGTCTCTTCCATCCCCGGACTATTTTATATTCCGGTTCCACCTCATCAAGAATCCAGTTCTCAGAAGGGAAACTTTCCAGCTTTTCTCCTTTATAACGGTAGCCGGTACATATTTTGATATCTTCCAAACCATCAAGAACATCAGCTTTGGTCAAAACAATCTTCTCAGCCCCATTTAAACGGCAAGCATAGGATACAGCCACAGAATCAAACCAGCCGCAGCGGCGGGGGCGTCCCGTGGTAGCTCCATATTCATTTCCCTGTTTTTGCAGATACTCCCCCCATTTATCAGATAATTCTGTCGGAAACGGACCAGCACCGACACGAGTTGTATAAGCTTTAACGATTCCCAGAATAGAATCGACTTTATTCGGGGCAATTCCTAATCCCGCGCAAATACCGCCGGCAGTTGAATTTGACGAAGTTACATAAGGATAAGTACCATGATCAACATCCAGCAGCGTGCCTTGAGCACCTTCAAAAAGAACCGAACTGCCGGCTTTTATCTTTCTCTCAAGAATAAAAGAGATATCTTTAAGATATTTTCCCATCATTTCTGCATATTCTGCATATTCTGTAAAAACCTTTTTATAATCCAGCAGGGGCTTTCTACAATGGGAAAGAAAAATATTTTTCTCTTTGACATTATGTTTTATCTTCGCTTCCAGCACAGAAAGATCAAGAAGATCTCCGGTGCGAATACCAGAGCGCCCGGCTTTATCCTCATAAGCAGGGCCGATTCCCCGGCAAGTAGTACCGATCTTACTATTACCCCGTTTTTCCTCAGTTGAACTCTCAAGCATCGTATGGTAAGGAAATATAAGATGGGCATTACGGCTGATGGCGAGGTTACCGTCTATCTTTACCCCAAGTTCTTCCAGTTCAGTTATCTCTTTGATAAAAGCCCGGGGGTCAATAACAACACCATTGCCGATAAGGCAGAGAGTGTCAGGATGCAGTATGCCGGAAGGAATCAGGTGCAGAACTGTTTTTTTTCCATCTATATAAACAGTATGTCCGGCATTGTGGCCACCTTGAAAACGGGCGACGATATCAAACGAAGAAGTAAGTAGATCGGTTATCTTTCCTTTTCCTTCATCACCCCACTGCATCCCGATAATCGCTATATTCATCATAGGTATCTCTCTCTAAGTTAAAAACTCATTGCCAATTGACAGAATAAGACATTGTTTTTCAGCTCTATATCTTTTTCTCTGTTGAAATCATACTCGACTTTTAATAAAGCATTATTTGAAAGCCTAAGCACTGCTCCAATGGTCCAGCGGGATTTTTCCCGGGCGATTCCTGTACCCGGTTCCAAGGAACCATTAAAACCCGGACCATGAAATTCATCATTATATTTATATCGCTGATAACTGGCTACCGGTTGAATACCGCTAAAAAAAGAAGAAAGCTGAATATAATACCCATCAGCACTCCCATTGGAAAAACCATCCGGATTTTCAATATTGGCTTTTGTATATTCAGAGAAAAATTGAAATTGTTCTGTTTTCCAACTAAAATTCACTGCCTGCAGAACCAGGTTACGGGTGTTAGCATCATCAAATTTCCCCCTATAGAGAGAATAATATGCGTCAAATCCTTGGTCTAACCTCAGGCCGAATCTTCCTCCCCATGCTTTGTCCTTATTATTGTCTTTAAATTGTTGTCCAGTATTGAGGTAAGCACTTTCAGCCAGGCCATTTCCGATATAAAGCGAATACAAAATACCACTATAAATCCCTTCGGTTACAGCCCCCACATCCCTCCATCTAAAAGGAAAAAGATATTCAGCATATAAAGGCTTGTTTATCAGCATACTCTGATGCGGTAGATTATTTTCATTATATTGGCCAAATGGAACAATAAATAATCCTAGTTTGACATTAATATAATCTGCATAGGCCATACCTGCCCAGGCTTGAGTTATATCTACTACATTCCCCTGTGTCAGAGTGGCCTCGCTGACAAAATTAATTTTACTGGAAGCCTGGCCGGAAAACACAATACCCATAAGAGGATTTAAAAAAGTATCTCCGGAGAAAATACTTTCACTCTGTCCCCTGGCATAATCACAGGCGAAGTAGCCACCGGTTTTAACTTGAGCGGAGACTACTGCAGCTGTTAATATAAATATTAAAACAAAAAGATGTATTCTTTTATTTCTTGTAGTCATTTTTTTCAAAGCAGACCTCCCTTCCCCATTATTAAGCTTTGTGTTCTAACCTGACCTATTCATAAAAAAATGGCGATGTTTCTATTATTAATTTATTTTCAGTAATATGCAAAATTCTTTCAAGAATAGTTATTTTAAATCTTTTCTCGTTTTCATTTTTAATTTTAATCGCCATTTTTTTATGAATAGGTCAGGCGATAGGCTATTATAGCTAAACACAAGC
>JAUVXM010000078.1 GCA_030603565.1 Candidatus Aminicenantota bacterium
CATCCCCACACGCGTGGGGAAAATCAGACAAGGTTACAGAGGAAGCAAGTCTGCTTCGGTCCATCCCCACACGCGTGGGGAAAATGAGGCACAAAGGTTAGTAGAAGAACTTGATATGGGTCCATCCCCACACGCGTGGGGAAAATAATACTTCAACTAATTTGTTCATTAAAAACTGCGGTCCATCCCCACACGCGTGGGGAAAATGTCTTAGAGTTAGACAGACCCCGGGAGCTGCGCGGTCCATCCCCACACGCGTGGGGAAAATAATGTTGAACATACGAATACTTTTGTTCCTGGCGGTCCATCCCCACACGCGTGGGGAAAATTCTTGGCGACACATCCGCAACTGGGGACATAGCGGTCCATCCCCACACGCGTGGGGAAAATACAATATACATCCGGAGTTATCATTTGTCAAACGGTCCATCCCCACACGCGTGGGGAAAATACTTAAATCATCTGCCATTGTGATGAACAGTCCGGTCCATCCCCACACGCGTGGGGAAAATAGCAGTATTTAGTATGATAATAAATAAAAATCTCTATATATAGTACTTTTCATGTAAAGCGTTTACCGATAATTCATCAATTAGCTCAATATTTTCTTCCCATTTTTCAGCAATCAGGCAGTGTCCCGACAAATTTTCTGGTCGCCTATCAGTTTCTCCGAAATGTTTAACAAAAAAACCTTGAGAAGTATTATCAGAGCATAGGATAAGTATGCCAATATTTTTAGCATTCCTCCGTATATATTCCAATGTTTTATCACGGACTTTTTTATTGATAGATCCAACAAAAACATTTGGTTTTGGTTCAATAAACCAGCGTTTCAGCATTCCCCTTACTGCATCTGGGGTATTATTGCAAACTATAACAGTCATGACATCAACTCCTCTATGGTTTTCGGTATGATTTGAAGCAGTTTTTGCTTTTCAATTTTTGCTTTCAGGTTTTGGATAACCTCCTTTTCTTTTGCCCTGGGATTCAACGCGATTACTTCAAAAGCGGCTTCAAGTGTTGATATGGGTTTGTAAATATCAGCAATATCATATACAAAAGGCAGAGTTCCAGCCACATGAATAAAACCCAGTTGAGGCAGGTATCCCATTGAGCAAACAATAGACGTACATAGGGCATAAAAACAGGCATTAGCAGCAGAAATAGCTTTGTTGATATTGTCGGATAAATCCCAGTTGCTTTTGTCGTAATTTCGTCCCTTCCAGGTGACGCCAAAACGGTATCCCATTTCTTCATAAAGAGCTTTTATTCTTTTCCCTTCCATCCCCCTTAATTCTTTTATTGATTTTTCCTCAACAACAATTTTGGGGAAGCGCTTCAAAAACATTTTTTGAGCGATTTCAACCCGCTTTTTGCGTGAAGCATAGTATTCGGCATGCTTCCTGGCATTCTTGTTCGCATGTGTCGGAGTTGTTCCGAAAGAGTAGAAGCGCATTCCCTGTTCTCCTATCCAGCATACCGGAGTATTGCAGTCGGAACATGCTTTGACCGCTGCATGGGTAATGGTTGTTCCAGGCCCCAGAAGCAAAGTACTGACTGTTGCTATAGGAATACGAAACACAGTGCGATCAGCGCCTATCCATTTTACGCTTGAATCGTCTACTTCCAGCCTGCCGTGTTCCAGATAGATGGGAGTCCATCTGTCCTTGGCAGGCGCTAGCGTTTCCCGTGGCGGCTTTTCAAATATCGGCATAGGAACAAATTCCTTTTTTATTCACTCTATGCATACTCTCCGGATTGAAAATTTTCTTTCAGCAAAATTGACAGGAATATCCATAAAACTGTCACTGCCGTCCGCAAACTTCGCGGCCTCAGACACAGTTCTTCGAACCTCGCATTTTTTGTTATAAGTTTTCAAATATGCGGATTTTGCTGATTTCAGAGCATTTTCTATAGAATCATGGCAGCCATGGCTGATAGGAACGGTTGGAACACATGATTTACGTCCCAGCCATATTCCCCATAAAGGATTTATCAGAGCTGATTCCAATTGTTGAAGCAAATCCGGTTTACCCGAAAGAATAACCGCGAATTTCGCATCAAGAAGGTATTCTCTGCGTGTTACGACAGTATCTCCACTTGAACCACTGGCTTTTTTCACAATGTTCTGTGGATGCAATTTTTTATCAAAGCCACCTCCAACGGTATGGAAATCAGTCATTCTGTTTGGGGGAGATAGCACATAAGCGGTCATTTTCAGATCTGCGATCTCCGCAAGCCTTTCTTCATCGGATTTGGGAATTCCCATCGCCGCGCATAACATGCCGATAATCGCGCTCTTTGTGGGATAGGCAAGGGATGTCCGCCTGTCAAACTTGCTCATATAACCCCACGACTGCATGGGACCGTCGAGATAAATAGCAAGGTGCTTAGGCATTTACAGATCCTCCATCTAGCAGACGCTTGATAAATTCATTTATTTCTACTTCCGGGATATCCGTTTCTACATCAATTTCTATACTCCAGGTTTTTTTCATGTTTTCAAAATGTTTTTTTAAGCTGTCTTTTGATTTTTCAATATAGCCTTTACTGTCCGCATTTATCGGTGTTTCAAAAGCATTTGCAAGAGAAAGCGGCTGTCCGCTTCTTCGCAATCCAAGAACATAATCCGGTCGAGAATAGCCGAACTGCGAATTTTTCCTGGCAGTCGGGTTCGCTTCGAGGCAAGATTTTATAAATGTGTCAAGTACAGTATCAAGTTCTTCTTTAGTAAAATGTCCAAGATGGTTTTCATCCTTAAGAAGATCGAGATTAATCCCGACATACCTGTAGTAACATGCGGAATTGAATTCAAGGGTGCCAATATGTCCGGCGCCTTCTGCTTCTTCCGGCTTTAGATCGTCAACAGCGGAGAAAAAATCGATTTCATTGCTCACCCTGTGAGTTGAAATGGCATGACTGAAATTGGCGGCTCCTTCAAGCATAAGGGAATGGTCGTCTGCAACCATCCTTCCGAACAGTGCGATATCGGCGGAATCTTTCACTTTTTCTTTCATTGCTTTTGCAGCTTTTTCAGCGACTTTGGAAAGATCTTTTTGTGCTTCCTCTTTTTTCTTGTCATTAGATGCAGAAATCACAGCATTTAGTGGCTCGCCATAATCCAGGTTAAGCATTTTTATTGCTATATTTTCAATTTCTAGGGGAGAAAGATAAAGAAGAGTTTTTACATTCCCTTTTTCCTCACTGTCAAGTTTCCCCAACGCGTTAGCGATAGATACAGCAAGAATTTGTGCTTTTTCCGCATCAACATCTTTCGAAACCAAGGCTTTCTTTATTCTTTCGATGATAAACCTTGTTCTTTTTCCAGCAAACAATTGGGATTTGTTTTCAGCTGCAAGGGTGCGAATCTCTCTTTTCCAGCATTGACTGGAAACACGAGCACGTTGGACACCCCCGAATACCGCAGATTTGGGCGCACCGAGATCGTCTCGGTTAAGGCATGTCACCGGAAATGACTGGATAATGTGTAATTCGATCATATTCATAGTTGTTTTCTCCTTCAGGGCAGTAACACCCTGGTTATTTATTTAGTGTTCATTGAATCGGTTGTAAAATCAGCATCCCGTACCCTAGGGATTTAGCGGAACCGATTCCAGTATGGAATGCTTTTTTGAATTTATCCTTGTTTGTGACTTCCAGAATTCCCTGAAAATCAACCCTGTTCAGTTTGTTTTTCTCCCCTTTCTTATTGAAATAATCCGTCATTGGCGTAGAAACAGCAAAACTCCGAGATTGAAAACCGGATTGCTCCGCTTTCCTTAAGAACCACTCTCTTAAATTGTTTTCTTTATAAATTCCGACTCGTTTTCCCTTGTCGTTACCTACTCCTAAACGTTTTGTGGGATTCGCGCGAAGTTGAAAACGGTATTGGGAGTACTCAAGAAAATCCCTTGAAATTTCCTTTGTCTGCCAATTCCCCCAGCCTTGTTGTGAAATCTGTAATTCAGATAATAGATAAATTTGCAAATATATTTCTTTTTCATACACCCTGAAAAGGAAAGAACGTTTTCCGTCATCTTGTCCTGGGAAAGCTCTCCACAAAGCCTGATGCCAGGAATACGGATCAACAAGTGAGTTCGCAAATGCCTCTTCTTTACTGATTTCAATTCTAGTCAGATACCGCATCTGAATCATCTCCTTTTCCTTTTGTTCCCCAATATGATGCAGCCCAGTAAACTTTTATCCGCTTATTCCAATACCATAAATCTTTATAAAGTTGATAAAAGTTGATTCCCACACCCTTGACTTCCGCGGTTTTAATGATTCCCGGAAGGAAGTCGCACAATTCTTCTGCATTGGACGCAGAGAGCAATCTCCTGAATCTGGATTCATACGACGAAAGGCCATCAATCCCGTTACCATCACCCATTGCAATTTTCCGCATGACGTCACCCATATTGCCTCTTTTCACGGAGTCTTTGTGTATTGCGAAACCGGCGGAAACAAGTTTAACAATTTTTCTCTCTCTTTCTTTGCGCAGATCACAGAATTTCGCAATATGCGGCCAGGCACGCTGCTGTGTGTCCTCGCTGAAGCCGCGTCTCAAATCCGCCATTACTCCTCTGTCATCCCTGACGGAATAGAGAAATTTCATCAATGCCGATACTTTCTGATCCAACTCTTCTTTTCCCATATAAATTTCTCCTTTAAACACAGTGCCTACACTAGTCACTTGTTGTTTTTATTTATCAGGTTAACTATGACCTTGCAGATTATTTCTTTTTCTTTCGGATTGCTTTCTGCAGTCATGAGTGTTATTGCAACAAGGGCATTACAGGTTTATCTGAAAAAGCAATATGCATTTTTTGCATATTGCTTTTTTTATCCAACTCCTTTTCTTTAAACACATTATTCAAATGTCTGGAAATGACAGATTGATCTCGCTGAAAAAGATCAACCATTTGCGTTTGTGTCAACCAAACTGTATCCTTCTCCAGTTGTACTTCAATGGCGGTCTTCCCATCTTCACTCTGATATACTATTATTTCTCCATGTTTATCCATTGTTATTATCTGCCTTTTTGATTCTCAAAAATCCTTGTGCCTGTGCAAATGCCTGAATCTGCCTTGGGGTATTTGAAGGGCAAGCGTACCTGAATGCAGAATTCATTGCTGAGAAAATCCTTTTGCGCCATTCTCCGTCGAGTGAAGCCTCATTATTAACTGTATCGATTAAAGTCTGATAACTGTTATCAAGGGTCTGCCAATAGTGAGTTTTTGCTTTCGTTGAGAGAGTGTTTTCCATGTTCATCTCAAGACAATACTTATATATAGCTTTTCCTAGATTTTTGCTTCCATCATTTGCATTATCAACCCCTTTTTTATATGCGGCTAATTGTAAAGAATTCAGCATACTTGCAGGTAATGAAAGGTTCCAATCAACAATATCCAGCAACTTTCCTTTATTATTTGCGAGGCCTCCGACCCAAATATCAATTGATGATATTTCATCAGATAGAAGTCGATGCACTTTTTTTAACGCTTCTGCTCCACCTGCCTCGGTAGCTTTTGCAAGATGCAATACTGAAGACAACTCGCGCCATATATGTTTATCTGTTGAAACATGCATATTATAAGGTTCGTTTTTTTTGTTCAAAATTACAGTTGCTGAAGGCTCACGAAAAGCCGGTAAGTATTCAAATTTCAGCTTCTTACAGGTTGGCCCGAATATACAATCTGTTGATGAGATATCTTTATCTAATAATATACATCTTGACAAAGGAACTAATCTCCCAAGATAACTTTGGGAGGCATTTTCAAACGCTTTTATATCATTATTACTTGTTGGAAATCTGTCCCATACCGGTTTGCCAAATGCCCCGTTAGGAAAACTTTTTATTTCATGCTTTGTTAATAAATTATACATAATGGTTTTAAGAATAAATCCGCCCTTTATAAACGTGTGTGTTTTTCCTAAACAGGGTGATGCATAAGTTGAATCACTATTATTTTCATTCCTCCACTTTGCCTGACCAACTTTTCCTCCAGTTGAAAAGTTCAATATCGTCAGAAGATGTTGAGCTTTATCTGCATCAGTTTGAATTCGACCCTCCGGAATAGCAGAATGATCAAATAATACAGGATTATTCCCCGAGGCTTTTACAGTATCTATAACATCCAATTTGGTTTTTTTATTTGCTTCTAATCCCACAATTTGCAAAAAGGGTTGTTTGTCATCATAAAGGTTGAATTTATTGATTCTTGACTCGAGATATTGGATAGATTCGGGAATAATGCGTTTTTCGCAGTTCAACCACTCCGCTTCATCTTCCGGGCCATCGAGCGCCGCCTGGGTAATACAGATCAGCAAACGCATTACTGAAATCCGTTGGGGAGGAGTTAATACAAAATCGCTTATTTCATCCCCTTTTTCATAAAGCTTTTTGAGGCTGACAAGCGTTGATGTCCCATCATTGAAAACTACCGGAATCCAGTCACCAGTCACAAGATTCATAATCCCATTCTCCTGTTTTATAATTATTGTAATCAATCATATTTTTATTGCCAGCCATAAAATCCTTTTCTCTGTAAATCCCGAGATTTTCCGAATAAAAAAGTCTTGTGGAAATGCCGTTGAGGAATAAATTCCCATCACACCCAACTTCCAAAACAGCCAGTTGACCAAAAAAATGTTTACGTAAATATAAAGGAACTTCTAAGTTTGCCCGTCCAAAATTGTATCTTGCAACAGCAACAATGTTCTTATGCAACTGCTTGGTGATATAATGATTTTTTTCATCTGCTGTAACAGACAGCATTTCATCATCAAGCAAAGTGATATTTGCTTCATTGCCAATAGAGTCGATTTTTTTAACAAGCAGACAGTCGATAGATGGTAACTCACAATAACGTGTTCCGGCCTTGTATTCATCATCATCTCCGGTAGGCATCATAACTCCGGCCATTACTCCACCCGCCATTAGCTGCAATTTTTCCCGCCTTGACATCATTTCGTTAAAAAGTGTTTTTACGAATTCCGGTTCTTCCCCATTATCAGAATAAGTATTTTCAAGAATGGATCTCAACTCGGCGGGGATAGAAATATTCTTTTTATCTTTTAATATATTCCAGGTTTTCCATAAAACATACGGAGAGTAGATCATCGAATTGTTTTTCCCCAGGGCTTCAATCAGGGATTCTTTTGAACCGATTTCTTTTAGATCTCTTGTTAATATCAAAACTTCCGGTTTTTCAGATGGACGAAGGACACGTTCATGACGCCAAAGCCGCCCAAAACGTTGGATCAACATATCCATAGGAGCTAGTTCCGTTATAAGAAAATCCGCATCAATATCAACACTTTGTTCAACCACCTGGGTAGCAATTAGAACGCAGCCATTTGGACGTTTGACTTTACATTTCTCATCCGCTTTCCCTAATTTGCCCATCCATTCTTTTTCCAGATTTCGCCTGTGGTTAACCGTAAATCTTGAATGCAGCAGGCCAACATCAAAAGCTTTTTCAGGCTTTAAGGATTCGACCATCCTGAAAGCATTTTGTGCGGCTGAAACGGTGTTATTTGTCCACAGAACGCACTCACCACGTTTTGCTTTTTTAATCGCAAAATCTGCAACATTAACAAGAGATGAAGAATAGTCAAAAGATACTCCAATTTTTTTCTCAGAAAATGATTCTCCTTGTAAGACATTAATATTGTTGTTATTGGATGACGTAATTAACGGATATGAGTTGTCCTTTGGCAGTTCATGCTTGAAAAATGCTTTTTTTCTATCCGCCGTTAACGTAGCGGACAGAATGATTACAGTGCATCCCATCTGAGAAAGAGCATCCACAAGTTTGTCAAGAATGGTCCCGGTATAAATATCATAAGAGTGCACTTCATCAAGAATGACAACTTTTCCTGCTAAGCCGAATGCTCTCACAAAAAAGTGTTTCACGTTCATAACAGCCATTAAAGCCTGATCGACAGTACCGACTCCAATAGGAGCAAGCAAAGTTCGTTTGCGAGGAGTAAACCAGCTTCCACCTGCATCCAATGCTTCGCCGCCTGAATAAAGAGATGATGAAATTTCTTCATTCAACCACGCCGATCCATGAGCAAGCATAACGGGAATGGCCCCTTCACAGGTTTTATCAACAAAAGGTTGAATCCTCTTATGAATCCTATCACTCGTCAGTTTTGTGGGTAGAGCAAAATATATGCCGTTATTATATCCCTTAGAGATCATTCTGTATGCGGCATATAATGCAGCTTCTGTCTTTCCAGAGCCTGTCTCTGCTTCAAGGATGTATATCCCCGGAGTATTAACAGATTCAATCAGCGATATCTGCGAACTCCTCGGTGGAAATCCGAATATCTCTTTGAAAGACAGGGAAGGTTTGATTTGCAGCTTGCGGAATCCACAAGACTCTACTGCTTTATTGGCGATTTTCCCTATATCATCTTGCTTGGTAAAACCATCAGCAGTGAAAAACATCTCATCAGAAGCAAGCCAGTCCGAGATTGTGATAAATCCTGCAAGAATAGATTTCTGTACGTTTGTGATCTGATCGTTTTTGGGAGGAGCACCAAATTTTAGCGAGAAATCAGCGATAAACTGCAGTCTTTCTTCCGCCCAGTTTTTACCGCCGTAAATACCTGCTTGATTTGTCTGCGGATTTTTTCTTATTCCATGATGAGCTCCCGCAATTTCGCCGGAAGCAGAGTCATCAAGAAATTCATTCAAAAAATCTCTGATTGCGGCTTCGCTGATTTCCGCATGATTGCCGCAGAAATTAGAAAACTGCATTTCTGCAAGCTCCGGCAGTTCTTCTCTTAAATAGTTGTTGAAATACTTTTTTTGAAATCCCGGAGAGATTTTCCCAACATCATGAAGCGCGGCAAGAGATATCCCCCACTTCTTGATAAATTCGCTGCTAAATAAACAGGAAAGTTTTTTTGCGACATTTGCTGCATTCAGGCTGTGTTGAACTACGGTGATTCCCGGGGACCCGTCTTTTGTGCTTTTAGCAATACATTTTTGCCTGCTTAAGGCGGGATATTCATGTTGTTTCCCCATCTGAATCATTTTTTTCAGGTTCATTCAAATACCTTTTTTTTGCTTATATGAACTCCGATGTTCCCAATGTAGGCAAGTATCCATTATAAAAGTTTCCAGACTTCTATACTGACATAATAAGACTTAGTCTTTATTATAGATAATATTAATAAATCCCATATGTCAAGGCGGGATTGAACTTTTTCTATTTTTTTATTTTATTTTAATTTTAATTTTAATAGGGACACATCCCATTTATTGTGCTGTATAAAAGAATATTACTATTTGATTAAATCCAAGCATGTCACGAGTTGCGAGAATAGTAGTAAAAGAATATCCTCATCATATAGTACGAAAGAGGAAAAAATAGTTGAGATGCTCGGGATTGTCATTAACACTAGGCCAAAGGGAAGGCCACGAAAGCATTTAAAATAGGATGTGTCCCTGTTTTTTCTTTTTGAAAAACAAAGAATCTGTAGTGCCAAGAGCTTTTTTCGTGTCTGTATCTTATTTTATTTAAAGAAGTTATGTTTTGCTACTGTTGAAGATAAGCCTGAGAAAGGTTCTTTTTTTCTGTAGCATCATTATTTTACACCACTAGGGATTGAGCCAAGTCATCATCTATAATTTCAACTCCCAATCCTCTTCCTAAATATCGCCAAATACCAAGATATTCTAACATACGAACCGTAACTGTAAAACTACAATGCCCAGCTGAGTTAGAAGTATGACAATACTTCTCGAAATCTTTTCTGGTAATATGTCCGTGTGTACGGCAATTTCTAATTAAATCTTCCACCTCTGATATTACCACTCTTTTTTTATTCTTCTTAGTCCGATTTCTATTCCAAAAACAGTAATATAAACACATCTCGCCGTTTAAATCCAATCTCCATTGGTCAAAATAGTATTGGCCACCGCTTCCCAGCATAGGAAATGTAGAATTTGGATTGGGGATTATTTCTCTCAAACGTTGTACAAGCATTTTTTCACTCCTTTTTAAAAGCCTCCGCAGGTGTAAAAAACCTGCTCTTTATATATAATCCTTTGAAATGGTCCGGTTGTAAAGACCAAATCCGAGTCTTCTTTAAGGTGTATATCCTTTAACATACCGCAGCCATTTGCATCTGACGATAAGCCTTGAGGGAAAAAAATGTCGGTCTAATATCTTAATCTGAACTGTGAAGCATCGATATTTTTTATTAATTATTCAGGCTAAATATGGTAGCTGAAGAAAGAGTATATATGAAAGTCCAAACTCCTGGATTAGGGATTAAGGGTGATCTCTACTTTGCTAACGTTTCATTTAGGCCAAGTCAGTGAAATTGAGCGGAGATTTTCATGAACAAAAAAAAGAAATTTCTATCATTCTCTATTCCTGTTATTTATCTTCTGCTTATTATTCTTTACCAATCGAATATCATCTGAGGATTTGAAGATTTTATCCTTTTTTTTATTTCCTTCAGTAATTCTTTTGCTGTTTTCTGCGCAATTTTAGCCTCTGTAAAATTATGTGCATCCTCAGATGTTAAGATATTTAGCCCAATTCATCATATTTTCCCTTTCAATAAAATATATTTGTCGGATAATACTTCTTCAAGAAAAGAATCCTTCATTTTCTTTTTTTTATTAAACTCCTCTTTTAGATATATTTTATAATTAATTTCTCGTTGCACCTTTTGCTCTATTTTTGTTATCCCCTCCAGAAAATAATCTTCAATATCAAAACTTTTTGTTCGAATGAGAATATCAACATCAGAATCCATTCGCATTTTATCTTTTGCATAGGTGCCATAAATAAAAGCCATATCAATCGAATCTATATTATTGACTAGTTTTTTTAAAAGGCCTTCTATTCCCTGGGTTTTCTGAACAATATTTTTAATCTCATTATAAAACACATAAGACTTGTTTATTTGAAAAAACCGTTGATTTCCCCTCTTATAACTTTCTATGACGCCTTGTCTTTCCAGTGAATTAATGCCCCGCTGAAAAACACCTGGATGTTTGGATAAGATATCTCCCAGCTCACTAAGATAATACTCTTTATCAGGTTGGTTAATGAGAACAGCTAAAATCTGAAGTTGGTTAGCAGTAAACATAAAACTTTATGCTCCTTGCATAAGATCTTATGCATTATGCATAATTTTGTCAAGATATTATTAGCCTGATTTAGCTTCTCTCTTCTGCTCTTCTTCTGTCTTTCCTTCTGCCTTCCGGACTTCTCTGCTCTGCAGGTTTTACACACGCGAGGTTTTTTTGCTTCTTCTTGGTAAACAGTTGATCAACCGGGACCTTGTAGAAAAGATATTGCTATGGCAGCATACAGGACTCAACATTGATGTAGCAGCTCAGAGGGTGAAAATTTGATAAAATTTAGCGGAGATTGTCATGAGCAAAAAAAAATTCCTATCATGCAGTTTGCATTAAATTTCGCTTCTTTCGCAGAAGCTCTAATCAAATATTCCATTACTTCAGTAGCAGGTGTGCCAGGATAGGAAAAGCTCGAAGTAAGGCCGGTAGGAATGGCTCCTAAGGCTACGGCTTCATCTCAAAGCAAAATTTCTGTGTTCAGGTGACAATCCTTTTGTTAAATTTTTTCCTGCTTTGTTTTCTGTGCTGTTTTATTCTTATTATTTACTCACTAGTCGAGGCAGAAAATTTTGCCATCAAATCAGGCACAGCATCTTTATGAACCATGATAGTCAGCATCTTGAGTTTCACATAATCGTCTCTGAAAAAATAATATCCTTTAAACTGACCTCTTTGAGCGCTGGAACCGGAATCCTTGATAAGAAACCAGGTGTGGTCCTTCATCTCTTTAATTCCAACAGCATGGATGGCGTGGTCATCGGTAGAGGTTCTGTTAGTGAATCTAAATTCCCGGCTGTCCTGATCGATAAGTTTTGGAAGAATGTCAAAACTCGGGATAATAGCAATATCATCTTCACCGCTTTTCCCCGGCTCTGACGTGTCTCCTCCAAAGGCAACAGTATAGCCAGTATTTAAAGCCTTCACAATGGCATTATAGAAATCATCGAGAGGAACATTGTAATACTCTTTGCTATGCCACCAGTTATCTGGAACTTTTAACTCGCCTTTTGTATAAAATGGAAGCGATTTAAAGCTCATGATTCCAACATAGTCATCCAGAGGGAGTTCTAGGACATTATCTAGGTATTCCTTGGGTGTCATTGCCTGACCATCCACTTCTATTTTTTCGGGGGGGCTCCCTAAGTACTTATCCAGAATACTCTTAATATAAGAGCCCGCTTTTTCTTCATCCCAGTATTTGTTTTCCTTGCAAAAAGCCAGGTACTTTTGTATTTCACGAGCAAGCTTGCTGTGGTTGTGTTCGGTCTGTCCTGGAAGAAGGCCAGTATAATCTGAGGCGCGTACAGCACCGTACTTTTTCATCATTCTTATCACAGCATTGTGTTCGGAGCCCTGACTTACCGATGAATCACCTTTCTCTTTGATATACCGCCTCGCTTTCTCGACATATTCCCAGTAGACTGTATATATTTCAGATAGCTTTATCTCTCCTTTTCCCAAACGCTTTAATTCCGACTCCAGATAAGAAGTCGTGCAAAAACACCAACAGGTTCCTGTCATATACTGCCGAATTGGCGGATTGTGGAAATACTGGGTGAACTCTTCCATAGAAGCGGGTTTTTCAATTCCTGATAAATCAGTTGTAAAATATTGTCTTTCTTTTCCCCTGAATTCTCTCGTTTTGTAAATAGCAGAATCCTTTTGCTGAATTTCCTCCCCGCTTATTTGAATTGCCTGTTTCTCTACAGCTTTTTCTTCAGGAGCGCAGGAAGTGAATATCAAATTTAAAGAAAGAAAAACAAAAAAACATAAAAGAACTGTAAAAACTTTTTTCATTATAACCTCCTAAAATATATTAATTTGAATTATGCATAAAAATTGTGCATATAGTTTCCCGTTTTTCTTATCAAAAAAAAACCACAATATATCATATATAATAGAAAAATAAAAAATTCAAACTTTTATCTTTAAGAAATTGAAATTCATTACATCTGTATTATTCACGAGTCAAGGTTGCCCCAGATGCAAGGCACAGTGCTTGAAGTTGTGGCCCTTCACCACGAATGTGCTGTAAAGCAGCAGATGCGGTAAGATCAGCTCGCCTGTAAGGTAAAAATTGCTGATAATAAATTTAGATAGAGGAATATAACCAATATAACCTTGTGCCTTGAACTTCCATTTGTTTTCAGTAATAAAGGCAGGAGATTCGACCGCGACCTGTACGAAGCCAAGATTGGCTCTTGGAATTTGTGTTTGAGAATTGTACTGATATGGAGAAAAATAGTTGCAATCCCATAAAAAATTTTTTATTGTATGCTTATAGTTGGAAATCGGAATTGGATGATAAAACTTTCCTAATTGCAAATATCATATATCATTTAAAAATCTATCAAAGGAGGGAGTAATGAAGGTAAAATACATATTTTTTTCTTTCATCCTGGTTTTCTGCCAGGGACTGGGAGCTGTGGCTCCGCCGGATACACATCCGTTTTCTATTCATGATATGTTGGCTATGCAGAAAATATCAGATGCCCAAATATCCCCTGATGAAAAGCTGATTGTCTTCACCTTGCGGACAACCGATTTGAAAGCCAACCGCGGCAGAACGGATCTTTGGATAGTAGGTGTAGATGGGACTGGACTTCGCCGCTTAACCTCCCATCCGGCTTCGGATTTTAATCCCCGGTGGTCGTCCAGTGGTGAGATGGTCTTGTTTTTATCCACCCGTTCCGGCTCTTCTCAGGTCTGGCAAATCCGTGTGGGCGGAGGAGAAGCGGAGCAGTTCACAAAATTACCTCTAAATGTGGGCAATCTCGTGGTTTCTCCCTCAGGAAAACACATTGCTTTTACTATGGAGGTTTTTCCTGAGTGCCGGCAGATAGAATGCACGAAAAATAAGCTGGATGAAACAGCTAAGAAAAAAAGCTCCGGAAAGATTTATGATAAAATTTTTATCCGTCATTGGGATACATGGAAAGATGGGCGGAGATCGCATATTTTTGTTCTCCCGGTTTCAGGTGGAGAAGCCCGGGATGTAATGGTGGGAATGGATGCGGATTCTCCCTCTAAACCTTTTGGGGGGCCCGAGGAGATCACTTTTACTCCTGATGGGAAGGGGCTGGTTTTTACGGCCCGGGATGTGGGCCGGGAAGAAGCCTGGTCAACAGATCTTGATCTGTATTTTGTGCCTGTGGATGGATCCAGCCAACCCAAGTGTCTGACGGAAAAGAACCAAGCGACTGATACCGGCCCGGTATTTTCTCCGGACGGGAAGACATTGGCCTATTTAGCCATGCACCGGCCCCGGTTTGAAGCCGACCGTTTTCGGGTTGTGCTGTATTCATGGCCAGGGGGCCGGGAGCGTATTTTAACCGAGGATTGGGATCGTTCTCCCGGTTCTTTATTCTGGGCCAAAGACGGTAAAACCATTTATGCAACTGCCGCTAATCTTGGGCAGTCCTCGTTATTTGCCATCGAAGTATCCCAGAGAGAGGTCAGAACTGTGGTGAAAGACGGCCGCGTCTCTGCGTCGGGACCGGCAGGAAAAAGGATTGTTCTCGGCCGTAACAATCTGCGTTCCCCGGAGGAGCTTTTTTCAGTTAAAACGGATAGGAGCGACCTTAAACCTATCACTCAGATAAATAAGGATGCCATCACCCGGGCCCGTATGGGTGAATATGAACAGTTCACCTTCAAAGGCTGGAATGATGAAGAAGTGTATTGTTATGTGGTGAAGCCGGTGGATTTTGACCCGCAAAAAAAATATCCGGTGGCTTTTCTTATCCACGGCGGACCCCAGGGTTCATTCGGTAATAATTTCCATTATCGTTGGAATCCCCAAGTCTATACCGGCGCGGGTTATGCTGCGGTAATGGTCGATTTTCATGGTTCGGTCGGCTATGGTCAAAATTTTACAGATTCCATCAGCAATGATTGGGGGGGGAAACCGTTGGAAGATCTGAAAAAAGGACTAAAAGCCGCCCTGGCCCGGTATGACTGGATGGATGGGGATCGGGTTGCTGCTCTGGGGGCATCCTACGGCGGGTATATGATCAATT
>JAUVXM010000063.1 GCA_030603565.1 Candidatus Aminicenantota bacterium
ATTTTAATCTTATCAGTTTCAAGCTACTCAGCTCCGGCAAAAATCAGTTCTGACAGCTATCGTTCCCCTGCTGAACTGAATAAGGCTCTACAAGAATTTGCCAGCGCCAATCCAAAGTTCACAAAACTCTATAAGCTGGCAGTAAGCCCCGGATTACATCTGGTAAGCCTGCTTGAAATCGGACCCGAAACCGACAAAATAAAAAAATCCCTGCCGGCTGTTTTTGTAGCCGCCAATATGGAAGGTACAGTTCCCATCTCAAGCGAAGCTGCCCTATATCTTATCGAAATGATCCTGGAAAAACCGGAAGTACGCAAGGATAAGACCTGGTATGTCTTAGCCTGCGGAAACCCTGATGCAGCCGCTGCCTATTTTGCCAATCCCCTTCAAACGGACACCCGTAACTCCCGCCCTCACAATGACGATATGGATGACAGCACAGATGAAGACGGAACCGATGACCTGGATGGAAATGGTATTATAACCTCCATGCGGGTAAAAGACCCTCAGGGAGAATGGATCCCTTTACCGGGAGACCCCCGGCTTATGAAAAAGGCAGACCCGCTAAAAGGCGAAAAAGGAATCTACAAGCTCTTCTCCGAAGGCCTGGATAATGATAAAGACGGAAAATACAATGAAGACGGCTCCGGAGGAGTCAATATCGGCATCAATTTTCCCCACCTCTTTAAATCCCATACTAAAACAGGCGGCGACTGGGCCGGAAGCGAGGAGGAAAGCTATTATTTAATAAAATTCATAAACGAACACAGGGAAATCGGCCTGACGTTCTGTTTTGGAGCCACTAACTTCTGTCTTACCCCTCCCCGGGGAGGAAGGCAGGGTTCAGTGGACATGGACAAACTTAAAATACCCGAACGCTACGGTGAAGCCCTGGGAATAGATACAAGCAGAACCTACACAATGAAAGAGATAAAGGAAATGATGGAGCCTTTTATACCATCAGGCATGGAGCTTACAGAAGCTATGATAGCCAGCTTCCTGGGCCTTGGTGCTGTGGTCAATCCTCTTCCGGAAGACCTGAAATTCTATAAAGAACTTTCAGAAAACTATAAAGAATACCTCAAGAAAAACAAACTCGACGAAAAACGCCAGGAAACAGCCCGCGCCAAAGACGGTTCCTTTGAACTCTGGGCCTACTATCACATGGGCCTGCCCTCCTTCAGCCTGGACTTCTGGACCCTGCCTGAACTCAAAGAGGAAAAGAAGGAAGAAGAGGCTATTACTCCGGACAAGCTTGAAAAGATGAGTAATGATGAATTCATAGCCCTGGGAGAGGAAAAAATCCAGGCTTTTCTGAAATCATCCGGAGCTCCTCCCAACTTTAAAGCCAAACAGGTTATCGAGGCTGTTAAAGGCGGAATGATGACTACTGAAAAAATGGCAGAGATGCTGCGCCAGATGCCCAAACCAAAAAGCAAAGAAGGCGGAGATCCCCAGGAGAAAGCTTTACTCGCCTTTTCCGATGAAAAACTGGAAGGAAAAGGATTTGTTGAGTGGAAGCCCTTTAAACACCCTACTTTAAAGGACGTGGAAATAGGAGGCATAGTTCCTTTTGCAGCCAATACACCTCCCGCTGAAATGGTCGAACCTCTGCTCAAAGGCCAGGTGCCTTGGGTATTTGAGATCACCGGAAAAATGGCGCACATAAATATCGCCAAAACCGAAGTAAAATCCCTTGGTTCAGGGCTTTACAGGGTAAAAGCCTGGGTGGAAAATTCAGGTTATCTTCCCTATCCCACTGCTATGGGCAAAAGAAACAGCCGCATCCTTCCGGTTATCATCACTCTGGAAGGTCAAAACATTAAGATTATAGAAGGCAAAAAAAGAAGCCTGGTCAAATCCATCGGCGGACACAAAAGCCAGGAAGTTACCTGGCTTATCCTTGCCAAAAAACCTGTGAAGGTCAATATCAGGGCAAAAACATCGATTGCCTGGGCTGATGCCAGGACCATAGATTTAGGAGGCTCCAGATGAAAAAAACATTAGTATTATTACTGATCTTAGTCTTCCCCTTTACCTCTGTCTTATCCGCGCAAGTTAGGACACAGAAAGTAACCGTACCCCTGACTTTTGATAGTTACTATTCCTATGACATGGTCGTAGATGCAGTCAAAGCTTTAAATAAAGCTTATCCGCACCTAACCAAACTCGATATCGTAGGAAAAAGTGAAGAGGAGCGGGCTATTTACTGTATGACTGTTAATAATCCTAAAACAGGAAAAGAGCTGGACAAGCCCGGAGTCTATATGGATGCCAATATCCACGGCAATGAGGTTCAGGCAACTGAAGTAACTCTATATTTCCTTAATTATATCCTGACCAAATACGGAAAAAATAAAGACGTGACAAAACTTGTGGATAAAAACTGCATATATGTCATACCAATAGTCAATGTAGACGGGCGCTATCACTTCTTTGCCGATGCTAACACTTCAAGCAGCAACCGCGGCCTGCGCCGGCCTCATGATGATGACAATGACGGCCTTTACGATGAAGATTTTCCGGATGACCTTGATGGTGACGGTAATATCTGCATGATGCGTAAACGGGACCCCTTCGGCCAATTAAAGACAGACCCTGAGGACTCACGCCTGATGGTCAAAGTAAAACCCGGTGAAAAAGGGGAATGGACCTTGATCGGCCAGGAAGGCATCGACAATGACGGAGACGGCAAGATCAATGAAGATTCCGAAGGTTATGTAGACCCCAACCGGAACTGGGGATTCGACTGGATGCCCCCCTACGTCCAGGCCGGAGCAGGTGACTATCCTTTCTCCGGTACCGGGCTCAAAGCCATTGCCGAATATATCCGTAAAAGGCCGAATATCTGTATTGCCTGGGCCTTGCACAATTCAGGCGGTATGTACTTAAGAGGGCCAAGTCAGAAGGGACTGGGAGAATACCCTCCCCAGGACATTGCAGTCTATGATTATATAGGCGAACAGGCAGAAAGAATAACACCGGGATACCAATACATGGTCAGCTGGAAAGACCTTTACACTACATATGGAGATTTTGTCGAGTGGATGGTAGGCAGCAATGGTGCTTACGGGTATGTGATCGAATTATTCCAGTCCTCCTCTGAGACTTTTAAGAGCCGGAAAGAAGAAAAAAGAGCCAAGCCGGGTACAGAAGAGGGTGGGATGCCTTTTATGGAAAGCAATGACGTTGCCAGGGAACGTCTAAAATTCAGTGACCATCTGGTGCAGGGAGAGCTCTACAAGCCCTGGAAAGCCTATAAACATCCCACTTATGGGGATGTTGAGATCGGCGGCTGGGTCAAATTCAGCTCCCGTCTTTCTGCTCCCTTTATGCTCAAAGACTTGGTCCACCGTAATGCCATGGCCATGCTCTTTTCCGCAAAACATACTCCGGAAGTCGAATTGGATGTTTTTGATATAAAAAAGATCGAGAAAGGACTTTACAGGGTAAGGACCAGACTGCTAAATAAAAAAGCTATTCCTAGCATGAGTTATTACTCTCAGAAAATAAACCTCTACCCTAAAGATATGCTGAAGGTCTCAGGAAAGAACGCTAAAGTTTTAGCCGGCGGTACTCTAAACGATATCTACAGGGACCAAGTATCATATAAGCAGCATCGGCCCGAGCTGCAATTTCTGGTTGTCCCGGGATTCGGAAAAGTAGAACACCAGTTCCTGGTCGAGGGAAAAGGAGAGATCACCTTAAAATACAGCTCCCGCTTCGGAGGCAAGATCACAAAGACTGTTGATCTGAAGTAAAGGGAATTATTCGGATATTAGAAAAACAAAAAGCATTTTCCAATTTGTGCCGGAGCACAAAATAAAAACCTTATTTCAAATGACTTCGCGGAGCGAAGTGATGAAGAGTTGATTTGTTTTGCCGATTCATCGGGAAAAGAAATCAACGTTTTAGTCTTATCAGTGTCCACAGCGTCCTCAGTGTAAAATTTTGTTTTTTAGCTTTATCCGTGCTAATCCGTGTCTAATATTGTTTTTTAATTTTCCATTTTCCTCTTTATTATAAATCAAGTTTTTTGCATATTGAGCAGAAAAACCCGACATCCAACCCGCACTCCTTTAGCAGGCCTCTGTCAGCTGCCAGCTCGGCGGGGGTGCCTACTCGGATGACCTGTCCGTCCTTTAAGATCGCCAGGCGGTGACAGGAGGCCATTACCGGCAGTATCTGCTGCGAAACAAGAATGACGGTTGCGTCCAGAGATTCGATAATCTCGATTAAGTGTTTGACCATGGCCGGGTCAAGATTAGAAAAAGGCTCATCAAAAGCCACAACTTCAGGCTGCATGGCAAGGACCGTAGCCAGGGCCACCCGCTTTTGCTCACCATAGGAAAGATGATGGGAGGCCTTGGCTTCAAAACCTTCCAGGTTCATTTGTTTCAGCGTTTCTCTGACTCTTGTCCCTGCCTCTTTTCTGCTTAATCCGAGATTTAAAGGCCCGAATGCCACATCCTCCTCAACCGTAGGATTAAACAGTTGGTCATCGGGATTCTGGAATACAAGCCCGACTTTCCTTCTGATCTCAGGGAGTGATTTCTTAGTAACCGGCAGACCGTCAATTTTAACCTCACCATCACCGGACAGAATCCCGTTTAAATGAAGCAAAAGAGTCGACTTCCCTGCCCCTGAGGGGCCAATAATCCCGAACCGCTCTCCGGAGCGTATTTTCAGGGATACGTTTTTTAAAGCAGGATCTTTGCCATAGGCAAAGCTTAAATTTTTGACCTCTACAGCAAAGGAGTCAGGCATTTTGACATTTTCCTTTATATAAATACCCTAACCACCCCAAAACACACGATCATTATAACCGCAAATACCCCATCAGACAATTTAAACTGCAGTCTAAAAAACTCAGGGAAATCCCCTTTAAAACCCCGCGAAAGCATGGACTGGTAAACTGTTTGGGCCCGTTTCCAGCTTCTTAAAAATATTTTAGCAGTCTGATTGCCGTATACTTTAATGCGTCCGCTCTGAAACCGGCCGGGAGAACGACTGTCCCGGGCCCTGTTTGTTTTCAGCCTTTCATCATTGATTATAAATATATAGCGGTACATAAGAGCCGACATCATAGTTAAAATATTCGGCAGATGCATTCTCCTCATCCCCTTCAAAAGCCGGTGAAACCTGTCTGTTGAAGTTAATAAGACCAGCAAAATGATGGCAGCATAAGCTTTTAGAAGAATAGATAAGGAAAAAACAAACACCCCTATGTTAAGATTCCCGGAAGCACTTTTACCGCCAAGAAGAAAAGACACAGGGAGCATCAGAGCTGCCATTAAGATAAAGGGAGAAGCTATAAGACAGCGCTTTAAAAAAAAAGGTACGGGTATGTGGCTGGCCAATAATAAAGCAATTAGTATCAAATAGTAAAAAAGAAAAGCAGTTGTCTCTTCCCTTGGTTCAGAGACAATAACTATTACAGCAGAGAAAAAACAGACGATCTTTGTCCTGGGATCCAGGTTATGAAGAACAGAATCCAGGCTGCTGTATTTGTCTAAATAATCATGTTTCATTGCACTTCAATTTAAATCATTTTTTAGATTTAAGCATCCGCTTAGCTTTTATCCCATAAAAAATACCGGTTATGCCGATTATAAGGCTTAACCCTAAAATTATTTTAATGTAAGTTGGCACTTCAGTTTCATCCTCTTGGTCTCCAAAAGCATCACCCTTTAAAAATTCCTCTGTAACCGGAATAACAATCTCTTTACGATGCCCCATCTCATCATCGACTTCAAACCGCCAGTCCCCGGCCCGGTCCGGAATAAAAACAAAAAATCCATAAGCATCCGTGCGTCCTCTCTGGAATTCTGTCTCCTTTTCGTCCGGAGCAAAAACCAAAGCCCGGGCATGCGCAATTGGTTCCTCTCCGGAATAACTGGACTCTGTTTTTATAAAAGGAGATTGCTCTACCACTTTGATTCCGACTCCGTGGGCAAAGGCTAAAACTGTAAAAGCCATAATACTCAAACAAAACAGGGTTTTTTTCATGTTCTTTCCTCCTATTTAACCTGAATTATTCAGGGTAGTATCGGCGACTCTACCCTCCGAAAAAATTTTACGATTGTCAGGGTTAAAAGTCCCTCAATAGCGGCAACAATAACATATACATAAAGCAAGTAAAAAATCCCTCTTCCATACCCGGACATATTAAATTCAACCGCCATAAACAAGGCCGGCACCATAATGCCGAAAAAACCGGCTGTAAAAGCACGTACATATTCTGGAATCCCGGATACTCGCCACAGCAAGTAAGCGGCGATAGCTCCTGCACCCATATTCAAAGCGTTCAGCCCGGTAGAAAGAATCCCCCCGTGCTGGAATATCAAGGATTGAAATAAGAGAGCGACAAAAACCACCGGGAATGACCTTAGTCCTAAAAGTATACCGGCCAGCCCGAAAAGCCCCAGATGGACTGAAGTCCCGGCTACAGGAAAGTGAATAAGCGACGCCACAAAAAGAGCGGCTGCCATCATCCCCATTTTGGGGATATCATCCGCATCCGTCTTTTTACCAAAAGCATATAGCGCCCCGATAGAAATAACATCGGCGGCTAAAACGACCTCTGTACTAATAATTCCATCAGCAATGTGCATATAAATGTCTCTTGATCGGAAGTTCGATATGATCTGAAATTTATAACACAGAAATTTTATCGTGTCAACATTTTTTGATTCGTGTTACTTCTTCTCTATCTCTGCAATAAGCTTTTCCCTTGACCAGAGAAATATGCTTGTAAATGGTTGAAAATATTTTAGTTGCCGCGGCCCGTTCCCGTAATATTAAAACCGTCGGCGTCAAGATGGACCTGGAACTTCTTTCTGAATTCCAGCAAATCATTGTAGCTAAGAGTTGTGGTCTCAATATTTGACTGATGCGCTTTAGTCCGGCTTTGCTTTTGTCCCCGGGGGTCGATAACAACAGAGTCGCCGGAGAAAGAGACGCCCTGGCCGTCTTCTCCTATCCGGTTTACTCCGATCACATAGGCCTGATTCTCAATAGCCCTGGCAGTAAGCAGAGCCTTCCAGGCGTAGCTCCGGACTTCAGGCCAGTCGGCAATGTAGATGAGGCAGTCATAATCCCCCCGATTGCGGCTCCATACAGGAAACCTGAGGTCATAACATATCATGAGGCAAAACTTCCATCCTTTGAGTTCTGTGACCAGTCTTTTTTGTCCTGCTTTAAAATGCTCGTTTTCACCTTCCATGCGAAATAAATGGCTTTTATCATAGCAGGCGTATGTAGCATCCGGCCGCATCCACACCAAACGGTTATAAAAGGCTCCCTCTTCTTTAATTATTAGAGAGGCAACCACTACACAGTTTTTATCAGCAGCTGATTCAGCCATCCACTGCATGGACCTGCCTTCCATAACCTCAGCCAGTTTCTCCACCTCCATGGAAAAACCAGTGTTGAACATCTCCGGAAGGATGATCAAGTCTGTAGGTTTTTTAATCCGGGCCAGTTTCCGGGAGAACATCTCCAGATTTTTATCCGGATTTTTCCAGAAAAGCTCTGTCTGGATAAAAGTGGCTTTTATATCTTGCATAATATTTCCGCAGCTTTCTCCAGAGTCTCTTCTTGCTTAGCAAAACAAAAACGCAGGACTTTTTGGTCAAAGTCATCAGGATAGAATACGGAGACAGGAATCGAAGCCACCCTGTTTTCCTTTGTCATCCTTACAGCAAAGTCGGTATCTTTTTCATCTGTAATATCACTGTAATCCAGCAGCTGGAAATAAGAACCCTGGGAGGGGCTGAATTTAAAGCGGGATTCTTTTATTAAACTGATAAAAACATCTCTTTTCTTTTCGTATAAACTGCTTATTCCTAAGTAATTGTCCTTATTTTTAAGAAAGTCAGACAGAGCATACTGCACCGGGGTGTTACAGCAGTAGACAATAAACTGGTGGATACTTCGGAATTCCTTCATAAGGTTTTCCGGCGCCAGGCAGTAGCCCATTTTCCAGCCTGTGCTGTGAAAAGTCTTCCCAAAGGAAAACACTACAAAACTTCTTTCCACTAATCCGGGAAAACGCATAAGGCTCTGATGCTGAGCTCCATCAAAAATGATATGTTCGTAGACCTCATCACTTAAGATTATGATATCCGTATTCCTGGTTAGCTTTTCCAGCTGCTGCATATCCTCTAAAGATAAAATACTTCCCGTTGGATTGTGAGGAGAATTGATAATTATCATGCGGGTCCTGGAATTAATAAGCGTACTTACTTCGTCCCAATTTACATTGTATTCCGGAGCCTTCAGTTTAGAATATACCGCTTTGCCGCCATGGACTTCAACTGTCGGGGCATAACTGTCATAGGCAGGAATGAAGATGATGACTTCATCTCCCGGATTAACAACAGCAGCAACAGCAGTATAGATCGCTTGAGTTGCCCCTGAGGTAATATTGATCTCTTTTTCGGGATGATAAGAGGTTGAATAAAGCTCCTCGATCTTCCGGCAGAGCTCTTCCCGCAGCGGTTGGATTCCATATATGGGAGCATACTGGTTAAATCCCTTTTTCATATATTGTTCGACCAGCCCTACTAACTCCCCAGAGACCGGGAAATCCGGAAATCCCTGAGAGAGATCGATAGCTCCGTATTCATTCGACAGTTTAATCATCACAGCAAAAATCGTTGTTCCGACATCAGGTAATTTTGGTCTCAGTTTGCCATTGTATTTTGTCATGCCATCTCCCGTAATTATCTAAACTATGAAAGTTTTATTTTAAAGTCAAGCGCAAAGCATAGAGGAGTTCCCCCAATTTTTTTGTGAATTGAAGCTCTGTAAGCAAGAATCAGGTCAAGTTCAGTTCATCGCAATGATATGGATACATAGATTGTTAATTGAAAGTGTGCCAGATAAATCTGAGGGTATGGATTAAGCGACATTGAAGATTTAGCCTTCTGATGAGGCTTTTCGAGGGAACCCGGCATAGCCGGGCTTTGAGTATGTCTGACCCACGGACGGGGGGAGTTACGCAGAAGCCGAGAAAAACGAAGAAGAATGGCGTTAAAAATCTGAAGCGAGCGTATCCATACAATCAGATTTATCTTTGCCTCCGTATGTTTTCGTATCAACTGACCTGATTCTTTTCACAGCTTTTCCTTGAATAAAATTGGGTTTCCACTTGATATTTATTATTAATTACTGAAAAATAGAAGGCAAGGAGCATGGATGCAAAATGAACAGCAATATATACGATATCCTTAAGGAACGAGGTTTTATCGCTCAAGTATCTGATGAAGATGCCCTGCGCCGGATGCTGGGCGGCAATCCGATCACTTTTTATGTTGGCTTTGACAGCACTGCCACCAGTCTTCATGCCGGAAGTCTGGTGCCGATAATGGTAATGAAACACCTCCAGCAAGCCGGACACCGTCCCATCGCCATTGTCGGCGGCGGTACTACTATGGTAGGCGATCCCAGCGGAAAAACAGAAATGCGGAAAATGCTGAGCGAAGATGCAATCCGAAAAAACGGCCAAGCAATCCATGCCCAACTCGACCGCTATCTCCATTTTGACGGGAAAAAATCACTGGCCCTTGACAATGCCGATTGGCTCCTCCCGCTTAATTATGTGGAGTTCTTGCGTGAAATCGGCAGGCACTTCAGTGTAAACCGCATGCTGGCAGCCGAAGCCTATAAAATGCGCCTGGAAAAAGGGCTATCTTTTATCGAATTTAATTACCAGCTTTTGCAGGCCTATGACTATCTCCATTTATACCAGAAATACGGTTGCTCCTTACAAATGGGAGGCGATGACCAATGGGGTAATATCCTGGCTGGAACAGACCTCATCCGCAGAGTGGAAGGAGCCAAGGTGGAGGCAATGACATTCCCACTGCTTACTACTGCCTCAGGAGCAAAGATGGGGAAAACAGCCTACGGAACAATATGGCTCGATCCCAGCCTCCTCAAACCCTATGATTTCTACCAGTACTGGGTAAACTGTGATGATCGGGATGTCGGACGCTTTCTTAAACTATATACTTTCCTGCCGCTTGCTGAAATCAAACAGCTGGAAGCCCTCAAAGGAAGTGACATCCGCAAAGCTAAACAGGCCCTAGCCTCTGAAGCCACTTCTATTACTCACGGAGAGAAAGCCGCAAAAGAAACCCAGGTTTCAGCATCTACCGCTTTCGGCACAGGAGAAGGAAAATCAGGCCGTGACCTTGCAGCTATGCCATCAACCACAATATCCCGGGAACGTCTAACCGGAGGTATTAACCCGGCAGAACTTTTTACCGAGATAGGCCTTTCCAGCTCCCGGGGCGAGGCTAAAAGACTTATCAAACAGGACGGCCTCTATGTAAATGATAAACAAATAAAAAGTCTTAATCAGCAGCTGAATGAAGCTGACCTGACCCCAAACGGCATCCTCTTGCGTGCGGGAAAAAAGAAATATCATCGTATAATTGTAAAATAGGTGAATAGTTAAGGTCCACCTAGGCCCCCAACGTAGCAACCATCACAGCTTTGATCGTATGAACCCGGTTCTCCGCTTCGTCAAAAACAATAGAGGCATCAGACTCAAAAACATCTTCAGCTATTTCCATGCTTTCCAAGCCGAATTTTTTATAGATGTCTCTCCCTACTTTGGTCTCCCTGTTGTGAAAACACGGCAGGCAGTGCATGATCTTCACACCTGGATTTCCTGTAGCCTCAACAATATCTTTGTTTATCTGATAGGGCTTGAGCAGCTTTATCCTTTCAGCCCAGACCGACTCCGGTTCTCCCATTGAGACCCAGACATCAGAATAGAGAAAATCACAGTCTTTAACCGCATCTACTTTATCTGTTACAAGGATATTCGCTCCGGTACAGGCAGCGATATCTTCAGCCTTTTTCACAAGCTCGTTTCCAGGCTGCACCTCAACCGGAGCTATACAGCGGAAATCCATCCCCATTTTAGCCGCACCTATAAGCAGCGAGTTTCCCATATTGAACCTGGCATCCCCCAGGTAAGCAAATCTCACTTCCCCCAGCGGCTTGTCAGAATGTTCGATCATAGTCAGAAGGTCGGCAAGCACCTGAGTGGGATGAAATTCATTGGTCAGCCCGTTCCACACCGGAACACCAGCATAAGCTCCTAGTTCCTCAACTATCTCCTGCCCAAAACCCCTGTATTCAATACCATCATACATACGGCCCAGAACTCTGGCAGTATCCTTCATGGTTTCTTTGTGCCCGATCTGTGAACCGGAAGGCCCCAGATAAGTAACATGGGCTCCCTGGTCAAAGGCAGCCACTTCAAAGGCACAGCGGGTACGGGTAGATGCTTTTTCGAAAATAAGAGCTATGTTTTTCCCATTTAATCCTGCCTGTTCAGTTCCTGCATACTTGGCTTTCTTAATGTCCTGGGAAAGCTCCAGCAGAAACTTTATTTCTTTAGATGTAAAATCCAGTAATTTTAAAAAATTCCGGTTGCGTAGATTAAAAGCCATGATAATCCCTCCATTGTCATTAGTGTTAACCTTAACTATTTATCTAAATTCACTCTGCTTGCTTAATTTTTGTATTTCTGAATCGGAGCTACATCGTCAATAACATACATACCGCGGCCATTGGTGGCTATTACCATGGTATTATCACGCGGATGAATGATCAGATCCCAGACAAAACAGTTGGGAAGGCCATTCGCTATTACATGCCATTTTTCACCGCCATTTAGAGTCACATAAACACCCAAGTCGGTTCCTACATAAAGAATATCTCTATCCTTGGGGTCCTCCCGGATGACATTCACAGGCCCGCCTGGAATATTGCCGGAAATATCCACCCAGGTCTTGCCGTAATCCGTAGACTTGTATATATAGTCGGCAAAATCATCATCCCTGCGGCCGTTAAGAGTCAAGTAAACTGTGGCTTTATCATATTTGGAAGCAACAATTCTTGAGGCCTGTTTGTTAAAGGGGAGGCCCTTGGTAATCTCTTTCCAGGTCTCGCCTCCATTTTGAGTAACATGGACTCTGCCGTCGTCGGTCCCGGCATAAATGAAGCCGAATTGAAAGGGTGACTCTGAAATAGCAGTAAGGCATTGATGGGGAATGGCAAAAGGAAGTTTTCCGATTTTATCAGGGTCATTATAGGAAAGGTCAGGGCTAATCTTTTCCCAGGAATCGCCCCTATCTTTAGAACGGAACAGATACTGGAATCCATGGTAGATGACTTTATTATTATGAGGGGAAACTATCGTAGGAGCCATCCACTGACCGCGCAGGGGAGGTTCGCCTTCTTTAGCTTTGGGGACAATACTTTTGCTTATCCACTTTCCATTCAGTCCGGGTTTGTATTCGGACCGGTTAAGCCTTCCATAAAAAGAAGATGAATAAATTATATGAGGATTTGTAGGATCAACTGCCACATGAGTTCCCTCACCGCCAGGTGCGGCTTCCCAGCGGGTGTTTACCCGGGAGGCTCCTCTGCGATAGGGAAGGCCGTGGGCCACATTTCCCCGGTAAGTACCATGGTCCTGAACCGAACCATAAACATTAAAGGGTTTTTCCATATCATATTCCACATTGTAAAACTGAACCAGATTCATGATGCGGTGAAAGTCCCGCCAGGTTTTACCGCCGTCATAAGAAGTATTTATGCCGCCGTCATTAACATTTATCAAATAACCGGAATCTTCAGGACAGATCCAGAGACCGTGGTGGTCGCCATGGAGACCGGCATAATAAAGGCGATTAAAGGTCTTACCTCCGTCTGTAGATTTTGCCAGAGCCAAGCCCATAATATACAAGGTATCCTCATTATTGGGATCGACCCTCATCTGTCCGAAAACCCATCCATAAGTACCGCCAAATCCTTCCATCATCTCATTGGAAGGGCTTACCTTCCGCCAGGTTTCTCCTTTATCATCCGTACGGTAGACTTCTGCCCCGACGATCTTTCTTCCTTTTTTCAACCGCCCATAAGCGTCCCGTTCGCCCTCTTTAGGCATCCGTCCGAGATTATGATTATCAACAAAAGCGTAGAGCACTTTAGGATTGTTTTTCGCTATATCAATACCGATCCTGCCGGTCTTTTCCAGATTAGGAAGACCATTGGTTATCTGCTTCCAGTTTTTGCCGCCGTCATAGGTTTTAAAAATCCCATCCCCTGGTCCGGGCTGGGGGTCACTCCAGCGCTTGCGGATACGGTTCCACATAGAAACATAAAGGGTTTCATGTTCTTGTGGGTCCATTACCAGGTCATACGCTCCGATCCGTTCACTGATATAAAACACTTTATCCCACGTTTCACCGCCGTCAGTGGTTTTAAAAACACCACGCTCTTCATTATCGGTCCATTCATGGCCGGGTGAGGCAACATAAACGATATCAGGGTTTTTCGGATGGATGATGATCCGCCCGATAGTCTGAGTTCTAGCCAAGCCCATATGCTTCCAGGTCTTGCCGGCATCCGTGGATTTATACATTCCTGTCCCGGCAACTGAGGCCCGGAAAATATTGGCCTCACCAGTCCCCACCCAGATAATATCAGGGTTAGATGGATCAATCGCGATATCTCCAATCGATATGGAAGGCACATCATCCATTATCGGTTCCCAGGATATACCTGAGTTCTCAGTCTTCCATAACCCGCCGGTTGCTGTTCCGACATATATGGTATGCTGACTTCCTTTTGGCACCGCAATATCTGTACAGCGCCCGCTTATGATATCAGGCCCGATATTACGCCATTTTAATTTCTTAAAAACCGATGTTTCCTTCATAGCCATATGCTGCTCATACCACTTCAAACGCACTTCTGGATTAGTCGATTCGACTTTTTCCTGGGTGCTAGCTTGTACATAAATTTGGAGCATAAGGACAAGAGAGATTGAGGCTAGGATAAAAAGTGCCTTTGAACGGAAAAATTTACCTAAAAAATCCATGATTCCTCCTTATAAAATGAACTATTCATAAAAAATGTTAATATATATAATACAAAGAAAATTGTAAATTGTAAATGAAATTCAGAGCTGACCTGGATACTGGTAAATCCCGGAGAAAGCCATCCGGAACAACGCGGGCATGAGGAAAAAACTCATGGTTAAATTGCTCTATGGTTGCATTGTTGAAAACCGGTAAAGAGAAAATAGAAAAATCGACTGCTATACTGACATACTCCTAACAACCTATTACTGACAACCTTCTGGTTTTTTTCTTATGTTTTTTTAACAATGAAACAATGTAACAGTGTAACAATGATTCCTTCTCAGGGACTTACCCGTGTCCATTTACCTTTTTCTATTTTCCGCCTTTACCGCAGCCGTAGATCAATACTTCCTATCCCGGCATCGATCTCGACATTGATGGTAATATCAGTTTTTCCATAGGCACTATTGGAATAAAAACTTCCCTGCTTCTTAAAATCCCGGGCATCAACCGAACCAATCCCCTTATCCACACTCACTCTCACTCCTATCTCCCGCGGCAAATATACAGTAGCAGCCCCAACTCCGCCGTCAATTATAACATCAAGGTTTTTCTCGTGGTCACCGGAAAGATCTACAGTAAGATCCCCTACTCCCATATCGATATCAACTAATAAAAGGTTCATTCCCCTCAGATCGAGATTTCCTTCCCCGGCTCCAAAATCGATCACCAACTCAATCGGCACCTCTTCATTCAAATAAACATCCCAGTGATTTTTTCCGTGGCCGGCAGGAATCCCGGAGGTGCTTCCCTGGGATACAGTTAGGTTGCCTTTTTTTCCAAAAACACCGTATACGACCTCAGGCTTCCATTGCTCAACATTATAGGTAAAAATGCCTTCAAACAGTTCTTCCGCTCCACCTTGTACTCTGAATTCTCCAGCTCCCATATCCAACTCAATTCTTGCCGTATCAGCCTCTCCCAGCTGCACTGTCCTGGTCTCCTCCTGAAGGTCACCCACCTGAACACAGGAAGCAGTCCCCCCGATTATAAATGCAACCAGTATCATCTTGATAAAATTTGTTTTTCTTTTCTTCATTTGTACCTCCCTCCACATTTAACCTGAACCATTCATAAAAACATCGCCATTTTTTTATGAATAGCCCACATTAATTATACGGAATTATTTAAACAAAAGTTCCCTTAAACTTTTTTTCTTGATTGAAATTCCTATTCATCTGTATTATTGTATTTATTATTAAAAACAATGGAGGGATTT
This sequence comes from Candidatus Aminicenantota bacterium, assembly GCA_030603565.1. GTDB lineage: Bacteria > Acidobacteriota > Aminicenantia > Aminicenantales > Aminicenantaceae > JAUVXM01. The sequence goes on from JAUVXM010000063.1 coordinate 15,172, forward strand.
TAATATGTCAAAAAAAATATCAGCCATAGTTATCATTGCCTTTTTAGCCTTTATGACCGGAGGATGCAGTAAATCTTATGAAGGGCCCCCTGCTGACCTGGTTGTTAAAAACGCAAAAATCGTAACCATAAATAAGGACAACCCCAGCGCTGAGGCTATTGCAGTTAAGGACGAGTTTATTATTGCTGTCACTTCTGACAATGAGATAGAACAGTATATTGAAGAAGGAACTACCCAAGTAATCGATGCCGGCGGACGGCTCCTAGTCCCGGGATTTAATGATGCCCATATCCATTTTATGAGCGGCGGCCGCTCTATGATGAACCTTGATTTCCGTTATGTCCATACTGTAAAAACCATTCAGCAGATGGTCAAAGAAAAAGTGGAACAGGCAAAACCGGGAGAACTGATCCGCGGCCGGGGTTGGGAACACGAAACCTTTCCCGATAAAAAATGGCCAACTAAAGAAATCCTGGATGAAGTCGCTCCCAACAACCCCGTTTCACTAAGCAGGGCAGACGGACATTCGGTATGGGTCAACAGTTACATCATCCGGGAATCCGGGATCACTAAAGACACTCCCAGTCCACCCAATGGAACCATTGTAAAAGACCCTGAGACCGGAGAGCCGACCGGAATATTTAAAGAAGGTGCCCAACGCTTACTGAAAATATCAAGTTCAGTCAAATTGACTCCGGAAGAAATTCAAACACGCAATGACAAAGCCCTGGAACTTGCTCTTGAAGCTGCCCGAAAAACCGGTGTCACCAGTATCCAACAGCTAAACGGAGAGTACGAACGCTTCCAGCGGTTTAAGGATGCAGGAAAACTGACATGCCGGGTCACATTTAATATGTCCATGCCATCCGAAGAAGCCGGATTGAAAAAACTTGATGAGTTGCGCCAGCGTTTCCCAAAGGATAACAATTGGATCCGCTTCGGTTATCTTAAAGAATTTATCGACGGCACCCTTGGATCCGGAACAGCTCTTATGTTCGAACCCTTTGCGGATGACCCTTCCACCAGCGGACTGCCTATGATGCCGTATGAAGAGTACGAAGGCAGGATAGTAGCTGCTGATGCTATGGGTTTTCAAACCGGAACTCATGCTATCGGGACAAAAGGCAATAACTGGGTCCTTAATGCAGTTGAAAAAGCTCAACAGGTAAATGGAAAACGGGACGCCCGCCACCGCAGCGAACATGCCCAGATCCTGATAGATGAGGATATTCCCCGATTTGCCGAACTTGGAGCCATCGCCTCCATGCAGCCTACTCACTGTATAACCGATAAACGTTTTGCCGAAAAAAGGATCGGGCTTGAACGCTGCAAAGGAGCTTATGCGTGGCAGCGGTTACTGGATACCGGAGCCCATATAGCATTTGGAACGGACTGGTCAGTCGAACCAATCGACCCGTTGGAAGGACTTTACGCTGCTGTGTCCCGGAAAGACCGGGCCGGAGAAGAAGGCGAGGGCTGGTTCCCAGACCAAAAACTCACAATGGAAAAAGCTATTGAACTCTATACCCTAGGTGCAGCCTACGGAGAATTTACGGAAGATAGAAAAGGCATGCTAAAAGTGGGTTATCTGGGAGATATGGTTATTTTTAATAGCGACCTAATGACTATTCCCCCTGACCAGATCATGCCGGCACAAGTAGACTATACCATCGTTGGTGGAAAAATTGTATTTCAGAGGGAAAAGTAAACCTTCCTTAACCTTATCTCCTCCAAAAAATAATAAAAAGCTCTTGACAGACATATAGTATATTAATGTATAATATTGTCAATTAAAGTAAACTTGTAGATATATAGATAAAATAATGAGATCAATTTGGTTGGGGAGCAAGGTTATTCAGCAGTATGATCTTAAGGATATCCAGGAAAAACTCCAGATAAGCCGGGTGACAGCCCTTAAACTGCTCGGTTCCGGCAAGATCAAGGCCCAAAAAATAGGCAGGCAGTGGTGGGTTAACGAAGAAGACCTAATATTTTTCCTTGAGGGCAAGCCAAAAACTTAAGATATTGAGTCTGGATAATAATCAGAGCTTTCACTTTAAAATTCCCTCCGGCTATAAAACCTTATTGAAATAATAATGGAGGCAAAAACCAGGCCGGATAAAACGACTGCCGCGATTAAAATTATAAGAGGTGTCCCAAAGATATTATAAAGCATCTCAAGCTTATTCACTCTCGGCAGCAATATCCATAAAATTCCTGTGCCGACCATAATTACAGCTGGAAAGAACAGCAAAGCTTTTCCCAATCCCAGGCGGAAATACATAGGCAGAAAAATAAGAGTGAGCAACCCTGCCGGGATTAGAAAAACGGCGGCTCCTTCAGGGCTTATCAAAGGCCTGAAATCAACTATATCTATGGGGATGAACGAATCTAAAAAAAAGCTTATGAAAACATAAAGAACAAGCCCTAAAAGAATAATAAACCCGGATGAGAGATATCTTGCATATACCACTTTCCGGCGTTTAATAGGAAGGCTAATAAAAAAAGGAGACATCTTGTAAAGTAAATCCCTTATATTCTTTTCTAATTCCTTTGATCTCAATTGCATATTCCATTATTCATCCTCCTTGTATAAGAGCAAAAGCATCTCCTGTAATTCATCAAGAGAAATTCCGAGCATTTTTGCTTCTATGACAGCCTCAGAAAGTTTGTCTTCCACCATTTTTTTCTTTTTTTCCAGGAGAAGTTCTTTGTTCTGCATAGCAACAAAACATCCTTTTCCTCCCACTGTGTCGATAAAACCTTCCTTTTCAAGTTCCTCATACGCTCTTTTTGTGGTTATAACGCTTATCTGAAGCTGC
>JAUVXM010000143.1 GCA_030603565.1 Candidatus Aminicenantota bacterium
CGAAAACACGCGAATTTTCCCCAGCGTGGAAAATCCGCTCGGATACAGTCTTCGCTCTCTTCTCCTTAAAGGAGAAGAACCAGGCCCGCTCATCCTTGCTAACGGCTTTCTTAATCATCCTGAAACATTCATAAAAATTGCCGCTGTCATATTCAAAAAAATAACATATAATTTTATCATCGGCACTTTTTACCCTCCGGGCGAGACGATCTTACCGCATCTGCTTCGTTGCAGTGGATTCGCGGTGAAGGACCACAGCTTCATCCCCTGTGCCTTGCATCTGCGGCAACCTCGACTCGTGAATAGTTCAGGCAAGTTAACCTGATTCTTTTGCCGCTCTTTTGGCAAAAAATTGGACCGGCTAAAAATTGAAAAGAAAACTCACTTTAAGCATTATTACCCGATCACAAAGCAAAGGAGTTATTACGGTTTCACGTGTCTCATTGTAGATGAAGTATATATTGGCTCCCGGTTTATATATCCAGCGGATGAGAAAATTGCTTTTAAAAAGATCTTCAGCACTGTTCCACTGAAGGTAGGCTTTAGCATATAGGTCAGGAGAAAAAGAATAGATGAGCCTTCCTGCTGCGATATTTGTAGTAAATTTTCCGCCCTCGACCGGCAGGTCGAAATGATTGTGGTCAAGGATAAATTCAAGACTGAAATGGCTGCTTAGTTTGAGATAACCATTTGCTTTAAGACGGAAGAGATTACCGTTGTAAAAATCTCCAGCATTACATTCCGCTCGTATTGCAATATTCTTGCTTTTGTCCGATTGGTAAAAAGAAGTGAAGAGATTGAACTTATATATATCTTTTAGGATATGAACCCCCTCTTTAATGGAAAAATCAGCGGGGAGGTCTTCATAACTCTGCACTGCTCCCAGAAAAAGTTGGCTGCCGTTTTGAAAGAGAGTAAAAGCCCCGAAAAGATTATTGCTTGATTCCAAGCGTCCAGAATGGTTTTCGATATATGTCATACTCTTCATAAATACTATTTTTCGAATATTAAGAATGTCGGGCCTGGGGCCAATACTGAAATTTCCTTTAAGCTTGCGTATATCAGTGCGGGGGATAAATCCCATCTCAGAGTTGAAGTTTTCTCCTATATCAGTATAAGCAAGCTGGAATGACAAAAGGTCATTGCTGAAAGACATATCAAGGTTACCTGCTAAATCTTTACCTTTTAAACTTGGGGTGTCTGATTTTGCGACAAAGCCTATGATTTTTAGCGATTGTCCAAAGGCCATATTAAAGTCAAAGGCTGCGGCCCGGTTGTAATAATATCCATCCAGGTTATTTTTACTGAGATACATCAGACCCAGGGAGGATTTTTTTAGAAAATCTCTTTTAAGCCTTACTACAGCATGATTGCTTCTCCCGGTATCGATTTGAGAGCTATTATTAGAATCGAATATTCTGTCCGTCAGAATATTTAAAATACCGACATTATATGGCCCTGTTTTGCCTGTAATACGTAATCCGCCCATAATCGGAATTTCTCTGGCATCTTCAGATAGCCCTATAGTACGGCTGAAAAAGAGCAGGGTAGAGGGGGGTTCATGTTCGCGGTATCTTTCACCAATACGAAATATATCCGCTCCCTCCAGGAAAAAACCCCGTTTTTCAGGAAAAAAAAGGCTGAAGCGGGTCAAATTGAATTGCTCCTGATCAGCTTCAACCTGGGCAAAATCCGTGTTATAAGTAATATCGGCTGTAAGGTTTGAGGAGAGCCGGTATTTAACATCCAGGCCGGCATCAAGGGAAATGTTCAGGGGATTGTCTTGGTCAAGCTGTTCTGCGCCGCCGATAATATAAGGCATAAACTGTATTTTATTGCCTTGTTTAAGGTTTTCTAAGCCGGTTAGATGACCGCAGTGTGATACCCGGTATTTGCCGAACCAGCCGTATTTGCGAGAAACCGGAGACCAGTAACATTCTTCCCGTTTGCGGGCGATGTGGCGGCCGAAGTTGATTCCCCATGTCTGCATACCGGATTCTTTAAAACGCAGAGTGTAAAATGGGATAGCTATCTCTGCTGTCCAGCCTTCCGGGTTTCTTTTTACTCGGGTCCGCCATATTCCATCCCAGTTCCAATTGATATTGCTGCCTTCATCTCTTATCTGGGCATCCCGGCGGGCGCCTAAAGGATTGATCACAAAATAAAACGCGTTGCGGTGGTCATGATAGGTGTCGATAAAGATCTCAAAATAATCATTATCCTGAAGGTCAGAGTCTCTACGCATTTCATTGGCAACGATTTTATCAGGTTCTGAGTCAAAACATTTTATTCCGAAATATATATAAGAGCTGTTATAAAGAACCCGGATTTCGGTTTTTTCCGTAACAGGGTTGCCTTCCTGGGGTTCACGCTGGAGCAGCCGGTTGATTATCTGGGTTTTTGCCCAATCATTTTCACTTAGAACACCGTCGATTTTAACTGAACTGGAAATCCTACGGGCAGTGATTGAATATTCTTCACTGCTCTGGCCGTAAAGAATAATGGGGGAGATAAAAATAGATAATAAAAGGAGGAAGCGCGAGAAATTGGAAGTATTTATCCGAAATGAGTTCACAAGGTAAGAGATTTTACAATATTACTACGCTCTTGTCACATCAAAAACAGTTGGCAGTTTGCAAATTGATACGGATAGACTAAAGAGCGGAAAATAGATAATGGAAAATGGAGAATGGGAAAAGAGGGGAAATGGAAGTGACAAGGAAAAAAAGAAAAAGCATCTTATTTTATCCGTGCTTAGTAATATAGCAATTTTCTTCTCATTACCACTTAAACTTAATCGATATCCGGACTTGGCGGGGCTGCTGTCTTCCCCACACCAGCCCTCATCTCCGATCCCCCAGCCTACCAGTCCACCTAAATCCAAGTCATAGTAGGCTTTTGTTTCCGCCAGTTCGGGGAAGTCAGGAATGTAGATATGGTTACCGAATAAGCCCAGATAATTTGTATTTCCTTCTCCCTGCTCATCCTGAATATTTCCTTTGATCTCTCCAGTCTCTACAGCGAATATGTAAATGGAAAGTAGAAAAAATATTCCTAATACAAAGAAAACAAAAGTCGATTTTTTCATCTTAGCAAATAGGGATTGTTCTGTTTTTATTTATTTTCACCAACCATAGCTTATGGAAAAATTGGGAACCAGGATTTTTATAGTATATAAGCCTGGCATCTTATTTTTCTCTGGCGGAGCAAGTAGGGGGATGTCCCGGTCGCTTCCCATCAGATATTCAAATCCAAGGTCGATTTGAAGGCTGCTAATAGAGTAACCAAAGCCACAGGTTATGCCGTTAAAATCAAAATTAGGAAGGAGGACATTCATGGTCTTATCTGGTGCCGGAGCGGGATCCCAGTAATACCCCCCTCTGAAAGAATAGCCGTTAAGAGTGTATTCAGCTCCGAGCCTTATCTGCAGTTTGCTTTCCCATAACATTTCCATTTCAGCAGAGCCAGTCCCTGCTGTTGCAGCCTGCCAGATAGGGTCTGTAAACTCAAATGAAATAACCTCTATTTTTTTCCAGTCGGTATAGTGCATATCAGCAGTAAGTGTTAGGTGTTCAATTGGTTTGAAAGCAGCTCCAAAAGCGATCCACATGGGCCAGGTCACATCTCCGGAAAGGTCTGAAGTTTCGGGAACGCTAAAGAAAGGAATAAAAGGAAAATTAGAAATACTTGCCTCGCCCTCAAGTGTTATCTTATAGGCGGTCCGGAAAGTTGCACCCAGGCTGAGGTTTTTAACCGGTTTGACAAGCGCACCAAAGGTGGCACCGTATCCCCAGCCTTTAAGGCTTTCATCCTGCTGCCCGAGATCAAAATCCATGGTCAGCCCTCCCGGAAGGGGAAATTCCCGCATACCGGCATGGGTCGAGATATCAAAGGTAGCATAGTTTATATTCAAGCTTCCGCCTATCATTACCTGATCAGATATCTTGTAGGCCAGGGCAGGAGAAAAGGTGACAACAGCGACTTTGCTTTGCCACTTATAAGAGGTATCATTGGATATAGCAGCAAAATCAGCTCCATTCCAGTCAGCTCCAATTCCGGAAGGCTTATAAATGCCAAATCCGGCCACTAAATTTTCGCTTATGGGGTGATAATAAGCGGCCATTCCAGCCATATAGTGTTTGGTTTTTGTTTTTGCATCCACCATATTGACGGGACCGGCAAGGGTAGGCATGTCAAATTTAAAGGTGGCGGAAGGGATCAGGTCGGTTCCATAAAAACCAAAGGTTTTTTTATTGAATTGGGCAATACCGGCTGGATTCCAGAAGACAGCACTAAAATCATCTGCCAGGCCGACAAAGGCTCCGCCCATTGCCACAGCTCTTGCTCCCAAACCATTAAGATTAAGGCCGTTTGCCAGGGACAAAGAGGGGATTAATACCAGAAATACAAGGATAATAAAAATATTTTTTAAATTTTTCATATTCCTTTCATTTTTTGCTTTATCTAACCTGGACTATTCACAAGTCGAGGTTGCTGCAGATGCGAGGCACAGGGTACGCAGCTGTGGTCCTTCACCGCAAGTGCCCTGTAACGAAGCAGATGTGGTGAGATCGGCTCGCCTGAATGGTAAAAAAATGGCGATTAAAAT
>JAUVXM010000119.1 GCA_030603565.1 Candidatus Aminicenantota bacterium
GAGAGTAAAAAAATGGCGATTAAAATTAAAAATAAAAACAAGAAAAAAGTTTCAATAATCATTCTTGAAAAAATCTTGCATATCATTGAAAAGAAAATAATAATAAAAACATCGCCATTTTTTTATGAATAGGTCAGGTTAAATAAAGAACTAATGCTGGTTCAGTAAGAAGAATATTCACTTTCATTCCCCTGGCTGTCTACCGCGGTTATCGCATAAACATACCCGGCCGCTTCCTGGATATCAGTAAATTCCCGATCCTCGAAGGAAAACTCACCTGCAGAGACTTCACTAAGCAAAGCAAACTGGCTATCATCTTCATTGGCTTTTTTTCGATAGATTCGGTACTGTGCAATAGTAAACAGTCCTGAATTTTCAGAATTTTCCTGCCATGATATCTTGTTTATATAATCAGCAAAAAAGAATGTTTTGTTGACAAGTCTTTCCACGGATACATTTTGCGGTGCCAAAGGTTTTTCCAGAACACGGATTTCTGTTGTGGCAGTATCAGTGATAACATCATTATCTTCAACTGTCAGCACAACAAGAAAAGTACCGACAGTTGAATAAGTATGAGTTACCTTTTCAGAAAGAGCTGTCATGCCATCCCCGAAATCCCATTTATATGTTTGGATGCTGCCATCCACATCGAAAGAATTACTGGCATCAAAATTGACCTCAAGCGGAGCAATTCCGATCCCTGGATAGGTAGTAAAAGAAGCCGATGGTTTCTGGTACACAATAATGTCTATATCAGCTTCTCCGGTTTTGTCATCATTATCCTTTACAGTCAAGGTAACAGTATATGTCCCGCCTGTAGGATAAATATGGGTAACATTTACACCTTGAGCCGATTCTCCATCTCCGAAATCCCAAGTGTATGTAACTATATTTCCATCAAAATCAGATGAATCAGAGCCATCAAAAACGACAGTTAAAGGATTCATGCCAGTAGTGGCTGAAGTATTGATAATGGCAACCGGTTTTCCTGTCGAAGCCGTGATCTCGACCTGAGCAGTCCCTATTCGCATATCATTGTCAATTACAGCAAGAGTTACAATATAAGTCCCTAATTCCGTAAATGTATGGGATATTTTCTTTCCAGAGGCATTGGTGCCGTCTCCAAAACTCCATCTGTAATCGGTTATATTGCCATTTTTATCACTTGATTGAGAGGCATCAAATTCAATTTCAAAAGGAACAAGACCTCCGACCTGAGATGTGGTTATTACAGCCTCTGGTGCTGACCCTGGGAGTTCGACCTCAGCATAATAAACATTTCTCGGACGGACTTCGCTTCCTGAGCTCCAAACAACCTGTGCATTTCCCTCGCTATCAATATCCACTCCCGGGAATTCGGGAAATCCTGCTTCTGAAATCAGAACCGGGTCCGAAAATTTCCCATCCGGAAGTCCGCGCAAATAAAATACTCCTTCATCACTACCAGCAATACTCTGTCTCACAACTGTATGCAATAGGCCCTTGCTATAGCGTGAAAAAGAAAAAACAGTTTGAGAAGTGTTTCCAGTACTGATACTCTTAGGGTTCCCCCACTTATTGCCGGTCCGCTTTATATGCCAAACTGGATTTTGCTTGTTTGAATAAAACACATGGATATTATCTTCGTCATCCAAAACAATAGAAGGATAATATTGACTTGCATCAGAAGGGGAAATCCTCTCAGCACTCGTCCAGTCCCAATCATCCTTATTTTCATTATATATACCCTGGCTGTAATTTATATTCCACTGATTTGTATGATGCTCATCATCCATCCAGACACAGTAGATATTTTTATTGCGTAGAGCAAAACATGGGTGAATCGAAGTGGACTCAGGGTTATCTGAAATAGTTTTTCTAGATTGTTTGTCAACCGGCCAAGTGCCATTGATATCATTTACGATCATACAAACATCCATGATCCAGCCGCTGGTACTATAATTATGGCACCAGACTATATAGATTTTTCCATCTTCAATTGCAATCCTTGCCCAGGAAGAGTTTACTCCCGTGCTTTCATAAACAAGATGGCGAGAACCCCATTCTTCATTTTCAATATCATATTTAATATAGTAAATATCACGATTGGAACTAGCATTTCCGTCCATATAAACTAAATGGAGGTTTCCATCTTCATCTTCGGCAACCTGGCCATAGGCGGCTGAATGAAGCTTGTTTACTACTTTCTTTTCTGCACGCCAGGTCTCTATTCCTTTGTCATATATACGATACATTAAAGTAGCATTACTATTATAATGGTGCCCTTCGCTGTAAAGCACCATGATGTCTCCGTTTTTCATAATATGAATAAAAGGTAGCTCAGCTTGCTCAGAAGTATTAGATACTTTTGTAATATCAGAGTAAGAATAACTACTTAGAAGCATAACAACTAATAATGAAACCAATATTCCACAGCTAATCTTTTTCATCTGCTTCCTCCATTAATTTTAAATGAAAAAAGATAACAACAAAACACATTTTTGTCAAATATACAATTCAGGCTGCAACTGAGTTAAATACTTTTTGTGCTCCCCTTATGTTGACAAATATCAACATTTCAATTATAAAAAGACTTCATTTCTGTTAACCGTACAAACAGAAACTATCTTGACCCTTCTGAGGAGGATAAATTGAAGAAGAAAAATATTTGTATTTGCTTAACAATTGCTCTTACGCTTTTTCCTGCCATAATCTCAGCTCAAGCCCCAACCGATTATGAACTGTCTGAAATTATCATAAATAAAACAGAAAACCAGTTAGAAGTAAAATTAGTGATCAATCCTATCTCAAACTATGAAAGCTTCACTCTTTTCAACCCCAACCGTTTAGTTATCGATTTATTGCAGGTTAATAGTTATACCTGTGAGCCTGAAATTGAAATCAATTTTTCCGGTGTTCAACGGGTTAGAACCGCAAAAAACCAGCCTGATGTAACCAGGATTGTTTTTGACCTGGAAGAAAATATTCCTTCCTATTCTATTGAAGAGAAAGAGGACGGGATCTTTATATATTTCAAAATTGAACCATCCATAGAAGAAAAAAAGGAAGAAAAACCTGAGACAGGGCTAGACAAAAAAGAGAAAAAGGAAAAACAAGAAGCAGAAAAACCTGCTGGCAAAGTTGAAGAAACTCCCAGCCGGCCTGAAATTAAAAAAGTTATGGAAAAGGAACGGTTAGCCAGCAATCGAAAGCTCGGAATTTCTATCAACAGCGGCCTCTATTTCCCTCACGATGCAGACTTTCAGGATCTATATGGGTCAAATATGTTCTCCCTGGGAGGAGGATTAAGCTTCCTCTATCCATTAAGCCCTAAAGAAGATCTAGGAATAGCTTTGGATTTTAATTATGTGGCCGCTAAAGGCAGCACCTCCTATACCGATGAAGAAATCAAGTTCTCAATGATGCCGCTTTCATTAACTATATTTTACTCGCCCCATTTCGGAAAATTCTCTCCTTTCGCAGGAATCGGAGGGGATTATTATAACTATAAAGAAGAATATCCGGAGACCTTTGCAATCACAGAAACAACCGGATCATTGCTCGGCTATAACCTTCTATTGGGAACACATTTGCAAATAATCAAATCCATCGCTGTAAAGGTCTATTTCAAGCTCCATATGGCTAAGAAAACAGAAAACGACATCAAAACGAATCTAAGCGGCAATGAATACGGAATCAGTTTGATCTATTTCTTCAGTCTCTAACCTCCTCCACCGCAAGACTGTGAAATGTAAAGGCAATTAGGAGTAAACTGTTAGGAGCATTAAAAGGAAGAGCCGCAGGCACGCTCTAGGACAGCATTTTCTCCACAATCGGCGCGTTATAGAAAAGATAGGACGCTGCATCAATCCCGGAAAAGATGACTTTATCATAGAAATTGGCGCAGGACGCGGTGCCCTGACTTCCCTTTTAGTAAAAAACGCAGGCGAAGTAATAGCAATCGAGAAAGACAAATCCTTAATCGTTTCCCTGCAAAAACAAAAATCTCCAAATTTAACCATTCTAAATGAGGATTTCCTCTCCATCGACCTAAGCCGGTTTGTTAAAGGCCAAAAATTCAAGCTGGTAGGTAATCTGCCTTATTCCCTTTCTTCCGAGATTTTATTCAAAGCATTTGCTGAAAAAAGCAACCTGTCGGAATGCCACTTTCTCCTGCAAAAAGAAGTGGCTGAACGAGTATGTGCTCGCCCCGGTTCTAAAAAATATGCTCCGGTTTCTATCCTTTTTTATAACTTTTTTCTTACTACAATAAATTTCACGATCGCTCCCGGCTCTTTTCAGCCCCCTCCCCAGGTATATTCCTCTTTTATTTCTCTAATTAAAAGAGAGACTCCTATTTTCGTCCTTAAAGACGAGAACCGTTTCAAGTCTTTCTTAAACACTTCCTTCGGGCAAAGGCGAAAAAAGCTGTCAAATAATCTGAAAGCTCTGAATTTTCCCCAGATCCTCATCGAACAGGCATTAAAAATTACTGAAATAGACGGCAACCTCAGGCCGGAACAGGTCACCCTAAAACAATTCGTCAAACTTTTCAACCAACTTCAATAACTGGAGTTCCCCTCCAATTTATTACTATAAGCTAAGGGCTAAAATATGTTATAATTTTTTTTAATGAAAAAAAGAAAATCCAAGCAAACAAAAAACCGCGCAAAAAAAACCAACCCAAAAAACCGCGCTTGGTCATCAGAAGTCAAGGGCGTAATCTATATTTTGATCGCCATTTTTCTCTTATTAAGCTTAATAAGCTATAGTTCCACAGATCCATCATGGGCTTCCGTATCCACTTCCAAACATAAAGTTCATAATTATTTAGGAAAAGCAGGCGCCTCATTATCAGAAGTGCTTCTCCAACTTTTTGGCTTTGCATCATTCATTCTGCCCCTGGCATTTCTCTACTTTGGAATTCGGTCCTTCTTGCCGGATAAAGAAAGACCCGCACTTAAACAGCTTGCCGGGACAGCCCTGCTTCTTATTATCCTAAGCTCTCTTTTCTGTATATTTTTTCCTGAAGTACCCTGGGCAGATATGCAAGCCGGAGGACTAACGGGAAGTCTTACAGCCTCCTTTCTATTACCCTACTTTAATCACACCGGGAGTTTGTTTGTCCTTTTCAGTGCTCTTATCACCTTCATAATCTTTTCAACTCATATTTCCATTCGTAGTGTTTTTTATTTTATTATTAGGCTTATTAATTTCCTTTTTAAAGAAGTAAGAATCCGAATCACCCACTATCGCATTAAAAAGCACAAGGAAAAGATGAGGAAAAAAGTAACCGAAAAATACTCAGATACAAAACAAAAAGCTGAAAAGCCTATCTCCCGAAGAAATATTAAAATAAGAAAAGAACCCGCTCAAGCTAAAATTCCTCAGCCCGCCTTGGGGGAAAACGTTCTGTTCCCAGAAATGGAGCAAGATGGTTACATCTTCCCACCGTTATCTTTATTAGACCCGGGCAAAGAAACAGAAAAAATCGACAAAAATGAACTGTTTGAAAAAAAACGAATAATAGAAGATAAATTTCTTCAATTTCAGGTCGAAGGAGAAGTCAAAGAATACCATCCCGGACCCATCGTAACCACATATGAGTATTACCCCCATCCACATATAAAGGTCAGCCAGGTAGTCAACCTTTCCGAAGACCTGTCTCTTGCCTTAGGAGCACAAGCCGTCAGGATCCAAAGAATCCCGGGAAAGTCATCTCTCGGAATCGAAATTCCCAATAACAAAAGAGAGATAATCAAGATCAGAGATATAATCCAGACTGATAAATTTTTAAAATCCCCTTCCAAACTGACCATAGCTCTCGGGAAATCCATACATGGAGAGCCGTATATTACAGATCTTTCCATTATGCCTCACCTCCTAATCGCCGGAGCTACAGGTACTGGAAAAAGTGTTGCTCTTAATACAATTATCGCCAGCATCCTCTATAAAGCGACACCGGATGAGGTGAAAATAATCCTAATTGACCCGAAAAGAATAGAATTTTCTCTATACGAAGGAATGCCTCATCTTTTATGCCCGGTTGTAAAGAATCCACAAAAGGCTGAAGGCATCCTGCTTGATGCTATAAATAAAATGGAAGAACGATATCAGACACTGGGTTATTTAAAAGTCAGAAATATCGACCAATATAACAGGGAAGTTAAAAAAATATTAACTAAAAACAGCAAATCTCTTTCTGAAGAAGAAAAAGAAAAACTCAAGCCCCTTCCCTACATAGTTATCATAATTGATGAGCTTTCGGAACTGATGATGGCAGGAGCAAAGGAAGTGGAATACTGTATAGCCCGGTTGGCTCAGTTAGCGCGTGCCGTTGGTATCCATCTTGTCATGGCTACCCAGCGTCCTTCTGCAGATGTTATTACCGGTTATATCAAAAATAATTTTTCCAGCAGAATTGCTTTGCGGGTGCCATCAAAAACCGACTCGCGAGTAATTATTGATGCAAACGGAGCTGAAAAATTACTGGGAAATGGCGATATGCTTTTTATGCCTCCTAACTTCCCCAGGATCATCAGGCTGCATAACTCTTTCATCTCCCTCTCTGAAGTCACCCGGGTACTTAACTTCGTAAAAGACCAGGGCAAACCAACTTATGATAAAAACATAATTAAGGTCCTTAAAAGCCCCTCAGGCAAAGCAATAGATGAGAGCAGCGAAAAAGACGCTCTTTTTGAAAAAGCGGCAGAGCTGATCCTCCTAACCGGGCAGGCCTCAGCCTCATATTTACAGAGGAAGCTTAAATTAGGATATGCCAGAGCCGCCCGAATTATTGACCAGATGGAAGCTGAAGGCATTGTAGGCCCCTCCAAAGGAAGCAAAGCGCGCGAAATACTGGTCGACCCTGATACTTACAAAAACAAACTTTAATGCCCTGAATGAATTGTAAATTACAAACAGCAAATAGCTAAAAATAAATAAAAATGAAAAATAAATTTTCGCAATCCGAGTTAAATGAAATTGTCAAAAAGTACCGTCCTGTAGTGAGCTTTCGAGTCAGAAAATCACTAGGAACACACGTTCCTGATTGGGAAGATGTAGTCAATGAAATACTGGTCAACACCCTTGAAAAAATAAAAGACGGTAAATTCAGGGGGGATTCTAGTATCGGCACCTTTATCTACACGATTACCAGCCGTAGAATAGTTGATTTTATTAGGGGAAAAAATAAAGTCTTACAATACGCCCCGGAACCGTCTTCCTTCCCTGATCCTTACGAACATATGGAAAACAAGGAAAGGAACAAGTTTGTCGCAAAATATCTGGAAAATCTTAAGCCTAAATATAGAGAAATTATTTATCTTTACTATTATAAGGGACTTACGCGGCAAGAAGTAGCGGAAATAATCGGAATTGCTCCCCGCCGAGTAAGTGAACGTGCTAACTATGCCAGAAAACTTCTAAAAAAAATGATAAAAAAATGATTTTTTCCAAATTTCTACTGCTATTACGACTAAAGTAATGAACTTTAAATATGGGGCAAAGATGATGAGAAAACACAAGTATGAAAAATTGATCGATGACTACTTATTAAACAATCTCAATAAAGAAAAAGAGGAGGAGTTCGAGCAACATTATTTCAACTGTCCCTCTTGCTTTAAAAAATTGAAAGACAGAGAAGAGTTTATTTCAATCATAAAAAATACACCTGATCTCTTCTTTCATGACTTGGATTTAAAGAATAAATCAAAAAAAGAGCTTTTTTTTAAACGTATAGCTACCTTCCTTACTCCCAGGCAGTGGGCGGCAGCCACTCTTTCCACTGCTTTGCTCCTCATAGTGATTTTTAATATTTTGCCAAATATAAAGACACCCTCCTCCCAATTTTCCCTTGATAGCAATGCAGTAAGAGGAAGATCCATTGCCATTATTTCAGATACTGCCCCCAATCACTTAAAATGGAAAAGCATGGGCGAAAATATAGAATATAATATTTCAATTTATGACAACCAGCTCGTCTGGGAAGAAACTACCTCTGAAAATTCTATTTCCCTTCCTGATGAGGTATATGCTCAAATGACTCCCGGAGTCAAATATTTTTGGCAGGTTAAAGCATATTCTCAGGAAGGAACCCTAATAGCTAAATCCAGCAAGGCTCAACTAACACTTATCAATAAATAAGCCGGTTTAATCATCTACCCTGGATTATTCACGAGTCGAGGTTGCTGCAGATGCAAGGCACAGGGTGCGAAGCTGTGGTCCTTCACCGCAAGTACCCTGTAACGAAGCAGATGCATAGAGATCGACTCGCCTGAATGGTAAAAAAATGGTGATTAAAAT
>JAUVXM010000105.1 GCA_030603565.1 Candidatus Aminicenantota bacterium
CCTGGAGCCTATATGGACCGCAGTTTATTAGAAGGAAATCCCCACCGCATTCTGGAAGGGATGATAATAGGAGCCTATGCCATAGGAGCAGAGGAAGGTTATTTTTATGTCCGAGGTGAATATCCTTTAGCTGTTAAACATGTCTCTTTAGCAATCTCCCAAGCCAAAAATTTGGGGCTTGTTGGGAAAAATATTCTCGGAAGAGGATTTAATTTTCGAATCCATATTTGCAGGGGTGCAGGAGCTTTTGTTTGTGGCGAAGAAACAGCCCTCATTTCCTCTATCGAAGGAAAAGTAGGCGAGCCAAAGCAAAGACCCCCCTTCCCTGCTGTGAAAGGTTTGTGGGGAAAACCAACCAACATCAACAACGTTGAAACTTGGGCAAATATTCCAGTAATTATTAAAAAAGGTGCAGATGAGTTCTCAAAAATTGGAACAGAGAAGAGTAAAGGGACGAAAGTATTTTCTTTAGTTGGAAAAGTAAATAATACAGGATTAGTGGAAGTACCTATGGGTATTACCCTGAAAGAGATTATATATGATATTGGCGGTGGAATTCCCAATAACAAAAAATTAAAGGCTGTTCAGACAGGTGGTCCTTCAGGAGGTTGTATCCCAGAGAGTCTAATAGACTTACCTGTTGATTATGAGAGATTGACAGAAGTGGGATCTATGATGGGCTCAGGCGGCATGATTGTAATGGATGAAAATACTTGCATGATAGATATAGCTAAATATTTTCTTGGCTTTCTTGAAGACGAATCTTGCGGTAAGTGTGTTCCCTGCCGGGAAGGGACAGAAAAATTGCGAGAAATATTAACCAATATTTCTAAAGGCAAAGGAGAAGAAGGCGATATTGAACTGCTGGAAGAGATAGCTCTAACAGTTAAGGAGACATCCTTATGTGGGCTTGGTCAAACTGCAGGTAATCCTGTCTTATCAACTATAAAATATTTTAGAAATGAATATGAGGAACACATCAGAAACAAAAGATGTCCAGCAGGTGTATGCATTGATTTGATTTCATACTCAATTGATGCTGAAAAATGCACTGGATGTGGCGTATGTGTGAGAGCTTGTCCAACTGAAGCTATTACCGGCGAAAAAAAGAAACCGCATAAAATAGACCAAGAAAAATGCATTAAGTGTGGAGCATGTTATGAAGTCTGCAAATTCGATTCAATAATCATAAAGTGAGGAAGAGTGATAACTCTTATAATTAACAATCAAAAAGTTACTGTTAAACAGGGAACAACAATACTTAAAGCATCAGAAAAACTTGGTATAGAAATTCCTACACTTTGTAATCATGAAGGACTTGCACCTTACGGTGCTTGCAGGCTCTGTGTTGTTGAAATAATTAAGGAAAAGGAAAACCGTATCGTAGCTGCCTGTTCCTTCCCAGTTGAGGAAGGCATGAAGGTTCTAACAAATTCCGATAGAATCCTAAAAAGGCGAAAAATGATTGCTGAATTTCTATTGGCAAGATGCCCGGACGTAAAGGTAGTCCGGGATTTGGCTAATAAAATGGGCATTAAAAAACCTCGCTTCAAACCTAAGAACAAAGACTGTATTCTCTGTGGTCTATGTGTTCGTGTTTGCAATGAAATAGTTGGAATAGGTGCAATTGGATTTGTAAATCGAGGGAAAAATTTGAAAGTGGATACTCCTTTTCACTTGGCCTCGGATGTATGTATTGGCTGTGGAGCCTGCTCTTATGTTTGTCCTACAGGTGCTATTGAAATGGAATTTGACGTGGTACAAAGATTTCGTGAGTCGCTTGGAAGTGAACATATATGTAGATACGCGCTAATGGGTATGCTGTCTTATAAAGTCTGCTCCAATAATTATGAATGTTGGAAGTGTAAGGTTGACCAAAAAATTCGAGACACACTTGGCACTCATCCTATATTTGCAGCAAAAGAGATAAAATCAGAAAAAGTAAATCAATATTTTTCATTTTTAGAAAAAATTCAGGCATAGCTAATTGGAAGTATAGAAAATGATTAATTTTATATTAAATGGATTGGAAGTCAGAGCCGAAGAAGGCCAGACAATCTTAGAAGTGGCTAAATTTTATGGCCTTGAAATACCGACTCTTTGTTACAACGAAGGCCTGAGTGTATACGGAGGATGCCGGCTTTGCTTGGTAGAAATAGGAGAGGCACCTAGAACAAAACTTGTCTCTTCCTGCACCTACCCGGCAGAGGAAGGATTAGTTGTCCATACTGACACCAAAAGAGTTTTAGAAGCCAGGAAAATGATGATCGAGCTTATGTTATCAGTAGCACCTAACTCCAAGATCATTCAAGATTTAGCTTCAAAATTCGGTGTTAAGCAGCAGAGATTCAAAATCCGCAACGAAGAATGCATTCTTTGTGGACTTTGTGTACGCATGTGCGCAGAACAAATGGATGCGAAAGCTATCGGATTTCAAAACCGCGGATATAAAAAGAAAATCTCAACCCCTTTTGATATCAAATCAGATGTTTGCCGCCTATGCGGTGCGTGTATGTATATTTGCCCTGCCTGCCAGCTGCGCTGTCAAGGGCCTGATCCGGATACTGATATCTGTAATGCTTGTCTGACTATGGACCCTACTTGTTTAGATGTCTATGATGAGCTGCAGTGCTGGATGTATGACGCCGGCCGCTGTGGGACCTGTGTCAGGAAAGAACCGGAAAGTAAAGCACAGGAGAAATAAAAGAAAACAATGTTCAGAATACTGCTTAATATATATAAACAGAAGAAAAATTTAGGAGGAATATAATGTCTTATACAAAACTCAATCGGAGCGCCGCTACTCTGACAAAAAACAGAACCGAAGATTCGATCAGCCCTTTCAGCGGCATGTGTGTAACCTGTGTAGATGGCTGTATCGGCATGTGCGAGATCGGAAAGTCAGCCTATCGTGGACATGAAGTCCTCTATCCCCAACCATTCGGCATCATTACCTCAGCATCAGAAAAAGAATACCCCGTAGACCTGTCTGACTTCAACATTATGGGAACTGCAGCCGGTGCCCACGGTGTGGAAGCAGACAGTGATAAAGCTACCTTTCCAAAAGTCAATATTGAAACCGCCATCGGTCATGACAAGGGCATTAAATTAAAAGCTCCCTTTGTTATTCCCGGCATGGGCTCAACAAATGTAGCAAAGCAAAATTGGGAAGGACTTGCCGGGGGAGCTGCCATTTCAGGCATTATTCTGACTGTAGGAGAAAATGTCTGCGGGATGGATGAAGCATCAGAGATCAAAAACGGCAGGGTCATCCGTTCCGCGGATATGGAAAACCGGGTTAAGCTTTACCGCGACTGGCAGGATGGATATGGAACATTTGTAGTTCAAGCTAACGTCGAAGACACTCGTCTGGGAACACAGGAATACGCCATTGAAAAACTTGGAGTCGAAACAGTTGAATTAAAATGGGGCCAGGGAGCCAAAGATATTGGCGGAGAGGTAAAGATCAAAAAGCTCTCTAAGGCTCAGGAATTAAAGCGCAGAGGATATATTGTCCTACCCGACCCGGAAGACCCGGATACAATCAAAGCTTTTGAAAAAGGAAGTTTCAAAGAATTCGAAAGACACTCCCGCCTGGGAATGGTCGAAGAAGAAACTTTTATGCAGAGAGTTGAAGAACTCAGAAAAGCAGGAGCCAAATACATATTCTTAAAAACCGGTGCTTACCGGCCTGTTGATCTGGCGAGGGCAGTAAAATTTGCCTCAAAAGCCAAACTCGACCTGCTTACAGTTGACGGTGCAGGCGGTGGGACCGGCATGAGCCCCTGGCGCATGATGAATGAATGGGGAGTCCCCGGTGTAGAGCTGTGGTCATTGACTTATCAGTACTGCAAAAAGCTTGATGAAAAAGGCGAATTCGTTCCTGATATAGCTTTTGCTGGAGGAATCGCCTTTGAAGACCAGATCTACAAAGCACTCGCTTTAGGAGCGCCTTATGTCAAGGCTATTGGCATGGCCCGCGCACCGCTTGCTGCTGCTATGGTAGGAAAAACCATCGGCAAAAGAATAGGTGAAAACCAGATCCCTGTTTATGTAGAACGCTTTGGAAATTCCAGAGAAGAAATTTTTGTAACAGCTCCCAAACTTAAGAAACAACTGGGCGACCGGTTTGATAACCTCCCCACAGGAGCCTTAGGAGTTCATGGATACTTTTCAAGACTCAGCCAGGGACTCAGACAGTTCATGGCTGGATGCAGAAAATTCAACCTCAGCTACATCACTCGCAACGACATAGCTTGCCTAACCAAAGAAGCAGCCTATATCAGTGGTATTCCCTATATTACAGAAGTCGACAAAGAAGAAGTTGAGAAGATCCTGAACAGTTAAATTTAAATATACAAACAGAAATAGGAACGGGGCATCCTCTAAAAAACAGGATGTCCCGTTTTTTTTTGCTGCAGGTATTATTTATGGAATTTTTTTATAAACTCCTCAACTTCAGGTACGCCCCCCTGATATATTAAATAGCCGTTATAAGGTTCCCGCTCAGTTATCTCATCATTTATAGGTAACAGCATAATCTCTTTTACCTTATCCAGGTCATCTGTCTGCCCCAGCGCCCAGCCCAGCTTAATATAAGCTACTTCAGGCAGCATATTCTCAGCCGGAATTACCCCAAGGTCCATCATGTCCCGGCCTGTCTCATATACATACATATGGACATAGCCCCACAGAGTCTGGACTGTCATATAAACTGCAACTCCCTTTTCCGACGCCCTTTCAAGGGCAGGATAAAGCGGTTTGTTTACATGCCCCAGACCGGTCCCAGCAATAACAATCCCTCTGTAGCCATTATCTACCAGAGAGTCAATAATATCAGGGCGCATATTCGGATAATAGTATACGATAGAAACTTTCTCTTCAAAATAAGGAAGGATAGTCACTTTTTTATCCTTTCGACGGGGCTTATAAGAGCTCTTTATAAGCTCCACGCTGTCCCGGGTGACTTTAGCCAGAGGAATATCCCCTATCGTCCTAAAAGCAGACCGATATGAGGAATGCATTTTTCTCACGCGGGTGCCCCGGTGAAGAAAACCATATTCATCAGATGTAGGTCCGAACATGCATATCATAGTCTCAGCAATATCCGAATGCCCAGCTGCATAGGATGCATGCATAAGATTCAAAGCCGCATCTGAACTTGGGCGGTCAGATGAGCGCTGGGAACCTACCAGGATAATTGGAATAGGCTGGTCTTGGATCATAAAGGTCAAGGCGGCAGCAGTATGATGAAGGGTATCTGTTCCGTGTCCGATTATTACCCCGTCTATGCCATTTTTTATCTCTTTACCGATCGCTTCTGCCAGGATCTTATATTCTTTAGGTCCCATATTTTCACTAAAAACCCCAAAAAGCTTTTCAGTCGTTATATTACAAATATCTGCCAGTTCAGGCACTGCTCCATAAAGCTCCCCGGGAGAAAAAGCCGGGATCACAGCCCCGGTCCGGTAATCCAGGCGGGAGGCGATGGTACCGCCTGTACCGAAAAGTTTTATATTAGGCTTGTCATCGGAATAGGGAAATTCTTTCTCCGGTATTTGATAATTGGCCTTTTTATAACCTGATTCCTGCATATCTTTGATAGTGTCAATATTTACCCCGATGTTATACCCGGTTGCGATCTTTAAGACGATATGCTGGTCATCATCACTCTCAGACCGTGGTAAAATCGTTCCTTCAAATACTCCCCGGGTAGTATCGGCCCTTACTTTTCCCCATACACGGACACTATGCTTTTTTAAGGCAGCCAGAGCCCGGCCTTGATAACCTTGAAAACTATCATCAGTCATGATCTTTCTCTCGTGAATATTCCTCTAGAATATGTTTTTTTACATTAATATTCAATGCTTCCATGGATACGCTCCCCAGCGCGACCTCCCGAAGTTGGCCCATGATCCACCGCTCCTGCGCTCCTTTCTCCTGAGTAATGCCTAATTTTACCGCTTCTCTCTGTATAGAAGAAATCTTGCGAAGTATTTTCTTTTCAGGAATTTTTATATAACCTACTGCTGAAAGCACAGAATCAAAGTCAATCCGAGGATTCTCATATATCAAAGGAAGCATACTTTTAGCCAGTTCTCTATTAATACCTTTTTCTTTTAAGAACTTTAAGAGCTTATAAACTCTTTCATAACAAAACTCAGGAGAAGCAGAATTCCGGCCTTCAATATGTTTTAAGACATGGCCGAACAAGGTGCCTGTAAATCTTGGATCAATTGCGAGGTCATCAATGATCTTTTCCAGAATAGGGACAAGATTGTTCCTTAAAATGTAATAATAAGTATCAGAGGGAATGCCCCATTTCCGTAATTGGGAGTAACGGTCACACACATCCTTCGGCAGTTTATTCTTCATAGCTTCAATATATTCATCATCCAGCGGAATCGGGCATGAATCAGTATCCGGATACATACGGTCAGGTCCCGGCAGAACACGTTCAAATATTGTCGTCCCATCTAAAAATGATTTTCGGCTTTCCCGGGGCACTCCTTCAAAAGCTAGGCCGCATCTTTCCTCTATGGTCTCAATCGCTGTGGGAATATCTTCCTCAGGCCCCCATAAAAGAATCTGAGCATCTCCTTTTAAGGAATTTAGCATCCTGCCGATTTTTTCCCTCTGCTCAACAGAAAGCCTGGGTTCTAACTCCTCAGAATGCAACATGTTTGGCTTTTCAATACAGGCTATAACTTTTAATCTGTCACTCAATTCATCTGCAAACATCTTACCGGGCTGAGTAAAATGGGATAGGATACCTTGAAAATGAGGTAAGTTTATAACAACAAATTTGAATTTTTTATTTTTTGCCTCTTGTACCGGAGCCCAAGTAAGATCCAATCCAGACGGCTCAATAGGTTTTGACTTTATCTTCCACAGACTTTTGTTTTTAACTTTTTTCTCAAGCATATCCCGAATTTTAAGCAGGGCCCATTGTCTAAAGACTTCATTGTGAGTAAGTTCCGGAATCCACTTGTTATGCGAAACACCTTTGATCTCTACCCGGGAGCCGCCCCGGCAGCTTACATTCACATCCTCTCGTCCGGAGCCGATGCCTATATTGACCCTTCCTGTGCTGCGATTGAGGAAGCGGATATATTCCGCCCCTTCCCTCACTTCATCCGGGCTGGTAAAATCAGGATAAGTTACAGTTTCAATCAAGGGCATTCCCAGCCGATCTGTCTGATAAATCCGAACATGTCCTACATCGGAGATCTCACGGCAGGAATCTTCTTCAATGCTGAGCTGGATTAGCTTTACTTTTTTATTTCTTAGTTGTATTTCTCCTTCTATTCCCAGAATTGCAGTGCGCTGAAAACCGGTTGGAATGCTTCCGTCCAGATACTGTTTTCGAATAATGTGGACTTCACCCACAATATTCAGCTTGCACAACAAGGAAATCTCAAGGGCAATATCCAGTGCCTCCTGATTAAGAGGAAATGGAGGAGTGTCATCTATGTCATAAGTACATGCTGTCTCATTTTTAATACGATAGATTATTTGCTTACGGGTCTTAAACTCCATAAGAGCAGTCCCGTCATACTCTCCCAGTTCGCTTAAAGTCGGACGCATGTGGCGAATAACTTCAGCATCATATTCATCTTTAGGGTTATAAAGACCGGCAGGACAGTTGCAGAAAAGTTTCTTTTTTGTTTTTAACTGTTGGTGGACCTCAAGCCCTGATTTAAAACCTACCCGGTCGTAATCAGCTTGATAGGCTTTTTTACGGGGAATATAGCCAACAGCTTGTTTACTGGATTCATAATTATCACGGGGATTAAAATTATTGGGATCATTATCATCATTCATTGCAAAAACCGCTTCAAAAAAAATGAAGGGCTATTGTAACAAAAAAAACGCTAAAGACCCAGCTTATTGTTTGTGTATTTTGTAATCAGCAAATCCCGCAGTTCCCGATACATCTTTACAATCTTTTCCATGCAGGAACGGGTATAATCAGTTAAAAATTTATGGGCAAGTTCAGGATCCTTCTCATACAGTTCCAATGCTTTGGCATCAATATCCGCCTGTTCTTTGAAAAATCCGGACTCAAGCGGATCACGCCCGGCTCTGAGGTCTTTAACTGCTTCCTGCCACCTTAAATAGAGCAGGTTATCTACAAGATCAATCGCCCAACGGGCTGAATCCTCGCTGAATTTATTCGGATCATATGTTTTATACAAAGGCGAGATCTCCTGCACACCTGAATAGATAGGCGCATAGGTGCTGACATATTGATTGTCTAGATAAAACCAGTAAACTCCTCTTAAGGGAGGCGGCAGCCAGCCGCGGATCTGAGCCACCATCCCATACCCGCCTCTTGACACAGGACGCCGCCAGGTTATATCCAGAAGCTCACGCATATCTTTGGTGGGAAAGGGAGTGGTCAGAGGGCTTTTTTTCAGGCCGCCTTTCCCATCCGGAACCAGCCAGTCCGTATCAGAAGTCATATCATAGATGGTTCCTTCAAAAACAGAGCGCTGGAAGGCTATAACATCTTGGACGGAAAGCTTTTTTTCCGGCTTAACAGAAAAAGGGTAGATGGAGATGGGCTCGATATACTGATGATATGCATCATAACTGCTGGAGGGATTGGTTAACTTTTTTTGGGGCCATTCCCTGAAATTTGGAGCATAGGTAGTAAAAAACAGCCAGAAACGCCCCATAGCCCATTCCCGTGGCAGAGGAGAATAGACTTCCTGCCAGATAAAAAGCTCCCCGCTTTCCGGGTCATACCAGCCCCGCTCCACAGCCTCTGTTATATAATTCGGGGAAGCCATAAAATAATCTGGGTTATCCAAGTCTATCTCCTTGATAATACTCCAGTTAGGGATAACAGCGATATGGTCATCCGGCACTCTCTGCGCTGCCCAGATAGCCCCCGGTTTGCCGCTTTCAGGATCCCAGAATGGCCCGACACTGAAAACCTCCATCACCCAGGCTTCGTTCGAGTCAGCAATACAAAGGCCTTCAGACTCCGGACCGCATGAGGGAAGAAAACCGTATTTTTCAACCAGAGAGCCGATCAATTTTACAGCTTCACGGGCAGTCTTACAGCGTTGGAGGGCAAACAACTGGCCCTGTTCAATGGTCATGATCTGTTTCCCGCCCATAGTTACATCAGTTTTAAGTTCAGCACGCTGGCTGAGGGTGCTTTCTCCAATAGCCAGCCCATGTTCATTCATATGGGGATATCCTGAGTGAAAATAAGCATATGTGCTTTCCACTTGGGGAATATAACCCAGAACTTTGCCATAATCACGCAAAGGTTTATTTACATCCTGGATGCCATAGTACACTGGAGCTTTAGCTCCTTTTTTAAAGGTCTGGGCCGGGACATAATGCACTCGGCATTCAGCAGCACAGCCGGTGTGAGAAGTGATCACAGAACCATCTGCCGAGGCAAGCTTGCCGACAATAATATCCGTACAGTGATCATCCGCTTGTGAGTTATCTGCCTGCCCAGAAATAGGAAATAATGTCACTAGAAAAAATATGCAGACAGTTAGAAAAATCATCTCTTTAAATTTAAGCATCATTTCTCCCTCCTGTATGAAGAATCATTGTTTTATTGTTCCATTGTTCCAGGTAAACATCTTGCTGTCAACTATTTCAAGCAAGTGTCCTTGTTTATTCTGCAATTATGCGATACTCCAGATTTTCAGAGGAAAATGCTTACTAATCCTGGTAAAATCTGTATCATTATGCAGCAAGAATAGGCCATTTTCAATTGCCACCCTGGCGATGAGGCAGTATATTGTACTTTTTACTGTTATTCCTTTTTGCCGCAATTTCAAATACATTTTTGCTGCTTCTGCATATGATTCCCGGTCATTTTTCAATTCATAGAATATTTGTGTACCCAGGTATTTTTTTAAGATCCTAAAGTCCTTTTCAGTCTTACTACCCTGTAGAACTTCTAAGTAAATATGATTATTAATACCAAAGGGAATCCCATTTTCTTGGATAAAATGAAACTTCTCAACCCCGTTGTTTTCAGTGCCCTTAAAATAATCGATCAATATCGATGTATCTACCAAGATCATCGTGTTC
>JAUVXM010000064.1 GCA_030603565.1 Candidatus Aminicenantota bacterium
AAAAAAGCAATCAAAAATAGAAATTTAAAAAAATAATCCTTGCTAGAGCTGAAATAACCCCGTGAATCCTTGTTTTCCTGAGGAAGAGGAGCCCTCAGGTTCTTCACCCAGCTCCAGGCCTCCTACTGTCTGAATCGCAGAGTAAAGAAGCATAACGGATTAGCGATTAAGAAAAAGTTGAATTATTTTTATATGCATGATAAAAATAAATTAAATTAGTGATAAATGACAAAAATAATAGTTAAGAGCGATTTATCTGAACTTAATAAAATTAGATTTTTTATTAGAAAAAATATCCGGCTGTCAGAGATTTCAGAAAAAGAATTTTACATAATTGAACTTTCCCTTTTAGAGATTTGCATTAATATCATTCGTTATGCCTATCCCGGAAAAAAAGGTTCTATCTACTTAAAAATCTGGCAAGAAAAAAGTAAATTTTATTTTGAAATAAAAGATGATGGAATTCCTTTTAATCCCACTAAAGTTAAAAAACCTGAAATTGAAGATATTATGAATTCCGGAAAAAAGGGCGGTCTGGGAGTTTATCTTACCAAGAAACTTATGGACGGATTTTCTTATAAACGTGAAAACGACCAAAACGTTCTAACCATATATAAAATAATTTCCAGCGCTTGACATATCCAGTAACTGTGATTGTAATATTAATAAAGGAGTAATAAATGACATCTCAAATTGTTCCACCTCATGGAGGTGAATTAAGGCCTCTCCTTCTGAAAGGAGAAGAGCGCAAACAAAACTTGGAAAAGTCAAATATGCTGCCAAAAATTCGCCTTTCTTCTCGGGAAACATCTGATTTAATAATGATGGCTATCGGTGCTTTTAGCCCTCTTAATGGCTTTATGGGAAAAGATGATTATGAAAATGTAGTTGAAAATATGCAGCTATCAAATGGCATTTTATGGCCTATTCCAATTACCCTTTCTGTTACAAAAAAACAGGCAGAATCTCTCCCGCTTGAATCAGAAGTCGCCCTTGTTGATGACGAATCTGATGAGACTATGGGAATTATGACCATACGGGAAAAATTCACATATGACAAAAAAAATGAATCCAGGAAAGTGTTTCTCACAGAAGATGAGGCTCATCCAGGAGTTGCAAAAGTTTACACTCAGAAAGAAATTCTTCTGGGTGGCCCCTTAAAAGCACTCAGTGAAGGACCTTACCCAAAAATCTATGGCAAACACTACGGCCGTCCTGAAGAAACCCGCAAAATATTCAAAAAACGAGGCTGGTCCACAGTTGCAGCTTTTCAAACCAGAAATCCGATACACAGAAGCCACGAATATTGCACAAAAATTGCTTTAGAAGTCTCAGACGGGATTCTCATTCATCCTTTGGTGGGAAAGCTCAAAGCAGGTGATATTCCCGCTGATATCCGCATGAAATGCTATGAGATTTTGATTCGGAAATATTATCCCAAAGACAGAGTCGTACTTAAGGTCTATCCCATGGAAATGCGCTATGGTGGTCCAAGGGAAGCTCTTCTACATGCAGTTTTCCGCCAGAATTACGGTTGCAGCCATCTTATCATCGGCCGTGACCATGCCGGAGTTGGTGATTATTACGGACCATTTGATGCCCAAAAGATCTTTACTGAAATAGAAAATGACGCTCTTTATATTAAACCACTAAATATTGACTGGACTTTCTGGTGCCATAAATGCGATGGCATGGCTTCGATGAAGACATGTCCTCACAGCAAAGAAGACCGGGTTCTTATCAGCGGCACAAAAGTAAGAGAACTTCTGGCAAATGGCCAGATGCTCCCTAAAGAATTCAGCCGTCCAGAAGTTGCTGAGATCTTGGTTGATTATTATAAAAATCAGAAAAAGTGAATTTCTAAAATATTTAACCTGGATTATTCATACTAAATATTGGAGAAAACAATTATGACAATACAAAAAGCCACTAACATCTATTGGCATAAAGGCGCAATAACTAAACAGGATCGGGAAAGGCTTCTTCAGCAAAATGGCGTTGTGCTCTGGTTTACAGGATTATCCGGTTCAGGAAAATCTACCCTTGCTCTAGCCGTAGAAGAAAAACTGTTCGAAAGGGGGCATCTTTGTATGGTTCTGGATGGAGACAATATCCGTCACGGCCTTAATAAAAACCTTGGTTTTTCCCCGGAAGACAGGGAAGAAAACATAAGACGCATAGGCGAAGTCTCCAAGCTTTTTTCAGATGCCGGATTAATCGCGATGACAGCTTTTATCTCCCCTTACCGGAAAGACCGGGACCAAGCGCGGGGATTATTGAAAGATGGTAAGTTTGTTGAGATATTCGTTAAAGTCCCCCTGGATATAGCTGAAGAGAGAGACCCTAAAGGCCTCTATAAAAAAGCCCGGGCCGGAGAGATACAGGAATTTACCGGAATATCCGCTCCCTATGAGGAGCCGTTTAATCCAGAGCTGGTCATTGATACTGGAAAGATGAACCTTGATGAAAGTGGAAGAACCGTTATAGACTTTTTAGAAAAGCGGGAGATAATAAAAAAGGCCTGATCAGCCTGAACTATTCACGAGTCGAGGTTACCGTAGATACGAGGCACAGGGTATAAAGCTGTAGATTCTACCGCGAATGCCCTGTAACGAAGTAGATACGGTGAGATCGGCTCACCCGAAGGGTAAAAAATGTCGATTATGAATAGAGATTATATTGTGAACAAAATTGTAAATTGAGTTACTTAAAGAATCAATGCAACATACTGATTATAAAAGAAGTATCATCCATATCGACATTTTTTATGAATAGTCCAGGTTAATAGAGGACCTTATCCTCTCCCCTTTCTTTTATCAATATCCCAATTTCTTTCAGGATAATGTCGCGGCGTAAAAGCATAGCCTGGATTTCTTTTTCTTTAAGGTACTCACCAACTATTCCTTTGACAAGTTCAAAATCCATAGATTTCAGTCTATCGACAAATTCCCGGGGAAGCTGCTTCATCGGTTTTTTTCCATCGATTCCCTTGAGTCCATATACAAGTCTTTTAGTATGTTTTTTTGAAGAACGAAATGAACGAGAATGGTCTATGAGGATCATTCTCCAGTCTTCAGTAATCAAGATATTACCCATATGCCGGTCTTCATTAGCTATCAGGCTATCAAAGGCTCTCTGTAAATAAGTAGCCCGGTTCCAATAATAGACCTTATAGGAAGGTGTTTTAATTTTTTCATTGGTTTTAGTCCTGAGATTCATCTTATAATCGGCCCAAACCTGGCAGGAACCCCGGTCACCACGGAAACGGCGTTCGACTGTAGGAGGTACCATGTTTAAGCCCAGGTACTTATCCAGGCGGTAAGCAGCAATCTCCCACTTCCAGCCTTCAATAGAACCCTTCATCCTTCCTTCCGGATTTTTCCACAACGCATTTCTGGTTATTCCATCTTTAGTAAGAGTAAGTGTCCAAGGATTTGTAACCGCCAAGCGACCGCTCTGTTGAGTCTGGGCAACCACTTCAGCTGTTTCTAAAAACTTTTCCCATTTTTCTCTTTTAGCCAACTCCTCAGGATTAAACTGGGCAGTAAGGGGCAGAGAAAAAATCATACTTGCAACTATCAAATTAATAAAAATCTTATTCTTCATCCCCATATCTCCTTATCCTGTTTTTTATTCAGGTATTAATGCTTTTTTTGAAGAAAGTTTTTTGTGTTCTTTGGCAATTAAAACACCAAGACCGATCCATATCACAGCTATCACAACATTAAACTTTGCAAAACTTTCCATATTAAAAGCCAGGTAAGTCGTGCCTACAAAAACAATTATAGTTGATAAAGCATCCCCAGTCCTCCAGAAAAAAGTATCAATAGCAGTTTTGGCCTTATATTTTATTTCTCTGGGAGTAATCAAGAAAAAAGCTTGTCTTGTGGTATTCATAATCGAATAATCCGTACTGTTTTCCATGATTTTTGCCACTCTGATTACCATTAAAGCTGCTCCGAAACTCACCATCATATAGCCCCCTAAAGCAATAACCGGGAGAAAGAAAATAGCTCCTCTGATACCGAAATATTTAAAAATCCGGGAAGTAAGCAGCAAGGTAATAAGCATAGTAACAAGATTTACTATAGAGTAAAAATCAGCCCATAATGTGCTGATAAACTCAGGCTTACTCATACCCCCTGCTATTCCATTTCTTATAGCATCCACTGCAGTCCGTGTGAATACTTCCCCTAAAATAAATTCCCCGGTTGAATTTACAAGGTTAAGCAGTAAAAGAAAAAAAGCGATATACAACAAATAACGACTCTTAAAGATTAGTTTAAACCCGCCTCCCTTTTCCAACGGCTTTTCCTCTAGCGGCTCCTCAGAATCATCATTTCTTGCTTTACTGATAGATATGCCACCTCTTTTGTGGATGATCCAGGTTAATAGTATACATATCCCCAGCACTCCCCCCGCTGTCAATAGCATCTGATAAAGACCGAGCGGTTTTATAAGCCACCCTGAAATAATACCTCCTGAGAAAGCACCAAAATTAGCCCCAAACATAATAAGAGGAAACAATCTTTTTCCTGCTTCAGTGGAATATATATCATTTGCAAAAGCCCAGAATTGAGCTACAACCATAACATTAAACATACCCACCCAGATATAAAAGATGATGCTAAAAGTTGCTTCTGGCAAACCAGCTAAAATAGCAATGTAAAAAAGCAGTAAATTTGAAATAAAAAAGATCGTTACCCAAGTTATCAAAATATGACGCGAAACACGAGAGGCCAACCGACTGAATATTTTAATCACAAATATGAATAAAATTGCCATTACGCCATAAAGATAGCTTTTAACCACCGGCCCTTTGAACCCCAATATCAATCCTTCTCTAATCGTTTTCAGTATGTACGATGATAATAACAAAAAGAATATATTTAAGGCCAACAACAAAGTGGTAAGAGCTTCACCTGGATGGATAATAGTAAAAAGTTTAAAAAATTTATATACAAAACCATACTGACTTGAACTATTATTCATATTATCCCTTCTCCTTCCCTCCATCATTCATAATACAAAAAACAATGTCAATCTCTTTCTAAACTGAACATTTTTCCACTATTCCTGTGAATAACCTTGTTAAAAAATCATTAGTTTCTTTTTTAATAAATTGATTTAATTATGCTTACATTGTTCTGCCTATAATTTGGGCACTATTATTACCAAAGAACAGCCTCCTTTCCCCGCTCCTTGATCAATTTTGTAATCTTCTTTAAGACAATATTTTTGCGTTCAAGAAGAGCTTTAATCTCCTTTTTATTCAAATAAAGAAAAAGTCGGGTTTTGATGAGCTCATCTGATATATTTTGAAGATTTTCGTACAATTTCCTGGAACAACAGGTGAGCTCACAGTTCAAGATCAATTCCGGAGAAGGGGAAAAAGCTTCAGTAAAGTCTACTCTCCATACTTTCCAGTCTTCTTTCTGGATAAAAATATCATTCTCGTCATTACACTCATCATAAACCAGGTTCTCAAATATCCTTATTGTTTCTATAGTTCTGTGAAATTTATCCGCATCAGGTGGGATATCTCCGCTTCTTTTCCGGTAGCTTTCTGTGATAAATTCTTTTATCCCGATCTGGAGAGAGCCTTTTATTCCCTCTATCTCTCTTTCTACGATCGGAGGAATTATTTCAAGACCTAAAAGCTTTGACAGTTCATAAGCAGCAATTTCATATTTGAAACTGTCAGTAGGAATTTTTGGCCGGGAACGGTCTATATACTTGAAGTATCCTTCCCGAGATACATCCCCATTATAAAGAGTTACTTTCCAGAGTGCTGTTCTCCCCATGATTTTATCTTTTTCCACCCTAATTATCTCTGCTTTTTTTAGATAATCTTCCACTTCTTTTTGAAACAAATTTCCCTGGTCAGACACAGGGGTTTTTCTCTCTCCAAGCAAAAAACCTAAACTTATTAAAAAAATAATAATATATACAAAGCTATTTTTCATCCCCTTCCCCCCACACAATAAAATTATCATTCTCTATTATAAGAGCACTCAGGTGCCCTCCGTAATATTCTGATATGCCCGTATCTATTATCCAGACTCTCCCTTGAAACCGGCTCATATTCTCCTTTGAAACCACTATACTCCCGGTCCGTGGTGTGTGAGCTATGACCATAGATTTACTCTTGAGATTGGTGAAGATACTATCAACATCTTGCTTAAAAACATCTTCATCTTTTCGCGCTAGATCGCGGAACCACAGGGGTCCTCCGCTTTCATAAACAAGTTTATAGGGTTCTAATCCTTTGAGCTCTCTGCGCACATGCATATTTATATCTTTAAGTTTCCAAGTAGAATATGCCATACTGATACCCCCATGGACAAAAATAGTTTCATTGATCTTAATCACTGTATTGCGCTTAAGGATCCATTTTCCGTATTTATTATTAAAAGCATTTATATATTTTTGCTGCGCCGCCCGGTCATTTCTGATCAGCTTAGCCCAGTATTTATTTAAACTATTATTTTCATTTGAGCTTTGATTTTTCTCACTTGCTTTTTCTTTAAATTCTCGCTCTTTTTTCTCTCTATATTTATCAGGCAAAAAAGAAACAAATTGTTCCGGGGTAACATAACCGGGATAATCAAAGGAAATTCCCACAATATTCATAAACTCGTGGTTCCCGATTAAAGCATGAACTCTGCCTCCAGCTTTTTCCGCTTCTTTTTCCAATCTCATTAAAAGGTCAAAAACCTTTCTGGCACCAGGCCCCCTATCCATTACATCGCCTGTTTGGACTAAATGTATTTTCCCACCGATCCAATTTAGGTTCTCATCTACAAGACCCGTCCCTTTCAGGATACGTACAAAATTATGGTAATCACCGTGAATATCTCCCACTGCAACAATTTTATCTACTCCGCTCCAAACACACTTAATATCAGCAGAACACAACTGAGCAAAAAGAAAGAGAAGGAATAATACCGGCAGGATATAATCAAAAACATTTTTTCTCTTTCTCCCCATTATATCCAGCACTTTCATCCTTATTGCCTCTAATACATTCTAAAAAAAATACTCTTGCTTAGCAAGTCAAAGCTATCAAAAAGCATTGACTTTAGTTTTTTCTTCTGATAAATCTATAAAAGAAATAGGGATAAAATGGAAATCAATCTAAGAAAAAAAGACAATGTTGTGATTTTCGACATCAAAGGAGAGATCAGGCGTTCTGATATGGGCAATGTTTCTCTCCATCAGACAGTAAAAGAACAGCTTGATTCTGATAATAGACGCATTCTGTTGAACCTTAAAAAAGTAGAATTTATTGACAGTTTTGGTGTAGGTGAAATCCTCGCCAGCTTTATTTCCACCCAAGATATTGGCGGAAAATTGAAGCTGACCCAAATTTCAAAAAAATTGCATGTTGTCTTCGAGATAACCATGCTCACTAAAGTATTTGAAATATTCGAGTACGAAAATTCGGCATTAGAAAGTTTCTCTAAAGAATAATTTCCTAAATACCCAGCATGCTTGAAAACAAGCTTTACAATCTTCTAGCCCGAGTTGTAAAAATCAGAAAAGGCGAGGAAACTATTACCTTACTGCTCTTTTCCTACTTCTTTTTGATCACAGCGCCATATATGATCATAAAAGCTTTGCGTAATTCAGAATTGCTGGATGCATACGGAGAAAAAGCGCTCCCGCCGGCATATTTATTAACCGCCATACTCACTGGGTTTGTGGTTGTTCTGCATTCAAAATTTCAGGTCAGGATATCAAAACGGCTTTTAATAATATCAAGTCTGGTCTTTTTTATATTAACAGGTATGTTATTCTGGCTGTTTTTCCCCAGCACTGGGAATTGGCTGCGCCTTGTATATTGGCCCTGGGCAAACATTCTTGTAGTCGTTCTCATGACTCATTTTTGGATTACTGTAAATGAAATATTCAATCCCCGGGAAGCCAGACGGTTAATCGGCTTTTTTGGCAGCGGTGGCCTATTAGGAGGTGTTTTTGGAGGCCTTTTGGTAAAATTGCTAGCTGAGGTCATTTCAACACACCTTCTGCTTTTTGCATTTGGAATGCTTATTGCTTGCATCTTTGTAATTAAATCTATTTTTTCTTATGCTGAAAAACTGCCCCAATATGATAAACCTGAGAAAACAAAAAAAGAGTTTCCAAACACCCATAAGGTTGGGTTTATTGACAGTTTCCACGCTGTTAGAAAAAGTCATTACCTGGTCCTTATTGCTTTAGTAGTCACAGTCTCCATGATCGTCTCGACCTCTATCGATTTTCAATTTAACGCAATGGTCAATGATACTTTTGAGAACACTCTTGAGTCAAAAGATAATATGACAGCCTTTTACGGACTTTTTTACTCGCTGCTGATGCTTTTTGCTTTTTTTCTTCAGCTCTTTATGACAAGTAAACTTATCAAGCGCTTCGGGATCAAAATAACTTTATTCCTATCTCCTTTGATCCTATTCATAGGCTCAATTGGTATTGCTGCTGCCCCCTTACTTGGAATGGCGATATTCCTCAAAGGCAGCGAAAAAAGCCTGTCCTTATCCCTTAATCAATCAATAAGAGAAATTCTCTATATCCCGGTTTCACCTGAGCTTAAATTTAAAGCCAAAGTATTTATTGATATGTTCCTAAACCGTTTTGCTAAAGGTATATGCGCTATCCTTCTTTTTGTCTTAACTTATTTTCACCTGGGTATTTCTTACATCAGTATTCTTTCTATTGTTTTTCTCGTCATCTGGGTCATACTTAATCTAAAAATAAGCTTGGAGTACGTCTCCACTGTAAAAGAAAATATCAAAATAAAATGGGTTAGTGGAGACAAAGCTGTATCAGAAAAACTTGATGTTGATTATACAAAACTGATTTTCGATACCTTGGAAAGCAAAAACCGGAGCTCAGTTCTTTACGCTTTACATGTTTTTGACCTGCTGCAGCATGAAAAACTTTCCCCTGAAGTAAAACAGGTCATCTCACAAAAATCAGATACATTAAAAGCTATTTCCATAGGAGATATGTTTGGAGCGGAAGGGGCTTCAGTAATCTCAGAATCCGAAGAAGATTTTGATAAAGATGTTCTAAAAACAGATATTAATGAGATCATGTCTCTGGATGCCTACCAAAAAGTAATGAAAATCCATGCTGATAAAGTTATGGAAAAAAGCAAGGAAGCGGAGATTGAAAAAATGGAACTTGCTAAAGCTATTGGACTGATGGATCCGGATTCTCCCATGGCAGACAAACTCGAAACTCTCATCTACGATGATTCCCCTGAAGTTGCAAGGTATGCGATTGAGAGTGCTGCCAAACTCAAGCAGAAAAAATTCATTCCTGCTTTAATACACCTGCTGGGTAATCCATTGACCCGAGGAGATTCCATATCAGCCCTTAAGAAATTCGGCCCAACTGCCATAGGTTCAATGGGCAAGCTCATGGGAGATTCCAAAAAAGATTTAAAACAGCGAAAAGCAGTGGTTGAAGTATTAGCCAATATTCATTCCAAAGAATCCGTTGATATTTTGCTAAATGAACTTGAAAAAAGGAGAAGTGACCTTGACACTGAAGTCATTAATTCCCTAGATAAAATCCGTAGTGAAAATCCAAATATTCATTTCCGCACTAGAGTTTTAAAAAGGAAAACTTTTTTGTTGATAAAAAAATATTGCCGTATATTCATCGAGCTCCAAGAGTTAAGGCCGGCAAAAAAAAATATAGAAATAAGAGAAAAGATGCGTAAAGATCTTTCTATATCTTTTATAAATATATTTAAACTGCTAGGGCTTTATTACCCCTATATAGATATTGTAAAAGCCTATCAAAACATTAAAACCGGCACCAAACACTCTATTGCCTATGCCATCGAACTGCTTGATAATATCCTAAAAAAAGATATAAGAGATTTTGTCTTGCCGCTTATTGAAGAGTATTCTCAACCGAATAAAATTAAGAAGTTTCGTCAATTATTAAGAAACCTCCCCAAATGATAAATCATTACCTTGAACTTGTTACCTTTTCCAGCTTATAATTATAAAAAAGAACAAAATGCCAAAAATATATATTTATCCGAAAAAAGGAGATGTTTATCACTTTTTACTCCCGGACAAAATTGCTTCTCTAGGCCGCTCTGCAGATAATGATATTCCTTTAGATGACCAATTTTGCTCTAAAAAGCATGCTTTAATACTACCTGAGGGCAATGATTTTTTGATTCAAGACAATAACAGTAAGAATGGAGTTTTTCTCAACGGAAAAAGAATCTCCAAAAAAA
This sequence comes from Candidatus Aminicenantota bacterium, assembly GCA_030603565.1. Taxonomy (GTDB): domain Bacteria; phylum Acidobacteriota; class Aminicenantia; order Aminicenantales; family Aminicenantaceae; genus JAUVXM01. The sequence goes on from JAUVXM010000064.1 coordinate 10,259, forward strand.
GCATCCTCAAAAAAGGTGATGAAATTTTGCTTGGATCAACCAGGATCGTATTCGGCTTAAAAATTGATTCCAATGTAGAAGTAACCGATTCCCCTTCCTCATCAGCTAATATCAACACTATATTAAACCTAAAAGATATTCTAAAAAAACCAAGCATGAGCACGACAATTCAAGCTGACGGAAAATCCATTGATCTGGAAATGCTAAAAGCTCAACACCAGGATTTTTCCGTTATCAATGAAGTTAGTAAAGCTTTGATCCTGCATAAACCTCTTGATGAACTTCTCGAATATATTATGGATATCATTGGTGAAAATTTGAAGATGGACAGAGGAATTCTCCTGCGGCATGAAGGACACCCTCCTCAACTTATTGCTAAAGTCGTCAGGATAAATAGCAAAGAACTGATCAATAAAAAAATCCAGGTCAGTCAAAGTATTGTAAACACTGCAATTGAAAAAAATTCAGCGATTTTAATCTCCGACACTCAAAACGATACACGGTTTAAATCCCAGCAAAGTATTCTGAATTTAAACATTCATTCAGCTATGTGTGTTCCTTTATGGAACAACAAAAAGATCATGGGTATAATTTATTGCGACCGAATATCCCTCCGGTCACCTTTTTCTCAATCTGATTTGAGATTGTTAACTCTTCTATCCAATTTAGCTGCAGTTAAAATTGAGAATGCAGAACTTTATGAAAAAGACCTTGAAAGAGAAAAAATGGAAAAAGAATTGCAATTGGCTGCTCAGATCCAGAAAGACCTGCTTCCTCAAAAACCCCCAAAGATCAATAACTTCGACATAGCCGGAACTAATGTTCCCTGCTCCCAGGTCGGAGGTGATTATTATGACTTTACTCCAATAAACCCAAGTCATATGGGAATTGCTATTGCCGATGTTTCAGGCAAAGGCGTGAGTTCTTCACTGCTGATGGCTTCCTTACGCGCCTCCCTTCACTCAGAAATCCACAATGAACATCTATTAAATGAAATGGCTGCTAAACTTAACAATTTTGTCCACAAAAGCTCAGCCATTAACAGCTTCATAACCTTTTGTTTTTGCGACCTCAACCACAAAACAGGAGAAATAAATTATATCAATGCCGGTCACAATCCTCCCATTATTCTTGACAGCAGGGGTACGGTCCACCGCCTGGAAATATCCGGCCTCTGTTTGGGGATGTTTCCTGATTTAAGTTATTCCCTAAAAAAAACAAAATTAGATCCGGGAGATATCCTCCTGATGTACACTGATGGCTTCACAGAAAGCAGAAACAACAAAAACCAAGAATTTCAGGAATCAGGGCTTAGTACTGCCCTAAAAAAACATTCAAATCTGCCTGCCCAAAAACTTATAAGTGCTATCTTTGACGAACTTGAGAGCTTTGCACAGGAAGAACCTCCTTTTGACGACAGAACAATAGTAATAATCAAACGCACAACTTAAATCATTGAAATCAGGGCCCATTTTAAATTTAAACTTTTTTCTGTTATACTATCCTGGATTATTCACGAGTCGAGGTTGCCTTAGATGCAAGGCACAATGGATGCAGCTGCGAACATTCACCGCAAATCCATTGTAACGAAGCATTTGCGGTAAGATCGGCTCGCTCGTAGAGTAAAAAATGTCGATTATTTATGGAGGTAACATTCTGAATGAAATGGTCATCATGAATTTCCTATAAATTAATCCAACATCTTGATATGAATTGTTTTATCATCAATATCGACATTTTTTAGGAATGGTTCAGGCTATATTGGTTTTACCCATATGATAAATAAAAAGTTCTTAGTCACTGTTGCATTTTTACATCTGGCTTTATATGGATTTTTATTTGCTGGTCAGGAAATAAAAAACTCCCCCTTCGCTGTAACATATTTTCAATTAGAAAACGGTCTAAATGTTATTTTATCCGAAGACTATTCGTTGCCCGTAGTATCAGTGATGGTCGCTTATAAAGTTGGCTCTATAAATGAGCAACCAGGCAAAACCGGCCTTTCATATCTTCTTGAGAATCTCATGTTCCAGGGTTCAAGAAATGTGGGTCGAATGCAACATATCAGTTTTATACAAAGAATCGGAGGAACACTCAGTGCCCGGACGGACAGAGAGAAAACTATGTTTTTCCAGACAGTATCGTCCAATCAAATGGCTACAGTTCTTTGGCTGGAAGCGGACAGAATGAACTCTCTTTCTATTTCATATACAAGGGTAGAACAGGCTAAAAAAGCAATAATCGAAGAGATTAAGCAAAAAAAATCGCGCAACCTTTTCCAGAATAGTACTCTTCTCTTTGATAAACTCCTTTTTTCTGACTATATATATTATCACCCGATTATCGGAGAAGAATCCGATATCAGAAATATTTCATTAAAAGACGTTCTTGATTTTCACTCCACTTATTATTGTCCTAACAATGCTGTGATCTGCATAACCGGAAATATCGATAAACAAAAAACCATTTATCTTATAAGAAAATATTTCCAATCCATCCCTGCAGGAAAACCTGTCCCCCCAATTAGCCACTCTTCCCAAACGCATGAATTAACCGGCAAAACAGAATCAATTACCAATCCCCTAGTATCTACTCCTGGATTTTTTCTTGGTTATCGAATTTCCCCCCCTTACAGCAGGGATTATTATACAATGTCTGTAATTGAGTACCTTCTTTTAAAAGGAGAAAGTTCGCGCCTTTATCAAAGACTGGCCAAAAAAGAAAGGACTGCTCATAAAATCGAAGGTGGAATAAAAAAAATTAGAAACCGGGCTATATTTAGTTTTTTTGTAACAAGCACCAACAACTATACAAGGAATAGAAGTAAGAAGGCAATATTATCTGAGCTGAATAAATTAAAATCCACTATTGTCTCCGAAAATGAGCTAACAAAAGCTAAGAATTTACTCAAAACCGCTTATATCAAGCGTTATTCAACCTCCCTTGGGAAGGCATTTTTTTTAATTGAAAAATTTCTTAATAACAAAGACGTACAAACAATTCAGGACGAACTAAATAAGTATCTTGAAGTGACCCCCACTAGGATCATTGGGATAGCAAATAGATATTTCAACGAGAAAAGTATTTTAATAAATATTGAAATCAAATGAAAAGCAGACGTTTCGTTCCCCTATTGATCATCCTTGTTTTAAATCCAGTTCTGCTATCGCAGGAAAGATTCAGAAAGTATCCTCCCAACCCTGAGCCGCTTCCTCCCCTCAGGCTTCCCGAGATCGAATCCCAGACCCTTTCCAATGGTCTTGAAATATCCGTTATCCGTCTTACTAAAATACCAGTTATCAGTCTCCAATTAATCATTTTTTCAGGAGAAAGCACTTCTCCTGATTCTTTACCCGGTCTTGCGACTTTTACATCAAAAATGCTGAACCGCGGCTCTTTAAATCTATCTTTCTCAGAAATAGAAAAAACTATTGATCTCATCGGAGGCGAATTTTCTGTCCAGACATTCCCGGATTACACTGTTTTTTCTTTATTTTTCCTGGAGGAATACCTTGATACTGCCCTCGAGCTTTTAAGTCAAATGCTGCTCCAGCCAACATTTCCCAGACAAGAAATCGAAAATGTTAAAAGAAATATGTTCTATGACCTTGCCAGCAAAAGAAATAATCCTGAATTTGCGGGAAAAAAACTTCTTTATCAGATCCTTTTCAAGGAGCACACCTACAGAAAAATATTCTTTAATGATGATATAATAAAAAAATATTCCCTGAAAAACATTCAGATGTTCTTTAATAAATTCTATTGCCCTAATAATGCCCACCTTGTTCTCGTCGGCAATCTCAGCCTTTCTACAGCATCGAGGAAGATCAGCAGTTACCTAAATACCTGGAAAAAACAAAACATTGAGATATATCATTTCCCTCCTCCCAAACCTTTGGAAAAAACCAAGATCTGCTTTATTAATATCCCGGGATTAAAAGACGCTTTAATCTTTTCCGGAAGTTCTCTCCCTCCAAAAACCGTCCCGGAATACTTTTCCCTTATTGCTCTAAATCAAGTTCTGGGAGGCACTCCCATGAGCCGTCTTTTCATGAATCTTAGAGAATCAAAAGGATTTGCCTATTGGGCTTTCAGTGAAATGGAATTTTATAAAAGCTGTGGGATTTTTTATATAAGAGCAAGGGTAAGGCCAGGCGTAATTCACTCCTCAGTTCTGGAAAGCCTTAATGAAATCAGAAGAATTTCCGCCCAAAGAATCCCCGGTCAGGAAATCGAACAGGCCAAATCCTATTTGATCGGCAACTTTCCTTTGTCCATACAAAGATATGATGAACTTGCATCCAGGGTTTCTGAAATTAAGGCTCTTAATCTCAATGAGGGACACTGGAATAAATACTATGAAAACATCATGTATATTGATTCTCAAATAGTCTTTAAATCAGCCTATAATAATCTTCTTAATCCACCAATTATTGTTATTGTCGGTGATCAAGATAATATTATCGATGAACTGCATAAATTTAAAACTGTGGAAGTTTATGATAACTCAGGTAAATATTTATACCGATTGACAAAGGAGCAATAGTATGAAACTTGTTGAATGTGTTCCAAATTTCAGCGAAGGCAGGGATCTTGAAAAAATCAAATCTATAATAAAAGAGATCGAATCAACCCCTAAAGTTTCCCTGCTTGATGTTGACCCAGGCGAATCCACTAACCGGACTGTTGTCACATTTATTGGGACACCTAAAACTGTAGTAGAAGCCGCATTTAAAGCTATCAAAAAAGCAGCAGAGTTAATTGACATGAGCAAGCATAAAGGATCCCACAGCAGGATGGGGGCTACGGATGTCTGCCCATTTGTCCCGGTATCAGGAGTAACCATGGAAGATTGCATAAAACTTGCTCATGAATTAGGCGAAAAAGTCGCAAGAGAATTAAGTATACCAGTCTTCCTCTATGAAGAAGCTGCTCAAAAACCCGATAGAAAAAATCTGGCAACTATACGGCGCGGAGAATATGAGGGACTTTCCGAAAAGTTTAAGGACCCGGAATGGACCCCCGATTACGGAGAGGCAAAATTTAATCCAAAAAGTGGATCTACCGTTATTGGAGCCAGAGAATTTCTTATAGCTTATAACATAAACCTTAACACCCGTGATAGGCAATTTGCCCATCATATTGCCTTAAACCTGCGTGAGATGGGACGATTTAAAAGAGACGAAAACAATAAAATCGTCAGAGATTCAAATGGCAAGAAAAAAATAGCACCGGGAAAGTTTAAAGAAGTAAAAGCAGTAGGTTGGTATGTTAAGGATTACGATATTGCCCAGATATCTATTAATTTTACTAATTACAAAATATCGCCTCCTCACCTTGTTTTTGATGAAACTATCAAAGAAGCAGAGGCACTAGGATTGAGGGTCACCGGAAGTGAACTGGTAGGCTTGATACCAAAAGAAGCCCTTTTAATGGCAGGAAAATATTACCTTAAAAAACAAGGAAAAAGTCTGGGAATTCCAGAAGAAGAGTTGTTAAAAACTGCAGCAGTCTCACTTGGCTTAAATGATGTATCTGAGTTTGACCCTCAAAAAAAAATCATAGAGTACCAATTCAAAGAATTTGAAAACTCTCTAATCGAACTTAATCTCCGTGAATTTGCAAATGAACTCTCTTCTGACTCTCCTGCTCCGGGAGGGGGAAGTACTGCCGCTTTATGCGGCTCTCTCTCTGCTTCGCTATCTGCAATGGTCTCTAATCTGACTGTTGGAAAAAAGGGTTATGAAGAAGTACAGGATAAGGTAAAATCACTTGCCGAATCCGGTCAGGGCATAAAAGACGACCTGCTTCGTGCTATAGATCAGGATACTCAGGCTTTTAATCAGGTTATGGCTGCTTTCAAATTAAATAGAAAAACAAAAGAACAAAAAGCTAAAAGAATTGCCGCAATAGAAGATGCAACAAAAGAAGCGAGTTTAATTCCTTTTGAGGTAATGGAGAAATGTGTAGATGCTTTAAAACTGGCCAAAGAAGTTGCCTTAACAGGAAACAAAAACTCTATCAGTGATGCGGGCGTTGCTGGGCTCACTGCCCAGGCAGGGGCAGAAGGAGCATACTATAATGTTATGATCAACCTTCTTAACATTAATGACAAAAAATTTAAATCAGACTTTTCAGCCAAGGCCATCGGCCTAAAAAAAGACGCAGTAAAACTGGGAAATGAAATAAGGAAAATCATAGAAAAAGCCTTACTTGAATAGTTCAGGTTTGAACAGCCCTTGCTCCTTCTCCTATTTCAACATCGTAAAATTCTGGCTTCACAAATCCCTTTTTATCTGCTTCCTTAAGAACCAGATCTTTAAAGCTATTTTTTGTTTCCTCTCGTACTATCGCAATACCGGATCCTCCAAACCCAGCCCCGGTCATGCGGGCTCCCAGACAGGTAGGAAATCTCCTTCCGCATTCATATAATAAATTCAGTTCAGGACAAGAAACCTGATAATCATCCCTAAGACTTTTATGGGAAAAAAATAAAAGCTTTCCCAACTGGATAAAATCATTATTATTCAAGGCCTCTACTGCCTTTTTTACCCGGTAATTTTCTGAAACCACATGTTTCGCCCGTTTAAAAAGCTTTTCTTCCATATTCTTTTTTCTTTTTTCAATTTCAACAACTGAAATATCCCTAAAGCTTTGAATCCCGTTTTTCTTCAACTCATCAAGGGCACTATTGGCCTCTGACCGGCGCTTATTGTATTCAGAGCCTGCTAGTTTTCTTTTTACTCTGGTGTTGTAAATGATTATCCTTAAACCCCGGCTTTTTAATTCAAAAGGAATTATTTTATATTCAAGTGTTAGGCAATCCAGAAAAACAGCAGAATCTTTCTGTCCGAAAACCGAAATGAACTGATCCATTAGACCGCACTTTACCCCTACAAAATCATTTTCTGCTTTCTGTCCGATCTTAGCAATTTCTTCAGGGGAAAATCCCATATGATAAAGTGAATTTAAGCCAGTTATACAACTTACTTCAAGTGCAGCTGATGAACTTAATCCCGCCTCAAGAGGAACCTCCCCATATATCAATATATTTAATCCGGAAATTTTTTCACCTCTTGTCTTCAATACCCAGAGAACACCTCTTATATAATTACTCCATTTCTTTGTTTCCGATTTTCCTGAAACAGGTAGGTTAAAGCTGTCTTCCTCTTCAAAATTTTCAGCTCTGATAACAACTTTATCATCCGCCCGGGATGAGGCTAAAAAATTAATTCTGCGGTCGATAGCAGCAGGTAAAACAAAACCGTTATTATAATCTGTGTGTTCTCCGATTATGTTTATCCTGCCCGGAGCTGAAGCGACAACTTTAGGCTTTACCTTAAATCTTTTTTTAAAATCTGCGATAAGTTTTTTTTCCATAAAGTCTACCTTTTTTTTTATATTATCTCGCAATTATACTAACCTGACCTATTCATAAAAAAATGGCGGTGTTTTTATTATTAATTTATTTTCAGTGATATGCAAGATTCTTTCGAGAATGATTACTTTAACTATTTTCTCGTTTTTGTTTTTAATTTTAATCGCCATTTTTTTACCATTCAGGCGAGCCGATCTCAC
>JAUVXM010000032.1 GCA_030603565.1 Candidatus Aminicenantota bacterium
CGAGACGATCTTACCGCATCTGCTTCGTTGCGGCGGATTCGCGGTGAAAACCACAGCTTCATCCCCTGCGCCTCGCATCTACGGCAACCTCGACTCGTGAATAATCCAGATCTATCTGAATTATTCATAAAAAATGTCGATGATGTACTCAAAACGTGAATGATTCAGATCTAGTGAGTTTGTCAAAAAAAATGTCAGCTAAAAATTGCAAATCGGTTTATATCGATCGATAAGTTCAGATGTGACTTTTTCTCTTTCTTTACTGGAAGAGTCAGGCATGGGGTGGAATCCTACGAATAGGTTATCCTTTGAGCCGGCTGCGTTTACCCAACAATCGAATTTTTTGTGGCTTTGTAAGAAGTGAGTGTCGGATATTTCTGATGTGCGGCCGAAATAAAGAATTCGAAAAGAGGTCGGAGCTTTTTTAGGATCCGGTTTTATCATGATAGAATATATAACCGGAGATTTCTGAGGTTCCCAGTATCTGATAGTAAAGGGCCCGTCAAATATTTTATCCATCCATTTTATATTCATCGTCTCTTCTGTCTGCCTGAAATAATGAAATATTATTGTAACTTTTATTTCTATCTAAGGCAATGGGGAATGGAGAATAGCAAATGGCGAGGGACGGAATTGAACCGCCGACGCAGAGATTTTCAGTCTCTCGCTCTACCGACTGAGCTACCTCGCCTTAACGTTAAAAAAAAGACAATCAAACCGTTTGAAAGTATAAATTTATCCCCATATTTTGTCAAACGATTTATTCCAAAGCAGGTGATAAATTGAAATACCATTGAGGTTGTGATATTCTTCTTAATCAGGATAACAAATGAACCAGGTTTTTAAGCTATTAAAACTAACGATAACTGAAAAAAAGCGTCTTGTTTTTTCTTTTGTTTGTACTTTATTTGTAGCTTTATTTACTTATCTGTTTGTGGATTTGATCCAGCCTATAATGGATTATATGTTCAGAATGGCTCCGGAAGGTATTCCAGAGAAAAAGCGGTTTTTAGATGTCTTTTTAAAGCTTTTCAATTTGAATATCGACCAGATGATAAAATATTTGCCCTGGATGCTGCTTGTCATAATTTTCGGCAAAGGATTGTTTGCTTTTTTATCTTCATTTTCTATGCGGTCCGTAGGCCTGAATGTTTCCAGAAAATTACGGAATGACCTCTACAGCAGTATTCTATACCAATCTTCAGGATATTTTGATGGCAGGTCCACTGGCGAACTTATGTCTCGTTTAACCAATGATGTAGATAAGATTCAGGAAGCGCTTTCCGGGAGTGCGAAAGACCTTATGCAGGAAATGTTTATTTTATGTGCTCTGATGATAGGGCTTTTTGTAAAGGACTGGCATTTGGCTCTAGCTTCCTTTGTTATAGCTCCCCTGGCAGCGCTTCCTTTGGCAGTTTTTAGCAGTAAACTTAAAAAGACAGGAAGATCGAACCAGTCCAGGATGGCCTATATCTATAGTCTTTTACACGAGACAATAACAGGGAATAAAATTGTTAAAGCCTTTACTATGGAAAAATTCGAGTTAGGGAAATTCTTAAAGGCCACAAAAGGTTACTTTAAAACCAGTATGAGGCTTGCCTGGATCAGCAGCTTATCTTCACCGTTTATGGAATTCTTAGGAGGGGCAGTTGGTGCGTTTATATTACTTGTGGGGACGGACAGGATAGCAAAGGGATATATAAGTGCAGGAGATTTTGGTTCTTTTGTGATGGGGATTTTTCTTATGTATACTCCTATAAAAAAGATCAGCCGGGCGAATAATGTTATTCAGCAGGGTGTCGCCTGTCATGAAAGGGTTCTGGAGGTTCTTTTAAGTAAGCCTCAAATTATTAAGCATCCTCATGCTATTTCTCTTCCAGATGTTGAGGGAAAGATCAAATTTGAAAATGTTTCATTCAAATATAATGAAACCGGGTTAGTTCTAAAAAATATTGATTTTGAGGTCATGCCGAAGCAGACAGTGGCATTTATTGGGCTAAGCGGTTCCGGAAAAACCACGATCATTAATCTCCTTTCTCGTTTTTATGACCAGACTTCTGGGACAATATACGTCGATGACAGAAACATTCAGGAAATAAGCATTTCCTCTCTCCGTTCTCAGTTGGGGCTTGTTACCCAGGAGCTTATTCTTTTTAACGATACTGTGCGTAATAATATTGCCTACGGCCTGGACCAAACCTCTGAAGACGAAGTCATCCAGGCTGCAAAGAATGCCGGAGCACATGAGTTTATAATCCGGCTAAGCCATGGATATGATACTCAAATCGGAGAAGGAGGGGGGATTTTATCCAGTGGGCAGCAGCAAAGGCTGGCAATTGCAAGAGCTTTTTTGAAAAATCCGCCTATCCTTATCCTTGATGAGGCCACTTCCGCTCTGGACTCGGAATCTGAGAGGCTGATTCAGATGGCACTGGAGAAGATCATCAAGAACCGGACAACTTTGATCATAGCTCACCGGCTTTCCACCATCAGAAATGCCGATGTGATTTTTGTGATTGATAAAGGCAGTATTATTGAAAGCGGATCTCACAGAGAGTTATACCGGAAAGAGGGGATTTACAAAAAATTATATGATCTGCAGTTTCCTGTAGAAATAGGTGAATAATATTGATTCAAAGTATGACTGGCTATGTAGATAAAAAGTTTGATTATAAGACCTTTTCCTTGCGTATTAGCATAAAAAGCCTAAATCATAAGTACCTGGATTGGAATTGCCGGGGAAACAAAATAAGAGAAGTTGAGGACAGGTTAAGAGTCATCTGCCAGAAAGAGCTTTACAGAGGAAGGATCGAAGTCTATTTGCAGATAGATTTCTTGGATTCAACCCACTGGGAACTCCGGATCAATGAGGAATTATTCTCCAAGATCATTAGATCTGTGCAAAGGGTATCTTCCCGGCTGAAGGAAAAAGTTTCGTTTTCTGTAGATAATCTGTTCAACATCCCCAATGTTGCGGAGTTGAGGAGAAAAGATTTGTCCCGGGATGAACTAAATTTTCTAGAAGAAAGTTTTAAAAAGACTCTGGCTGAGCTGATAAAAGTCAGACAAAAGGAAGGGCAGGAACTGAAACGGGAAATACAGAAGCATATCAAGGGAGCCAGAGAAGCTGTGAGGAGGTTGGAGAAACTGGCGAAAAAACAGCCTTCTCTTATTCGGCAAAAAATTGAGGTAAAGTTGCGGGATATAGGAGAGCAAATTGTCCCTTCTGAGGAGAAGCTGATTGAAGAAACGGCTTTCATCCTGCAGCGTTATGATCTGTCTGAGGAAATTGAAAGGACTAAATCACACATGGCTTATTTACAGGAGCTGCTTTCTCCCCGGGAAAAATCGCCGGCCGGCAAAAAGCTTGATTTTGTTGCCCAAGAACTTCTTAGGGAAGCTAATACGATTAATTCCAAGGCCCAGGATATTGATATCATAAAGCAAAGCTTAATAATAAAAAGCGAAGTCGAAAGCATTAGGCAGCAGGTGCAAAATCTTGAATAAAATTTATCATCTCCTTAAAATTGTTGCTGTAAGGAATTTATGATAATATAAAAAATAAAGACATAATAATATGATTTTTGTAATTTCAGGTCCTTCAGGATGCGGCAAATCAACTTTAGTCAAACGTGTTCTGGGAGATATAAAGGATGTAAAATTTTCTGTTTCCTATACTACCCGGGAAAAGAAAAAGTCCGAGAAAGAAGGAGAAGACTATTATTTTGTTTCTATTAATAAATTTAAAAGCATGATAGAAGACAATAAATTTGTAGAATGGGCAATTGTTCATGGAAATTACTATGGGACATCCCGGCGTGAAATTGAAAAGAAAGGCACTCGGAATAATCTTCTTCTAGACCTCGATGTTCAGGGAGCTCAGAAGGCAAGAGAACGATTTAAAAAAGCGGCTTTTATTTTTATTCTACCTCCGGGATTCCAGGAACTGAAAAACCGGTTGGAAAAGAGAGAGAGGGAAAGCCTGGAAGATATCCAAAGGAGGCTGAAAGTCGCACAGAAAGAAATAAGATCGTATGCCACTTTTGACTATATTATTATTAATGATAAGCTGGATACTGCGGTTTGGGATTTGAAGTCCATTATTAATAGCCAGCATTGCCGCCTGGACTTATGCCAGAAAGAAATAATCCCCATTCTCAGGAGTTTTTCAGAGAGAGAATAATGGAAGTGCCCAAAAAAATAATTATCCTTGGGGTTACTTCATCCATAAGTATATATAAGGCCTGCGAGATCATTCGGGAATTTCAGAAAGAGGGCCTTGATGTACATGTAGTAATGACAAAGAATGCCTCCCGCTTGATTTCTCCCCGTTTATTCAGCACTTTATCCGGAAATGAAGTATTGCTGGATTTATTTGAGGAGACCGGATCACCCAGTATTTCACATATAACCTTAACCCAGGGGGCTGATTTATTATTAGTTGCCCCGGCAACCGCTAATATAATTGGAAAATTTGTATCCGGAGTAGCAGATGATGCTTTATCAACGGTTTATATGGCTGCTGATTGTCCGGTTGTGGTTGCGCCGGCTATGAATGAAAGGATGTACCTGCACCGCTCTACATATAAAAATATACAGCGTTTAAAGTCTGCTGGAGTTAAGTTCATCGAACCGGATAAAGGCTACCTGGCTTGTGGTGATGAAGGGTTGGGGCGGCTGGCTTCTCCCCGTGAAATTGTTAAAAAATGTTTAAAATTTATAAATAAGGCAACAAGTTTAAACCACAAATGCGTCCTGGTTACTGCCGGCCCCACCCGGGAGTTTTTTGACCCGGTGCGTTTTATCTCGAGTCGTTCTTCTGGAAAAATGGGATTTGAACTGGCCGAGGAGGCTTTACGGAGAGGTGCTGAGGTAATTCTTATTTCCGGCCCCTCTCATATCACCCCTCATCGTGGAATAAAGCTTATAAAGGTTCAGACTGCTAAAGAAATGAGGACTGAAGTCATGAGATCTTTCGATCAGGCTGATATTGTTATGATGGCTGCTGCAGTTTCTGATTTTACTTTTAATACCAAAGCCAAGCAGAAAATAAAAAAACGGGAATTGTCAAAAAACATCAAATTAGGAAGGACACAGGATATTCTTGCGGAATTGGGAAGAAAGAAAGGGAATAAAATTTTGATAGGTTTTGCTGCAGAAACCGAGGACCTGAAAAAGAATGCTTTAGAGAAAGTCAAAGAGAAAAATCTTGATTTTATAGTAGCCAATGATGTGTCCAAAACAGATATTGGCTTTGATTCAGATGAAAATAAGGTTTGCATCTATTATAAGAGCGGAAAAAGCGTACTTACAGATAAAAAAAGCAAATTGGAAATTAGCCAGATCATACTGGATGAAATAGAGGACATAATTGGGGAAAAATCCGGATAAACTGCTTACCGACCTTCAGGAAAGACTAAATTATTTAACGCAGCTGGGAGTGGAATATCTCTATTTGACCCCTGTTGTCAGGTCATCCGCGCCCTCCCAAAGATCTCGTTTCCTGGCTCTTGAAAAACAAATACAGAATTGTCGGGCATGTCCTCTGGCTGAGACCAGGACATATACTGTTCCGGGAGAAGGTAGTATCACGGCTGAACTGATGTTTGTGGGAGAAGGTCCTGGTTATGATGAAGACCAGCAGGGGAGGCCTTTTGTAGGCAGGGCCGGTCAGTTGTTAACTAAGATAATCAAGGCTATGGAGTTTAAGAGAGAGGATGTCTATATTACCAATGTCGTCAAGTGCAGGCCTCCGGACAACCGCAATCCAAACATAGAGGAATTGGAGAAATGCCAGACCTTTTTATTTGAACAGATAAGGTTTATTCAGCCTAAAGTCATTGTTGCTTTAGGAAATGTACCAAACCATTTTTTCCTAAAGAGGAAAGTGGGAATAACTTCTCTGCGGGGAAAGTTCTATAAATATATGAATACTCAGGTAATGCCGACCTTTCACCCTTCCTATTTAATCCGCAATGAAAAAAATCGGCAGTTAAAGCGTTTAGTATGGGATGATATGAAACAGGTGCTTGCCTTCTTAGGTAAGAGATGACCTTATATGCCGAAGTAATTGTCCCTCTTCCCCTTGAAAAGACCTTTTATTATATTGTGCCGGAGGGTTTTAAAGAAAAAATTAAAATCGGCTCTAAGGTTCTTGTCTCATTTAGGCAGACGCTTCTGACGGGATTTATTGTCAAACTGCACTGGAAAAACCCGGCCGGTAAATACAAGCTTAAAGAGATCAAAGAACTGTTGGATGACAAACCTGTTTTTACTTCCCCTTTCCTTACATATACCCGGATACTGGCTGCTTATTTTTATTCATCCTGGGGCAGCCTTTTACAAGCCTCAATACCTCCATCGCTGACAGTTAAAAGCCGAAAAAGGGTTTTCTTCACTGACAAAGCAGGTGAAGGGATAAACATGGCATCCCTTTCAAATGATGAGAAAAAAATATTAACACTTTTGCAAAAAAAGCCATATATGGAATCTTATCTGAAAAGGAAGCTAAAGGTCGGGGATCTGGGAATATATCTTCAAAGACTCGAGAAGAAGGGCCTGATTTTTAGGAAAGAGGAGGTTCAAAGAAAAAAGCGTAATAAAGATAAGTTCGATATTCCTTTAGCTGGGCAGCTTGAGATTGATTTTTCCCAGGATAAAAAATCTATTCAAGCTGCCGATAAACTGACAAAGTGCCTGAGTAAGCAGGCTTTTTCTCGGTTTCTTCTCTATGGTTGCGCTGAGAAAAGGGAAGGCGTATATTTTTATCTTATTAAGCACTGCCTTGCTCTTAAAAAACGGATTTTATTCCTGGTTCCTGAGATTGCATTTACAGAAGATCTTATTCAGAAAGTTAAGAGAAGATTTACTGGAAACACAGCAATACTTCACAGCAGGCTTACTGAAAAAAAAAGGGAGCTGGCCTGGAAAACAATCAAGGACGGGGCGGCTGAAGTTGTTATTGGGACTCGGTCAGCAATTTTATCTCCAGTAGAAAATGTAGGTTTGGTAATCATAGATGAAGAACAGGATGACTCTTACTATCAGAGGCAAAATCCCGCTTATGATGCAAGGATAGGAGCCTGGTTTAAAGCAGAGCAGGAGGGGGCTCTTTTGGTTTTGGGCTCTGCCTTTCCTTCTGTAGAGGCCAGGTTCAGGGCTGGAGAACAGGGTTATTTAATTAATTTAGAGAAAATTTCCTCCCCTGGCCAAGTGGAAATAGTAGATGAAGGAAAAGAAAGGAGGCTGGTTTCGGACTCTCTTTATAAGCAGATCAAATCAAGGCTGGCCAAAAAGGAACAGGTGCTGGCCTTTTCCGGCCGAAGAGGGTATTCTGCTTTCCTGACCTGCTCCAGATGTTCTTATATCCCTCGCTGCAAACATTGTGATATCAGTTTGACTTATCACAAAAAAAGGGAAGAGCTGGTTTGTCATTACTGCAATTACACTATTAAATATATGAATGCTTGCCCTGAATGCGGCAGCAAAGTTGTAAAAAAAAAAGGTATAGGAGTGGAAGTAATAGGAGAAGAGTTTAAAAAGAAATTCCCTAAGAAAAGGGTTGCTGTTTTTCATACTGATGAAGCCGGTAATAAGCGCAGGCAGGAAGATATCCTATCCCATTATAAAGACGGGAAAATTGATATTTTGGTCGGCACTTCCATGTTAGCTCACCGGCTTGACCTGCCGCCTGCTTCTATGGTGGTTATTTTTTACCCTGAAATTACCCTGGCTCTTTCTGATTATAAGGCGTCCCAGAAAACCTTCCTGAGCATATCTCAAATGTTGAGACACTTAAAGAAAGATAAAGATTCTAGGGCTGTTATCAAGACGGCTATGCCTAACAATTTCTCTATCAAAATGGCGGCTTCCGGCGATTACCATGCCTTTTACGAGCAGGAGATCCAGTACCGGAGGATTATGAATTATCCTCCTTTCTCATGTATGGCCGAGATCGTGTTTCAGGATGAAAACTTAAGGGTATTGGCTGAAAAATCCCGGCAGTTCGCTGCCCGGGTGAAAAAAAAAGAAGATATCGAGGTCCTGGGGCCGGCCCTGGCTCCGGTTGCCAGGGTAAGGGGAAGAAACCGGATTCAGGTGATATTAAAAGCAAAGGGTAAAAAAGAAATTGACTCTGTTTTGAAATCAGCCCTCAGTAAAAGCCATATTAAGAAATCGGTATATATTTATGAATAGTTCAGGTCGGTCTCTGGGTCAATTATGTCCTTTTATTAAACGAATATCCATTTCTTTATGGATCCAGAAATAATCATCATCTTCCTCTCCATCATAGCCATCTGGGTTAATATGGATCCAATCGGTTTCCGGTTGGCCTTGAATAGTAACAAAAGTGTCAAAGGTTAGTTCATCCTTTGTTGGCCCTACATAATTGATTGTGGCGACCCCATTACTATCTGTAATGGCATAGGTTTTAGTATAGCCGTCAGAGAATTCTCCGGGCCCGGAAAGGATTTTAAAGAATACTTTTTTACCTGTTAAGGGGATTCCTTTCAGTGTGAAAATACCGCGGA
This sequence comes from Candidatus Aminicenantota bacterium, assembly GCA_030603565.1. Classification (GTDB taxonomy): domain Bacteria; phylum Acidobacteriota; class Aminicenantia; order Aminicenantales; family Aminicenantaceae; genus JAUVXM01. The sequence goes on from JAUVXM010000032.1 coordinate 8,532, forward strand.
TTTCTGACTCAGGCCTCTCTAAAGTGCACCACAAAACATTAGGGAAAGCTTGAAGCTCGAAGCCTATATCATCAGGCCCGATGTCGTCATATATATCTTTCAGGATAATTATTGGGGTCTGTTCCGCAATAAGATCTTTTCCTTCCCAAGCAAGATAGGCATAGATGTATATTTTGAAGTCATTGAAAGAGCCCATATCTAGATCTATCAGCTCCTGTTCGGTCGGTCCGGAGTAAGTTAATGAAATATTTCCGCTTGAATCAGTGGCTTTAGTTAAGACTGTCTGCTGGTTGTCTAAAAAACCTATATAGGCTCTTGTTCCATCTGAATAGATGATTTCAAAGTGGATGGATTTATTGGCTAAGGGGACTCCATCGAATTTTTTTAAAGTTGCCGTGATGCTTGTGGTTCCGCGGGTAGGGCCGGCATATAATACATTTGGAGAGGCGGAGAGATTAAGGAGCACAGCAAGGGTAGACGGCCCGGTAGGTCCGGGATGATCAAAGTTTGACCTTGAGCATGAAGTAAAGATGACCAAACTCAGAATGCTTATAAATAGGGCGATTGTATATATTTTTGTTTTCATTTTCAGCCTCCACTCTCATTTGCATAATTGGCAAAAAAGACATCCAAGTATCCTGTGGCTTTGATATTTTTATTGGCCATGTCATGACCGAAAAACTCAACTTTTGCATGAACCTGGAGGACTCCCGCATCTCTTGCGGCCTGAAGATTGACCAGAGGAGGCTCCAATTTGGCAACTTCCCGGACAATCACAAAGGATACTCCGACTTCACTGTCTACAGGGATATTAACTGATATGTGCCCTTCGAAAGAATAAGGGACATCAACTCCTTCTGTATTGTTGCCATCTGAGCGGAAATAAGTGACAACATAGCGGTCGAGCATGATGTCATTATACTGAGAGGGCCCTGTAACTGAGAGAGGATTAAGCAGCTTGGTTCGCAGGGTAGCTGTCGCTATGTCGGCATGGATCGTTTCTGCTCCAGTAGTGGGGTCTTGATAAAGTACATCCGATTGGAGAAAGTTAGCTTCATTGTCTTCTAAATCCTGCCCCATTATGTTTTCGACTATAAGAATGCTGCTGGAGTCGGTCTCATTTTCAACAGCATTGCAGGAGATAAAGAAACAGATTGCCGGCAGGATTGCCAATAATTTTAATAGGTAATTTGCCTTTTTCATTTGTCTCTACCTTTTTTATTTAATTATTCTGGGGGTAATAAAGATCAATAGTTCCCGGTTTTGTTTTGTGCGTGCAAAGGATTTGAATAGATTCCCCAGAATTGGTATTTTATGCAGAAGAGGAAGTTTTTCTCGGGTGATTGAATCTTCTGTTCTATATATTCCTCCGATAACAGTCGTGCCGCCGTCCGGTATCATAACTGTAGTCTGGGCACTCTGAGTGGTTATGGGAGGGATTCCATTGACCAGGTTAGCGAAGTCGGCTGCATTGTTTCTGATTTGAATTGTCATAATGATAGTACCTTCGGCAGTGATCTGGGGGGTGGCAATTAATTCCAAGGCAGCGTTTACATACCTGGTTGTTACTGTAAAATTGGCGACTGTTTGTACAGGGATCCGTCTTCCCTGGATGATCTGTGCTTCCATATTATTTTGAGTTGTTACTTTTGGAGCTGAAATAATCCGGCCTGTACCTGATGTTTCAAGTGCTGTTAATGCCATGTCCAGTCTGAATGTATCTAGAACATTAGCCATTGAAAGACCTATGGCAGTTGAAAATGATGGAGCAGGCAGGTTGATCCCATATCCTCCCAGAGGACCGCCGACACCTTTGGTGACGATTCCCTGAGGAATGAGAGCTCCGTCAGCCTGTATACTATTGGGGAATTGTAATGATGTTTGATTTCCATAAAAAGGATCCGACATTCCCCTCCAACCCCACTGGACTCCGAGGTTACGGACAAAATTTGAAGAAGCTTCGACGATACGAGCTTCGATTGAAACCTGAGGAGTTGGTGTGTCGAATAAATCAATAAGTTTTTCCAGGAGCGCTATTGTATCTTCAACGTCAGTGATTATCAGGGTATTAGTGCGGGGGTCGATTATGAGTTCTCCCCGGGAGGAGATTTTACTGCTTAATAATGCCTGGACATCAGAGGCTTTTGAATAAGAGAGAGTATATGTTCTGGTTATCAGAATTCCCGACAATTCCTGGCTTTCTCTTAACTTTTGCAGTTGTTCCCGCTCCCGCGTAAGAACTGTGATGGGAGCAACCCTTAGTATGTTTCCGTCTATAGCATAACCCATGCTATTTTGTTTGAGAATCAGATCGAGCGCTTGATCCCAGGGTACATCGACCCAGCTTATGTTGACTGAACCGGTAACTCCCGGATCAAGGGTAACATTTAAACCTGCATGTTCAGCTAAGTAGAATATAACCGCTTGTAGTTCGGCATCTTTAAATCTTAGGGAAAGTAGGCTTCCCGTGTATTTTTTTTCAGAATCAGCAAGGGTTTTCCGTCCAAATTGTTGAACAGGGGGAGCTTGTTCAATTTCTTTACTGCTTTGTGCTTTTTTAGGCTCAGGGATATCTGGATTTGTTTTGACAGGTTGTTTTTCTGCAACCTCTGGTTTTGTTTTTTCAACCGGAAGGTCTGCTTCGGTTTTTTCTTTTTCCGGAACAGAGTCCGCATAGAAGGAGATCGTCAATTTATCATTTCTGTTGTCCAACGAATAAAACATTGGTTCATTTAAATCATAGACCATACGGGTAATGGTGTATGGGTCGGAGACTTGAAATTGGGCGGCGCGCAATTTTTTCACTCCGAATTTTTGAATAGAGTAATTTGAAGGTTTCTTTGAGAATAAGGTATTATGCAGATCGATGACTAAACGGAGAGGATTGTTAAGGACAAACACATTCGGAATGGTAGTGCCGGTCAAGTCAGCAGTGATATCTACTCGTTCGTTGCTGGTGGTGATATTAATATCTTTAAGATAAACTGAAGATGCCTGCTGGTTTTCAATTGCTGATTTTACATCAGGATCAAAATTATATCCGGACCGGGCTTTCTGAAATTGATTTAATTCGATTATGGTGTTGTTTTGGCTGGAATAAATCCGGTAAGGCACTTTCTCCTTTACATCAAGCAGGAGGCGAAGCCTATTTCCTTCTCTTTCCTCAAACTTGATGTTTTTTATGAGAGATGATTTTTCGGGTGAGATTTTGGGTTTTTGGCCATATTGAATTTTGTCTATGTCCACAGCGATGGTAGCAGGAAATTCTTTCAGATAGAATGAATCAAGTATTGAGAGGCCGGAAGCGGACTCAAGAACAACCTTGGTATTCAGATTTCCCGACTGAATAGAAATATTATCTATATATCCAGGAGATTTACTGTAACCTTCGGCTCCACTTCCAAGAGATAGGATGCATAGAAAGGAGACGGCTATAATGAATTTTTTTCCTTTCATGTTATCTCTCCTCTGGGTTTATTTCTTTGGTGATATCTTTTGATCTGTACATGGAAACACCCCTTTCTTTTGTCTTTCGGAAAACAACTTTTGAATCACTGATAGACAGAACGAATCCATCGGCAATCTTGGCTCCAACCCTTAATTGGAGAGGAAATCCCTGGGGGCCATTTATAATGGCAATGAAGTTATCCTTTATTTTTGCAATACCGATAAGTACGATATCACTGATCATCATTTGGGAAATGCCCTCTTGCTTAACAGCTTCACTTACATCTCTTCCAGATAGTAGATCTTTAAATGGATCTCTTCTTCCTTCTGAATTATAAATAAACATCTTTTTTTCCAGGATATCCGCTGTGGTTTTTTTTCTTTGATTAATCTCGGCTTGCTGATTATTTTCTGTTTGCTGTGCATGGGAAAGCTGGAAAACCGGGAATGTTAATCCAGCCATAATAATAACTATGATAATTTTTTTCATTTGTTCCTACCTGTGTTTGATGGTTGTTTATCTTCAGGAGGGGGCGGTTCTCTGAAAATGTAAGTCTTGGCAGTTGAAGTGGCGGATATGGTAGACAAATCGGATTGATCTCTGAGTGCTGTGATCTTGAAATTTTCTATATTAAAAAGACGGGCGAAATTAGCCAGTTGGTTGAAGAATGTGGCAAGGTTATGGTAACTACCGCTTATTTTCATATTTATCGGTTTTTCCGAGAAATATTCTTTATCGATCAGGGGTTTGGGGATAAACTCTCTGATATTTATCCTCGAATCATAGGCGAGCTCTTGTATTCTTCTTAAAATTATGTCAATTTCTTCTTTTTGAGGGATTATTGTCTCAAGTTGGTTAAGCCTGATATTCATGGCAATAAGTTCTTTTTCGATCTCTTGAAGTTCCTTTTCTTTCTTTTTTAGGTTTTCTACTTCATTTTCAGTCGTTATTCTTTCTGATCTTATATTTTCAAGTTCATTATTTTTTGGACGGTAATACAAAAGAAAAAACATGCCGAAGATAACAACGGCTAATACAACATATCCATACCAGGGCCAGTCTTTCATTTTTCCTCCCCTTTTGTTTCAGGTTGAAGCAGTGTTATATGGCGGGGTGCTAGCTCAGCGGTCATGGAAAATTCCAGGTACTCACTGTTTTTTACGTTTCTCAATGTAGAAGAGATGAGATCGATGTTGGTCAAGTATGGGCTTTCTTTCAGGTTGCGAATATAGTCGGCCAGCAGGTTGTTTGACATTGCTTTTCCTTTGATCCGGATTTTGTTTCCGGAAAAAGAGGTTTCAGTCAACCAGACCCAATCAGGGATATTACTGCTTAGTTCATCCATAATGATAACTGCATTTCCCTGGCGGGATTTTAATGTGTCAATCAAGTGTATTTTATTTTGTAAGGTATCTCTCTGTGTTTCCAGTTTCTGTAATTTTTCTGATATATACTGTAAGCTTTTTTTCTCCTGTTGGGCAACTTCAAGAAGGTCCTGTTCTTCAGATATATTGTTTTTTTGGAAGAAGAAAAGAACCACTATTGCTGCAATAGCAAGGAGAATAAATAAGCTGTATAGCGGAGTTGTGTTTTTTTCTTTGAATGCAGCTTCTGGCGTTTTGGGAGCAAGCTTGACATCTTTTTTTTCAGGTTTTAGTAAGTTTATCCTGATCATTTTATTTTTCCATTTTTCTTGTTGCCAATCCTGCAGACACCCCAAACAGGGGGGCCATCTCATCAAAATAAATAGGGTCGAACTTCTTTCCATCGTGGCTGATTTTCAGGAATGGATTCAAGATTTCGGTGTTTATATTGAATTTTTGACCAAAATTATTCTTCAAATTTTTTAATTTAGAAAGCCCTCCACTGAGAAAGATAAATTCAATTTTCTTTTCGCTTGTATTACTGGCTTCATAAAATGAGAATGTTTTTTCAATCTCTTCAAGCAGGTTTTGGATGTTCATATTAAGGCCTGCCTCTAATTGTTCCGGCTGGATATTTTTTACCGGAAGGCCTTTGAGCAGCTTTTCTGCATCATCAAAGCTTATATTCAGGTCTTTACTGAGGTTCTCAGTAAACAAGGACCCTCCCAGAGATAGGTCACGGAAAAGCTGTGGCATTCCCTTTTCAATGATGATCAAATTGGTAATATTTGCTCCAAGGTTAATAATGGCAAGAGTTTTATTCTTAATGATCTCGGGGTAATTGATTTCCATGATATTCTGCAGGGCAAATACATCCACTTCAATTGCTTCCAAATTTTTGCGGGCTTGATTAGTAATATTACTGTAGCTTGCTATTTTGTCTTTCTTGGCTGCTACCAATAGAATATCGAGGTTCTTGTTTTTAGACTGGTCGGGGGGTTTAAGAATGGAGTAATCCACATTTGTTTCTTCGTAAGGGTAGGGGATATTGTGTTTTGCTTCCCAGATTATGGATTCAGCAAGTTCTTCTGTTTCCATGGAAGGAAGGGATATTTTTTTAATAATTACAGAATTTCCGGATATAGAGATAGAGACGTTTTTGTTTGAAATTTTGTTTTCATCAAAAACCATTTTTATTGTCTCGATCACTGCGGCTGAATCTATGATTGTACCTTCTACGATAGCATCATGGGGAAGCACTTCATAACCGATTTTTTTTACTTCATATAATTCTTTTTCGCCTTTTTTTTGGCTTTTTAGTTCGACTGCTTTAATGGAATATGATCCTATATCAAGCCCTACAACTTCTTTTTCTCGACTTAGTCCGAACATATTTTTATCCTTTTTTTCTATTATAGGTTTTTTTGTTTTTCTTGAATTTTTCTATAATATTTTTTTCTATTTGCGGAGCAATCAGTCCAGTGAGACTACCGCCCAGCATACAGACTTCTTTTACTAGTTTTGAACTGAGGAATGAATACTTCAAGCTTGGCACCATAAAAAAAGTTTCAATTTTAGAATCGAGTTTTTTATTCATCAGGGCCATCTGGAATTCATACTCAAAGTCCGAAATTGCCCTCAGTCCGCGTATAACGATTTTGGCTTTGTTTTCTTTTGCAAATTCTATCAGAAGCCCTTCAAATGCTTTGACTTCTACGTTTTTTTCATTCTGATATATGCTGTTTATCATAGCCACCCGTTTTTTTGTAGAAAAAAGTGGTTTTTTTTTGGGATTTTCTAGGACAGCTACAATTATTTTTTCAAAAATTCTTAATCCCCTGTTGATAATATCCACATGTCCGTTTGTAATAGGATCAAACGATCCTGGATATACAGCTATATTTTTCATATGTATGTACCGTCCGCCTTCGCCTTTGTCACCTTTTCTTATTTAAATATCAAATATATTTACTTTTGTCAAACAATAATATTTGTATAGATAGACGAATAAAATTACTGATATTCTCAGAGGGCTCTTTAAATAGGGATATTTTGTTTTATGCATATCAATCAATTGTCGGAAATAATGACAGAATTGCTTTTTTAAGTCAATCACCCTCTGCGGGGAATATAGAGGTGATATTTGACTAAGCCTTTCTCATCGTTAGGGGTTAGCCTGACCTATTCATAAAAAATGGCGATGTTTTTATTATTAATTTCTTTTCGGCGATATATGAGATTTTTTCAAGAATGATTATTTTAACGATTTTCTCATTTTTATTTTTAATTTTAATCGCCATTTTTTTACTCTCCGAGCGAGTCGATCTCTATGCATCTGCTTTGTTACAGGGTACTCGCGGTGAAGTATCACAGCTTTGCACCCTGTGCCTCGCATCTACGGCAACCTCGACTCGTGAATAGTTCAGGCAAGTTGACCTGATTCTTTTTACCGCTTTTTTTGCAAAAATGGATTTCCACTTATTTTTTATTATAAATAACTGAAAAGCTTATGGTTCAATGAAAAAAAATGCTATTGCGCTGTATATTACAGAAATAGAAGGAACTACTAGATAATAAAGTGGAATTTATAGTTTTAAGACTAGGCCAGGATACGGGTAAATCCCGGAGAAAGCCATCCGGAACAACGCGGGCATGGTTCCTCGAGAGAATCTCGAGGAGAGCGTTGTGAGGACAGGAAGGGATTTTCCCGCTGGGGAAAATCCCTGTCTTTCGAAGGGACTTACCCGTATCCTGGCCTTATATCCTTTGTAAGTAAATAAAATTGGGGGAATTCCATTTAATTGCAGGTTCACAAGCGGGTATTTTTCATTTATAATAAGCAGAGATGGGTAGATGAAGTATTTAAAAATCTATAAATTGGCGATTTTTCTTTTATTAGTATTTAGCTATCTACCTGCATATAGCTTCGTCAGCCAGAAGGATGAGTATAAGCGGCTTCGGGAAGAAATGGTGCAGAAGCAGTTAGTAAAGCGTGGCATAACCGATCCTTCTGTGCTTGAGGCAATGCGGATAGTTCCGCGTCATCTTTTTGTATTGAAGGCCTATCGTCACCTGGCATATGCTGACCATCCTTTACCTATTGAAGCCCGGCAGACTATTTCCCAGCCATATATTGTTGCTAAAATGACGCAATCCATTGATATCAAGAAAGGCGAGAAAGTCCTGGAAATCGGGACCGGCTCTGGATATCAGGCAGCAGTGCTGGCGCATTTGACCAATAAAGTGTATACAATTGAAATTATTGAGGAGCTGGCCAAAAAGGCCCGTGAAACTTTGAAAAAACTGGGCTATAATCAGATACATGTTAAATGGGGGGACGGTCATGCAGGCTGGAAGGAGGAAGCTCCTTTTGAGGCGATAATCATCACATGTGCATCATCTCAAGTTCCTCCCCGGCTTTTCGAGCAACTAAGGGAAGGGGGCCGGATTATTCTTCCTCTCGGAAATCCCCTTACTTCCCAGACTTTAACGATTATTACTAAAGTCAATGGGAAGCCTGAAACTAAAAGAATTCTGGCAGTTCGATTTGTGCCTATGACCAAGAGATAACATCTCATAAAACATTGCTTTTCAGGGAGACTTGTGGTAGTTTTGAGAACATATTGACATGATAAAATTCGGCACATCAGGTTGGCGGGCCATAATGGGGGAAGAATTCACTTTCCAGAATGTTAGGATTGTTATTCAGGCTATTGCTAACTGCTTGCATAGGAGATTTTCCGAAGAAAAAATATCAGTCATCATTAATTATGACACCCGTTTTCTCTCGGAAAGATTCGCTTCTGAAGCTGCTAAAGTTTTTTCTCATAATAAAATTCACGTCTTACTGGCTGATCGAGATGCGCCTTCTCAGGCTCAGGCTTATCAGATTATTCGTAGAAAAGCTCATGCCGGCATTAATTTTACAGCCTCTTTTAATCCTCCTGAATATAATGGTCTAAAATTCAATGTTGAAACTGGAGCTCCAGCTCTTCCTGAAGAAACTGATAAAATTGAAAAGGAAATTAAAAGAATAACAAAGGAATATAGCTTTTGTCCCTTTTATCCAAAAACGGAATTTATTGAAAAAATCGATCTACAGCAGCAGTATCTTGATTATATCCAGGATAAAATTGATTTTAGGCTTATTAAGAAGTCGAAGATGAAGATAGCAGTAGATCTTCTCTACGGCACAAGCCGGGAATATCTGGACGAGATTTTAGAGGAGAACCATATCCCTATTGAGGAGATCCATGGATATATCGATCCCTATTTCGGGGGGATAACTCCTTCTTGTACCGAGGAAAACCTGGGCGAATTAAAAGATCTTATCAGAAAGCATAAATGCATTGTAGGGATCGCCACTGATGCTGATGGAGACCGCTTCGGGATTATGGATGAAAATGGGGATTTGGTTGACCAAAATATAATTCTCTCGTTATTACTTGATTACTTGGTTTCCGATAAAGGCTGGCGGGGCGGGGTAGCCCGTTCTATTCCTACTACCCATTTAATTGACCGGATTGCCCGGAGGTATGATCTGCCTCTTTATAAGACTCCTGTTGGGTTTAAATTTATTGCTGATCTTTTTCTAAAGAACAAGATCATTTTCGGAGGAGAAGAAAGCGCTTGTCTAGCGGTAAAAGATCATCTTCCTGAAAAAGACGGGATTATGGCAGGGCTGCTGGTGGCAGAGATGATTGCAGCTAAGGGAAAGAACTTATCCGCCCAGAAAAAAGAATTATTCAGCCAGTACGGAGAAAGAAGGGGAAGGCAGGAAAAAATCCCTATAAGCCCAGGAATGGGAAAAAATCTGGATAAACTGATTAAAAATCCTCCCCAAAAATTGGGGGACAGAAAAGTTGAAGAAGTTGAATCGATTGACGGGCTTAAACTGATTTTTTCTGATGATGATTGGTTTCTTTTTAGATTATCCGGAACCATTCCTGCAATTCGCTGCTATGCTGAGGCCGGCACAAAAAAGAAAGTGGATGAAATTATTAAAGCAGGTTTAAGGCTGTTGGGTCAATAACAGAAATACAATGAACAATTATTCGGCCCCCAAGAAAATATTAATTATGGGACTGTCTTTTCTTTTTCTTGTCCTCATAATAGCCTCCTTTTTTGGGGAGAAAGGGTTGATCGAGATCTTTCACGCCCAAAAAGAGAATGATGCCATGAAACAGGAAGTGCAGCAGCTGAGCCGCAAAAGAGACAAACTCATAAGAGATATCTGGGAGCTTGAAAATAATCCTAAAGCGGTTGAGCTTAAAGCGAGGGAGAAGCTCTGGCTTTCTGATCCGGATGAGATTATCATTATTAAAAAATAACCCCAAAAAGTTGGAAGATCTATTACTAGACCTCAATAAAGAGCAGAAAAAAGCGGTTACATATGGAAAAGGCCCCTTACTGATCATTGCGGGGGCTGGCACGGGGAAAACCAAAGTCATTACACATCGCATCGCCTATCTTATATCTGCAAAATTTGCAAAGCCGGAAGAGATTCTGGCGGTTACATTTACAGAAAAGGCGGCGAATGAGATGGAACAACGGGTCGACCAGCTGATCCCTTACAGTTATTCATTTGTTGAGATCAGCACGTTTAATTCTTTTGGGGAAAAAATCTTACGCAATTATGTCCATGAACTGGGATATTATCTAGATTTTAGGCTGCTGGATGATGTGGAGCAGGCGATTTTCTTTCGGGAAAATTTGTTTCGTTTTCCCTTAAAATATTACCGTCCGCTTAGCTCTCCCACCCGGCATATCCAGGAATTACTGACAGCAATTCGCAGGTTAAAACAGGAATATATTAAACCGGAGGAATATCTGCAGTTTGCCAGGAAGAAGAAAAAAAAAGCCGGAAATAAGGCAGAAAAGGAGCAGGCGTGCAAAGACCAGGAAATAGCGCTGGTTTATAAGAAATATCAGAAGTTACTGCAAACCGGGGGGATGATAGATTTTGAAGACCAGGTCGTTTTAGCAGTGGACCTTTTAAAAAAAAGGCCCTCTATTCTCAAAGAGTTTCAAGAGAGATATAAATATGTTTTGGTGGATGAATTCCAGGATACCAATTTTATCCAGTTTGAGCTGCTTAAATTGCTGTCCGGTCTGCATAAAAATATTACAGTAGTCGGGGATGATGATCAAAGTATTTTCCGGTTCAGAGGAGCATCTTTAAGCAATATCCTTAATTTTGGGCAGATGTACCCTGATGCGGAAAGAGTAGTTATAAATAAGAACTATCGTTCTACCCAGGATATTCTGGATGGCGCCTACAGGCTTATACAGCATAATGATCCTGAACGGTTGGAGGTCAGGGAGAATATTGATAAATCCCTGCAAGCGACTGCTGATACAAAAGGAAAGAGTATTAATTTGCTTCAGTTTGACACCCTATCGCATGAAACTGACAAAGTTGCTGACATCATTTTGGAAAAAGTCAGAGCCGGGCTCAACTATAAAGATATTGCTATTTTAGTCAGGAGAAATGCAGATGCCGATCAGTTTCTGAGAGCCTTGAATATTAGAGAGATTCCCTTTCGATTTTCCGGGAGTCGCGGTTTGTATTCCCGCAAGGAAGTAAAAATTCTAATTTCTTTTATTAAAGCTCTGACCGATTTTGAAGACAGCCGCAGTCTTTTTTATCTTGCCTTGTCAGAAGTCTACAATATGCCCCCTTACGACCTGACAGTAATCTCCAATTATGCCCATAAAAAGAACCTGCATCTCCATATGGTTTTCAAGAAAGTATATCAGAATAAGAGCCCGGTTAAGATTTCTGAGCATGGAATTGAAATAGCCCGGAAACTCTTTCGCGACCTGCTCTATTTTATTAAACTTGCCGGGGATAAAAATGCCGGTGAAGTCCTTTATGCTTTTCTGCGGAAATCAGGTTACCTAAAATCTCTGGTGGCTGAGAAAAACCTGACTTCTGAATTGAAGATCAAAAATATCAGGATTTTTTTTGATAAAATTAAAAATTTTTCTGATTTATCGGAGGATGACTCGATTTACACATTCGCCGGCCATCTTGATGTGCTGCAGCAGGTTGGAGATAATCCTGCCACGGCAGAGGCTGAATTCGAAGAGGATGCGGTCAATGTGCTGACAGTTCATAAAGCTAAGGGCCTTGAGTTTTCTGTTGTTTTTATGGTGAGCTTGATCTCCGACCGTTATCCCGGCAAAGGAAGGAAAGAAAAAATCCCGGTTCCCGATTATATTTTGAGAGGAAGACTATATGTTCCAGCAGTGACTGCAGGTATGGGACGGGATAAGACTCATATTCAGGAAGAAAGGCGGCTATTTTATGTAGGTATGACCCGGGCAAAAAAGGCTCTTTATTTGAGCTGGGCTCAGGATTATGGATTGAAAAGGCTTAAAAAAGTCAGCCCCTTTGTCCTTGAAGCATTGGACCTTACTGCTGTACCTAACGAAACCCTTCATTCTTCAGCCCTGGAAGAGTTAAATAGATATTCACCCCGGAATACCCAGTCAGAAACACCCGCGAAGGTCAGGGAAGAGGGAGTTCTTTCTTTAAGTTTTCTCCAGGTTGATGATTATTTGACTTGTCCTCTTAAATACAAATACCGGCATATTGTCCGGGTTCCAGTGCTTCCTCATCACAATCTTGTTTTCGGACGGGTAATGCATGATACGGTGCATCAGTATCTGAAGGACAAAATTGCCGGGAAAGCAATTAAAGTCGAAGTTTTGTTGGCGGACTACAACCGCCGTTGGGTCAATGAGGGATTTCTCAGTCGGGAGCACGAAGAGATGAAGAGAGAGTCGGGAGAAAAGGCTTTGCGCCGATTTTTTTTTCAGGAAGAATCCGCTGGTATTTTGCCTCATCTTTTAGAGAAGCCCTTTAAGTGGAGAGAGGGGAATATTAGGTTTTCAGGACGATGGGACAGAGTTGATCTCCTTAATAAAGGAGCAGTAATTATTGATTATAAGGCGACTAAGATAAAAGACCAGAAGGAAGCGGATAAAAGAGCCGGGAGCAGCCTGCAGCTGGATATCTATGCGTTTTCTTTTCTCAAGACTCAGGAATCGGATCTATTTGAGACCGGGTTGTATTTTTTGGAGTCCGGGATTGCCGGCTACGCTCGGAAAGGGGAAAAAGAGTTAAAGCGGGCCTGGGTCAAGATCAAGGCGGCGGAATCCGGTATCCGGAAACAGAAATTTCAACCCAGCCCGAATTGGCACAACTGCAATTACTGCGAATTTAAGAGTATTTGCCCATCTTCTTATGCTTATTAACCTGTTAGCAACTAGGGGCGAAGTCTATTCAGTATAGACTTTTTCCAGGCCAATTCTCTGAAATTCTCTATTTCCTGAGGACTTCTTGTTGACAGCATATATTTTTTCTATGTATTATTGATACAGCAGTTCAAAGAGTGAAAATTTAATGAAATTGAGAGGAGATTGTCATGAACAAAAAATAAATTCCCATAGAATTAAGATTCGATCATTATAATATATATAAGCCAATGTTAGAATAACAAACTCATATGTTGATGTAAGGGGCTTTTCATTAAGGTGTATATTTTTAAGAGAGTATCGATTCAATGGTTACTGTCCCAGAAAAATTAAAAATCAGACTTAAAGCCTTTCCTTCTGAGATTAGACAAAGTTTTGTCATTTTGGTGCCGCGTGTCATGGCGATATTAACTTTTTTTGCTGGGGCAACACTTCTTTTATCAGGAGCAATGCCTGCAGTGGATTCGCGGCTTGTGTTTCTGAAGTGTTATATACCCCTTCCGGTTATAGAAATATCTCATTTTATAGCAAGTTTAATAGGGATTATCTTGCTGTTTATAGCACATGGTCTTCAGAAACGTATTGACGCAGCCTATTTTATTACAGTTGTCCTTCTTGGCATAGGGATTGTTTTTTCTTTACTTAATGGGATTGCTTATAAAGAAATGATTATTTTAACTATTGTCTTGTGCGTTCTAATTCCTACTCGAGATTATTTTTTTCGCAAGGCAGTGCTTTTTGCAGAGCCGTTTACATTAGGTTGGGGAATTGCAATCGCTATGATCATCGCCTGTTTTTTATTCTTGGGATATGTTGTTTACATTAATACTGAGTATTCGCATGAGCTGTGGTGGCAGTTTAGTTTAAACGGGAATGTTTCAAGATTTTTAAGGGCGGCCGTTGCGTCTTCTTGTCTTGCAATGACCTTTGCATTATACAAATTATTCCAAGCTGCACCCTTAAAACACTCAATTCCGTCAAAAGCTGAAATAGAGAAAGCACATGGCATTATTGCCCAAACAAGCACAGCTATGGACAACCTTGTCTTGTTAGGAGACAAATCCTTGCTATTCAGTGAAAGTGGAAAAACATTTATCATGTACGGATGCCAGGGAAGAAGCTTAGTATCCCTGGGAGGTCCTATTGGGTTGGAAGAAGAATGGGCGGATTTAATTAGGAAATTCCGTACGTTAGCAGCCAATCATGGCTGTCGTTCAGTTTTCATGTCAATAAAGACGGAACATATTTATTATTATCTTGATATGGGGTTAACGCTTACTAAAATAGGCGAAACTGCAATTGTTCCTTTAGATACCTTTTCATTAGAGGGGAGTAATCGTAGAAGTATTCGAAAAGTGATAAGACGTATCGAAAAGGAGGGAGCTCATTTTGAAGTTATTTCTTGCAAAGAAGTTCCTGTATATTTAGAAGAGCTTAGAACTATTTCTGATGCATGGCTTGCAAAAAAACACACTAAAGAAAAGAAGTTTGCTTTAGGGTTTTTCAATGAAGATTATCTCAAGTATTTTCCGGTAGGAGTTGTCCTCAAGCAAGAGAAGATTCTTGCTTTTGCAAATATTCTAACCTGTGTGGGAAAAGAAGAATTAACTGTTGATTTGATCCGATTCATTCCTGATGATGCACCTCGGGATGTTATGGCTTATCTTTTTATAAATTTAATGCTGTGGGGGCAACAGGAAGGGTATAAATCGTTTAACTTAGGAATGGCACCTCTTTCTGGCCTTGATAATTATCCTCCGAAGCTGTTATGGAGTATAATTGGTTCTTTTATTTTTCACCGAGCTGAATATTTTTATAACTTCCAAGGAGTAAGAGCATATAAGAATAAGTTCGATCCGATATGGAAACCAAGGTATCTTGCTTTTCCTGGTGGAGTATCTCTACCAAAAATTTCAGCGGATATAATCGCTCTCAGTTCCGGGGGGATTAAAGGAGTTTTCCTAAAATAAAGCTATCTAGCAATATATCAACAAATTACATCAGCCAAGGTAGATTAAAGCCTATTCAGTTGTGAGCCAAAAGGGCATTAGAGCCCAGGGAGCTTCTTTTTCTAAAAGCTTAAAAGTCGTAAGGACCTTTTCCATTTTTTTGCTTATATTAAGCTTTAAACCAACAATTCTTTTAGAAAAGAGTTTATCCATAAGAGAAATCTTTTTCGGCCTTACCACGAATTTCACCGGCTCTTCCTCTGGGATACCGGCTAGCTCTTTGGCTAATTCTACCGCCCTGGTCAATCCTCCCAGCTCGTCTACCAGGCCAAGTTCTTTTGCCTGGCTCCCTGTCCACACACGCCCTTTCCCGATTTTGTTGACTTCTTTTTTTGACATGTTTCGCCCGTCAGCGACCTTGGATACAAACCTGTCATAGGTCCAGAGAATTTCTTCTTTTAAAAGGCGTCTTTCTTCAGGGGTTGCTTTCCGGAAGGTAGAAAACATGTCAGCCCGTTTTCCGAATAGGACTTTCTCGAAGGTAATGCCCAATTTTTCATAGAGCTTTACCATATTGAATTTGGCAAAGATCACTCCGATCGACCCGGTCAGTGTTTGTGGCTGAGCGATAATTTTATGGGCTGCCATTGATACCTGGTATCCTCCCGAGCCTGCCATATCAGACATGGAGACTATAAAAGGTTTTTCTTTTCTTGCTAAGCAAACTTCCCGCCAGATAGTATCAGAAGCGACGACCGAGCCTCCCGGGCTGTCTACCCGAAAAATAATAGCAGCGATGGAATCGTCTTTTCTGGCTTTTCTTATCCAGCTGGCCATGGTACGGCTTCCCATAAACTGATAAAAAGCATCTCCGGTGATAATAGGGCCCATTCCGTAGATCAGGGCGATTTTTTTGCCTCGGTTCAGTCCTAAAGAAGCAGCGGATGTTTTTAAGTATTGGGGGTGGCTCATCTTGTACATCTTTGTCTTGCCGTCAAGGAGAAGCTCATTGAATTGATCTTCATAGAGAAGCTCATCCACCAGGCCGGCCTCTTTAGCTTTTTCCCCCTGAAAAAAACCGTGGTCAAGGATGGTTTTGAATTCATCTTCGCTTTTTCCTCTTGCTTTAGACGCTTGCTGGATATAATGGGAAAAAAGGTTTCCGTATAGAGACTCCAGCATTTCCCTGTGGGCTGGGGATAATTTGTCTTCTATAAACATGTTGTATGCGGTCTTGTATTCTTCGACATGTTCGACTTCAGCTTCGATTCCGAGTTTATCCATAGCTTTTTTAACAAAAGGCACATATCCGCCGATTCCGTTTATTACCAGAATCCCTTCCGGGTGGAGGATGATCTTGTCGCAGGCGGTTGCCAGGTAGTACTCTTTGTCAAAGTCAAGAGCTTCGTTAATATAGGCATAGACCTTTTTGCCGCTTTTTCTGAAATCCAGCACCAAGTCTCTTATCTCTTGAGCTTTTGCCCAGTCGCACAGCATAGGGCCGAGGCGCAGTACGATCATATCTACTCGCTGGTCTATTTTTGCTTTTTGAAAATTTGTCCAGATGTCATACATGGATAAGGGAGAGCTCCCTGTTAACAGGGTGCTGAACAGGTCAGGATTGGCTTTTTCCTGAATCTCCCCGGAAAGATATATCTCCAGATAAGTATGAGATTTTACAGCCGGGGGTCTCGCAAATTGAAAATATACAAAGGATGTTGCAGTTACTATTGTTAAAACAAAAAATATTAGAAATATTATGAGAACATAGGAACGCTTTTTCATGTTTTTTCCTCCAATTCAGGTTACATATTTAATATAACAAAAAGGCTTGATTTATTGAACAAAAATCATTTAACCTGAATTATCCAGGTTATTTACTGGTATATAATAAACCTTTCCATATATAATACGTAATATTATTAAACTGGTTGGTATTTTTTATGAATAGTTTAGGTGGGCCTGGATTATTCAAAAAAGGAAAAAAGCTATGAATGCGCTTGAGATTGATAAAGTTACAAAAAATTTTGGCGATTTTTGTGCGGTAAAAGACCTTTCCTTTAATATCCCGAAAGGCAGTGTTTATGGCCTCCTGGGCCCGAACGGAGCAGGGAAGACCACCACCATCCGCATGGTTATGAACATTATCATCCCCGATAAAGGTACAATTAATGTTTTAGGCCGGAAAATGGATGAAGAAATGAAAAAGAGGGTAGGTTATTTACCTGAAGACCGCGGCCTTTACCCAAAGATGAAGATCGGTGAAATGCTTTTATTTTTCTCCGAGCTTAAAGGAGTGAAGGGAGCTGAAGCCCGCAGCAGGATAGATTACTGGCTGGGAAGATTTGACCTGGTTGATTGGAAGCTCAAAAAAGCAGAGGAACTTTCCAAGGGAATGCAGCAGAAAGTCCAGTTTATTGCTACTGTTATCCACCAGCCGGAGCTCATTATCCTGGATGAGCCTTTTGCCGGCTTGGACCCTGTTAACACCAAACTGCTTAAAGATTTTATGCTGGAGATGAAGGATAAAGGGGTGACCATTATCTTTTCGACTCATAGGATGGAACAGGTTGAAATGATATGTGATAATATCTGCCTGATAAACAAAGGTGAGAAAGTGCTGGAGGGGAATCTTAACCGGATAAAAAAGGAATATGGGAAAAACACAATAGTTTTAGATTATGAAGGTGAAGCAAAATATATCAAGGATTTTGCAGAGATTGAAAATATTGATGATTACGGCCGTTTCATGGAGGTTAAACTAAAAGAAGGGGGAGATCCCCAGGAACTTCTCCAGGTTTTGACCGGAAAAGTCAGAATCAATAAATTCGAGGTCAAAGAGCCGACTTTAAACGCCATATTTATTGATAAAGTAGGAGAGCAAAATGAGAAAAATTCTGGCGGTAATTAAGCGGGAATATCTACAGACAGTAAAGACCAAAGGCTTTATTATTGGCACGATTCTGGGCCCGGTGCTTATGTCACTGTTTTTAATTGTTCCTATCCTTATGTCAGTAGTCTCTGTGGCGGAACAGGAGAAAATAGGAGTAATCGATGCCAGCGGGAAGATTTTTGCAGAGCTGGATAAGAAGATGGAGTATAAACTGAAGGATGGCAGCCGCCGCTACCTGCTGGAAGAATACCGGCTGACAGGAGATATTCCTCAGCTTAAAGAGGCCCTGAATGAAAAAGTGCTGGCCAAGGAGCTTTCCGCATATGTTTTTCTTCCCGCAGATATTTCAGAGGGGGGAGAGGTGGAATATGTCTCTGAGCATGTTTCGGATTTTGATAAAACCAATAATATCAGAAATGCTTTAAACAGCATAATTATAGGAAAGAGGTTAAAGGCCGAGGGATTAGACCCAAGTAAAGTCGGCCAGCTTATGAGGCGGGTGAGTTTATCCACCAAGAAAGTCAGTAAACGGGGAGTGGAGGAGGATACCGGAGGGACCTTTATAATATCCTATTTTTTAGTTTTAGTCCTCTATATGACCCTTATTATATATGGACAGGCGGTAATGCGGGGTGTAATTGAAGAAAAAAGCTCGCGGGTTGTGGAGATAGTGCTTTCTTCTATACGTCCCTTTCAACTGATGGCAGGAAAGATCATTGGTATCGGAGCGGTAGGCCTTACTCAGTATACTATTTGGGGCCTGTTCGGGATAGGATTCACCACGTATGGAGGGGCTTTGATCGCGGATGCTTTTCCAGCTGCTGCTTCATTTAAGATTCCTTCTATACCTGCCTATATTTTTATCTATTTTGTTGTATTTTTTATTTTGGGATATTTTCTTTTTTCCACTCTATTTGCCGCAATAGGTTCAATGGTGAATACGGAAAAAGAAGCCCAGCAGTTTATGACACCGGTGATAATGATGCTGGTGATTCCCCTCTTGCTTATTCTTTTTATCATGAGGAGTCCGAACAGCTCGCTTTCAGTCATTCTATCTATGATTCCTTTTTTCACTCCTACTTTAATGCTTCTGCGTGTGTGTATTCTGCTCCCGCCTTTTATTCAGGTCGGCGGATCGATCGTGCTGATGGCCCTGACTACTCTCTTGATGATCTGGCTTACAGCTAAGATCTACCGGGTCGGCCTTCTGATGTACGGCAAACGTCCCCGTATAAGGGAGATTATAAAGTGGATGCGCTATAAGTAGTCAAGCGGTGGCAGGCTGTTGCCATTTTCTTTAAGCTTCTGAGCATTAAGCAAGAATCAGGTCAGTTGATACGAAAACATGCTGAGCCGAAGATAAATCTGAGGTTATAGATACGCTCGCTTCAGATTTTTAACGCCATTCTTCTTCGTTTTTCTCGGCTGCTGCGCAACTCCCCCCGTCCGTGGGTCAGACATGCTCCCAGCCCGGCTTTGCCGGGTTCCCTCGAAAAGCCTCATCAGAAGGCTAAATCTTCAATGTCGCATAATCTATAACCTCAGATTTATCTGGCATCTTGCAGCTTGATCCACCTCATGACATCCCCCAACAATTTTATTACTTTTCATTTAGACATAAGCTTTTCAGTAATTTTTGTTAAATAATAGGAGGAAAGCCATTTTTTCAAGGAAAAGCGGCAAAAAGAATCAGGTCAACTTGCCTGGATTATTCACAAGTCGAGGTTACTGCAGATGCAAGGCACAGGGTATGAAGCTGTGGTCCTTCACCGCGAATACCCTGTAACGAAGCAGATGTGGTGAGATCGGCTCGCTCGGAGAGTAAAAAAATGGCGATTAAAATTAAAAATAAAAACAAGGAAAAAGTTACAATAATCATTCTTGAAAAAATCTTGCATATCATTGAAAAGAAAATAATAATAAAAACATCGCCACTTTTTTATGAATAGGTCAGGTTAGATATGGACCTAGAAGAACTTTATGACCGATTTGGAGATAGTG
>JAUVXM010000141.1 GCA_030603565.1 Candidatus Aminicenantota bacterium
TCTGCATCAACCCTTTTTTTAACCTTTCCGCTTTTTGTATTGCCCCATCCACTTTCTCAATCGCCTCATCCACGGTCGTTAAAATCTCTGCGATTTTTTTCTGTTCTGGGAGTGGGGGGAGGAGGAGTTTCAATTTCATTAAATATTTTTTGTGTACTGCTGCCTGGCCGACATGACGAATAGCCAAAGATCTGAAATAATTTTTTTCCCATAAAATTAAAAAGTTATACAGTAAAAATTCAGGAATAATTTGATCGGTTTTTAATCTAATTCTTGTAAAATGATTACTAAACGTACAGGGAAATGGTGCTTCATTAAATACTGTTGATTTCCCAACTAAATCAATACTATTTGTATTATTGAATAAGAAATCACCTTGCCTTAATAGCATAATGTCAATTGAGTTTGGAATTGGCACCCTTAGGAATTTATCAAAGATTAGTCGCCCATCTACAGTTACATTGTTCATTCTAATTTGGACTATTCCGGCATCATCTCTCCTACCGCATGCAAAACCATTAATAATTTCAACAATTACGTCCTTTAGTCTAATTAGTTCCCAATTCACAGGTCCTTCTTTTAATACAGTATTTTGTTGGCTTTTCATTAATTTTGCTAATTTTAAAGAGGTAAAATAGTCCTCATCTACTAGGAAATCCGTTAGATTTTTTGTTCACAAATAATTTCCTCTTTAATGTTTATTGTTATTCATTTCTTTCATATGTTTATACATTAAAACTTGACAAAATTATTATTTATATTATTATTATATAGCTTAGGTCTGAATCGGAGGTATCGGTCGCCGATTACTTGCGATGGTTCAGTACCTGAGCTTTTTTCTTTTCTGGCCTCCAATACCATACTCTTAGTTTCCTACTAATTTTTGAACTGACTTTACCTTTTACCCAATCATCTTCAAGTAAGCTCTTAACTCCTATCCCTCATAATCTATATTAATGAAAACTCTCGAATGTAATCGCCAACTTAATTGCCAACTTAATTGCCAAGTATCAAGATAAAACATAATTTACTGACTGTCCTTTCCCTTTCTTTTCCAAAACACCCAAATCTATTAATTTGTTGACCTCCTTCAGAACTCCTTCTGCGATGAATAATAATCGTGAACCTAATCGTGAACCTAATCGTGAACATCCATTAAATAAGTTCATATCTAACGCTTCTCCCTTGTCCGGATTTATTTTTTGTATAGCGAAAATTGGGCTTATACATCAATTTTCCTCTCGAAGCTCCTGAAGATAACCTTCGATTTTTTTATCTACTTCATCGATTTCTTTTTCCAATATACGCAGCTCTCTCCATTCCTTGTTTACATCGATATCTTCTACTTCTTCTTCCGGGAAAACATAAAGTGTGACATTAAGGTTGTATTCGTTTTCTTTGATCTCGTCCATTTCAACAGCCCTTGAGAAGCCTTCCTCCTCTGTGAAATTATTAAAAGCATTCACTATTTTTTGAATATTCTTTTCACCGAGCTGATTTAGCTTTCTTACCTCCGGGTGCTGTCTGAATTCTTTAGATGCGTTGATGAAAAAGATTTTTCCTTTTCTTTCCTTAGATTTATTTTTATTCAAAAAAAGCAAAGCTCCCGGCGCCCCTGTATTGTAGAAAAGTTTTTCAGGAAGCAGGACGACTGCTTCCAGGAGATCATCATTCATTACGCCTGTTCTTACGGCCTTTTCCTTGCCGCCCCGAAAAAGACAGCCATTGTCAATGACGACTCCAATTCGCCCTTTGGCTTTATCAGCCGAAGCCATCATGTGCTCGATCCAGGCCCAATCGGCCGACTGTTTCGGGGTGAACCCGTATTTAAAGCGGTCTTTCCAGAATTCACCCTTTTTTAAAGTGACCTCATCATAGCCGTCCTGATTCCAGGGTGGATTGGCAATAACCACATCGAATGACTTGGTTTTTTCAGCATCTTTAAACTTCGGGTAGAGAAGTGTGTCCCCAAAAAGCAACTGGGCATTGCGGATATCATGGATGTAGAGGTTCATTTTAGAAAGAGCCAGAGTTTTGTGATTGGCTTCCTGGCCGTAGAGAAAAAACCTGTCGGCCTCATCCCGGCCGCTTTGATCCTTGATATACTGATAGGCTGAGATCAGCATGCCGCCGGAGCCGCAGGCAGGATCATAAATGCTTTCCCCTGGTTGAGGATTCAGGATTTTGATGAGAAGTCGAATGACTTCCCTGGGTGTATAAACTTCCCCCTCTTTGGCTTTCTGAGGGGCAAAATAACGAAGGATCCATTCATAAGCATCACCCAGGATATCGGGGGAGACATGCTGGAGTGAACGGGCGCTGAAAAGTTCCACAAGCTGGCGCAGGATCTCAGTATTTTCCCGGTTAGTCGTGAACTGGACAAAGTCGGCGTTATCAAAAATATCTTTAAGTTCCGGATTGCGATCGGCAAGGATTTTCATGGCCTTGGAGAAGTTCTCCGGAAGACGGGCCGGTTGCTTGCGGATATTTTCCCAGAGAAGCTCTTCAGAGGTGTCAAAATCATGATACATAGAATTTTTAGCTTCCCCCTGTGCTTCAGTTTTGCTGAGACCGTCTTCCAAAGCTTCTTTATAAGCATTATCATATTCCATTGCCCACTTGTCACTGACACGCTTATAAAATAGGAGGACTAAAATAAAAGTGTAATCCACTCGAGTACGGATGAGGTCGGCTGCGCCTTTAAGGAGGGATTCCAGTTCACCTCTGGTTAGGCTGTTTTTTTTAAGAGGAAAAGTCTCGGTTAAAATGTCTTCCTTGCTTTTTAATGTATAGATCTTCTTGCGCGCATCAACGGTATCCATTTTAACTTTAAGCCAGCCTTTCTTTCGCAATTCAGAGAGAATGACATTAATCTGCTTTTTGTCATCATGGATTTTTTCTTTTAGAATTTTAGCTGCTGCCTCAAATCGAAAAGGAGAGCCTTGGAAGGTATCCCAGAGGATTTTGTATCTTTTTTCAAGCCATTCAGGAATCATGATTTCACCTTATTTTATCTATTAGATAACCTTTAATGCCATGTGCTTATATAATAAGCATTAATTGTCTGTTTGTCAAGATATTTTATTTTTTTTGGATAAAGCAAATTGCATTTATACGCTATTTCTGATAAATAAAATATTATCCAACTTTCATTATAAGGAGATAGCTATGCTTTCCTTTAAAAGATCTCTGATTTTAAGATCAATATGCCTGATGATTATTTTAGTATTGAGTATGAACACACTCGCGGCTTTAGAAAAAACTTCTCTTTCGATAAGCGATTCTCTGCGCATAAAATCTTTCAGCCCTCAAGCTATCACTGACAACGGGCGTTTTATCGCAGGCACCATCAGCATGCGAAAAGACCGGTTCGGCACAGACTACAAGCGCTACCGCGACCCGACCTATATTGCTTCCCGCAAGACAGAGGTTGTTATCCTGGATACAGATACTCAGGAGATGCACCCAATTTTTAAATCCAAAGTCCAGGTGCAGCAGCTTAGCTGGTCTCCGGATGGAAAAACGCTGGCCTTTTTTCTGCGCGAAGGCGACAGTTATTTCCTGCACACTTATAACAGGGATAAGAAAAAAGTTGAAAAGATAAAACTTAAAAGCACAAAACAGATCGCATCCAATTCTTTTTTAGTCTGGACAAATGACGGATTAAAGCTGATCCTGGCTTTACAGGAAGAAGGCTGGGCAAAAAAATCCCGCGCCATGTTTAAAGAAGCCACCGCAGGCCCGGTCACTATCTATGATTCGCGTAAACCTTTCCTTAAATGGGATCTCATCCGCGACCAGAGTTCCCTGCTTATCCCCGCCATTATTGAACTCAAAGATCACAAAGTAAAAGAACTGCTGCCTGAGGGCAGATACAGCGGTATCCGCTTAGCTGAAGACGATACTTTTATCACTTTCATCCAGACCTATCCCATTAAAACCGAATATGGACAAAATTACTACCGCAACGGCGGCAGGGAATACGAGCTTTTCCGGCTCGGCCTTAAAGGCAAAGCCGAGCCAAAACCCCTGATAAAGAGAAGGGAAAAAAGGCTCAACCTCTCCTGGAATAAAGACAACACTATGTTCGCTTGGGAGGACGAAGGAGATATTTTCTTCCAGTCAGTAGAAGAGACCAAAGCCCGCAACCTAACCAAAGATAAAGTAAAACCAGAAGAGGAAGAGAAAAAGAGCAAGGAAAGCGGAGAGGAAAAAGACAAAGAAAAGCAGGAAAAGAAAGTCCGTTTTTCTATGATACGCTTTAGTCCTGACGGCTTGAAACTTTTAGCCGGCACCAAAAAAGGCTTATGGCTTATTGACCCCAAAAGCGAAAAACTTGAAATGGTCTACAAGTTCCCGGAAGAAAAGAAAGAGGATTCTCCGCGCGGAGGCCCTCAGCCGGCAAGTGTAGTAAGCTGGAGCCCGGACGGCCGCTATCTTTATATGACATATTCTGCAACTGACAAATGGGAGCGCGGATTTACGAGATATAACCGAATCTTGTGTATGAAAGGAAAAAGCGTATCCTATGTTGAGAATCAAAATTCAACAAGGACCTGGATGGGTCCGAAGGATACGCTCATGAACAATGTTACTGCAAAAAAGGAAAAAAATCGAATGATTTC
>JAUVXM010000027.1 GCA_030603565.1 Candidatus Aminicenantota bacterium
AGGCACAGGGTATGAAGCTGTGGTCCTTCACCGCGAATACCCTGTAACGAAGCAGATGCGGTGAGATCGGCTCGCTCGGAGAGTAAAAAAATGGCGATTAAAATTAAAAATAAAAACAAGAAAAAAGTTTCAATAATCATTTTTAATAAAAGCTTGCATGTCATTGAAAAGAAAAAAATAATAAAAAAGTCGCCATTTTTTTATGAATAGGTCAGGTCAAATATATCTTAAGGAGTAATACTATGTCATTAAAACAGACTATGGAAGTAATGGAATTATTGGAAGGCCCAAAGATAGAATCTTCAGGGATAATAAATTTTTTTTCAGATAGGGGGATTAAAGAAACAGAGATCAGCATCCGGAAAGTAAAAGGAGAGGCTGGAGAAACAAAATTCATTAAGATCCATATCCCCGGAAAAAATGGAAAAACAAAAAAAGGATCAGCTCCAACTCTTGGTATTATCGGGCGCTTAGGCGGTATCGGAGCAAGGCCTCATAAAACCGGTTTTGTATCCGATGCTGATGGCGCTATAACCGCTCTGGCTAGTGCCGCAAAAACAGCAGTAATGAGGAAAATTGGAGATAATCTCTCCGGCGATGTGATCTTCTCCACTCATCTCTGCCCTCACTCACCTATAATACCTCACGACCCCGTACCATTCATGGGCTCACCTGTTTCAATCACAACAATGAACAAATACGAGGTCGATGATCAAATGGATGCTATCCTTTCCTTAGATGCGACTAAGGGAAATCGGGTCATTAACCGCAGAGGATTCGCTATCTCCCCTCCTGTTAAAGACGGATATATTTTACGAATAAGCGAGGACATGTTGGATATTCAACAAAATGTAACAGGCAGGCTCCCAGTAGTTTTTCCCATCACAACCCAGGACATAACTCCCTACGGCAATGATATCTTTCACCTCAACAGTATTTTACAGCCGGCCACAGCAACCTCTGCTCCGGTCGTGGGGGTCGCGCTTACAGCCGAAATAGCAGTGCCGGGATGTGCCACCGGCGCCAACCAGTTCCAGGATATTGAAATGGCAGTGAGGTTCGCTGTTGAGATCGCTAAGGCTTTCGGCGAGAAGAGGTGCTCTTTTTATGATGAAGAAGAATTTCAAAAAATACTCTCACTCTATGGTTCATCAGAGCATTTAAAAACGCCGGGAAAACGCTGAGCTCTATCCACCTTTGACTGGCACAAGGTTGGGCAGTTTAACTTTTTTTTTATAATTTTATTTAAAGGTTCCATTATGAAAATGATTTAGCGTGATTCCCTGTCTTTTAGATAAAATTCTTGAGATGTGAAAAACTCTTTTGTTGCTTTTACTACTTTGGAGGATAGGCTTAGTACTCCTATTAGATTTGGGATTACTACAAAAAACAGAAGCAGGTCAAGAAAGAGCCACAGCATCTTAAGCCCGCCTATTGCCCCTATAAAACAAGCTGCTATATAAACGATACGTATTACTACGGAAAACTTACTCCCAAACAGAAATGCCGCCTGTTTTTCTCCATAAAATGCAATCACATAGATTGTGGAGATAACAAAAAGCAGAATAGAAAAACTGACAATAACTCCCCCGATTGATCCATAAAAATCGGAAAAGGCACAAGCCGGCATAGCTGCAGCTTCAATCTCGGCATTCTTCCATATTCCGGTTGTCAGAAGAACCAGGGCTGTAATACTGCCGATCACAACTGTATCAAAAAAGACGCTGACAACCCCCCAAAAACCCTGACGAGCAGGATGATCTGTGATTGCCGCAGCATGAGCGATAGGCGCACTTCCCATGCCGGCTTCATTGGAATACAACCCGCGCGCCATACCCCAACGCAAAGCCATCAAAATCGAGCCCCCGGCTGCGCCCCCAGCTACTGCTTTCCCGGAAAAAGCATCTTTTACAACCAGGATAACAACTCCAGGGACAGCCCCAATATGGGCTATTATGATAATAATACAGCCCAATAAATAAAGCCCTGACATAAAAGGGACAAATTTTTCCGAAACCTTACCCACCCGTTTTACTCCCCCAAAAATAATAAGTCCTAGGAAAAAAGCGATGACAGAGCCGGAAATAATGGGATCAATTCCAATGGAACTAGCGGAACCGGCTGCGGAATTAGCCTGGACCATGATACTAGAAAATATCTCAAACATGAAGAAAAAGGAAAAGCACACAGCCAGAAAAGGAGATTTAAGCCCTTTGCGGAGATAATACATAGGTCCGCCAACATACTCTCCTTTATCATTTTTTTCCCGGTAGAGCAGGCTTAAGACTACTTCAGAATATTTGGTCGCCATTCCGACAAAGGCTGTGGCCAGCATCCAGAATACAGCCCCCGGGCCTCCAAAAAATATGGCGACCGATACCCCGATTATATTAGACGCTCCTACTGTAGATCCCAGCTCGGCTGTTACCGCCTGAAAAGGAGTGATAGTCCCTACACTTTTCTCTTCTTTTTTCCGCTTTTTAAAAAGAGATCCGAAAGTCTGAGACCATATATAACCGAATTTACGGAACTGAAGAAACCTGAGCCTTATTGTTAAATAGAGTCCTCCCCCTATCAGGATAATCAGCAGGGGCGGCCCCCACAGCACCCCGGTTACTGCATTGATCACTCTTTCTAAGAATTCCAAATAGCCTGAACTATTCATAAAAAACGTCGATATGTATGATAGATTTTGCCAGATCAACATTTTACACTGATTCCTTTAGTAATTTAATTAACCGCTTCGTTTTCGAAAAGAAATTTATATTTTTAATCAACATTTCTTACCTTTCAGGCGAGCCGATCTTACCGCATCTGCTTCGTTACAATGGATTTGCGGTGAAATACCACAGCTGCATCCATTGTGCCTTGCATCTACGGCAACCTCGACTCGTGAAGAATTCAGGATAGATGTCTCCTTACTTCGACTTATCAGGGAGGACCGGTTTTTTTCGGAAGACTCTGCGGATAATATAATCACCATGATCTTTATATTCACGAGTTATCTTATTTATACCGTCATTTAAATAGCGAAGCAAAGCAGTGCTATGAGCAAGCCCAGCTTTACATACCATTTTCAGCCAGTCCCCGCGAGCGGTTTCATCCGCTGCCTCAGTCACTATAGAATAGTAGGTCACATTAGGGCCTGTTATGCCGGTATCTGTTTTTTTGATCTTCCTTCCTTTCATCCTTGCTTCAAACTGAATGCCTTTGTAGAAATATTCCCGGTATGTTTCCTTATCCTGTTTTCCATATTTGATATAGCGCTCATAAATCCTGCGGTTCATAGCCTCCACCTCTGGTTGAGATGTCACCGCATTAACCACAGCATCGGTTATCGCCTTTTGCGCTTTCATTAGGTCAGAGTGTTTTTCATCTTCTATCCAGCTGAATCCCGGGATATACCAGCCCCTCGGCAGCCAGTAGTTTCTCGCTCCGCCCTTCCGGCTGTTTACCCAGGCGCTGTATCCGGCAAAATACTGCACCCATTCGTGCGACGGGACTCCATGCATATCAATAACTATATCCGGCAGCCAGGCCTCCTGCAGCCTGTACACCTGCCCGGCCTCAGGATAGCGGTTGTCCTGATTTCCTCCTCTTGACCTGACATCTGTTCCCAATGCTCCGTAGCGGCCGGCATGAAGCATAAAATCAGGATTGACTTTCTGCATCTCATAGGCCAGCTGGGCCCCATCAGGATTCGTAACCGGATAAATAACAAGATTTACATTTTTCAGATAGTCACGATAAGCAGGCTCTGTCGCACACAACTCAGCCAACCGGAGTAGATGGCTTGTGCTTGACACTTCATTCCCATGTACACGTCCATACAACAACAAAGTAGGTTTCAGGGCATTGTGCTTGGCCTGAGAGATAAACTTTGCCTCTACCGGCAAATAAAGGTCAGCCGCAAACACATCGTTACCTAAAAATGAAGTCTCCATATAATAGGAATTTACTTCCGCAAAAGTGTTCAATCTGGCAAGATTTGCAGCAGCCTCGGCAGGATTCATAGGAGTATCCCACTGGATTATACGCTGCCCCTCATATTTAAAATCTTTAGCCGCTGGAACCGGATTTTGGGTATTAAGCGGTTTTAAACTCTGTTTCAAAGACACAATGTTTGAAAACTCATCATCATCCTCAACTATAATATGAAAAAATACTTCTCCTACCCGATCGTAACATAGAGTTTCCTCGAATATACCTTTGTTTTGGAGCTCTCCCAGGATATTTATCATATCATTAAGTTTCTCTGCGGAAATAAAACTGCTGTCAATGGCAGCTTCAGTGCCCCGCAGCTTAAACTCTTCAAACCGGTCAGCCATATCTGTAGCCTCAAGCTCAAAAAGAAGCCTTGAGACTCTGTCTTCAGCGGATTTCACCTCTATCCCTCTCAGCTTGGGTGGTTTGACATCAAGAGTAAGCAGAGGATATCGCTGTTTAACCGGTTCCTGCCCCTTTTCTTTGTAAGTCATAATTAACTCTGGGAAACCTTTTTCCTTTCCTGTTAACACAATTTTTGCTTTCCCCGGCTTACCGTCTTCCGGCGGCTGAATAAAAGGGAGTATACGCCCGGGATACCGGAGGGAACCGGCATCATATCTGCCGCCAATGCGGTTAAAAAATGCCAGGGTGTGAAACAAAATGTCCTCATGCAAAGCTTCAGTCGAAGAGATCACTTCTTCATCTATCCCAAGCCTATAATTCGGCTCGCTCAGCGTCAAATCTATCAGAAACTTATCAAAATAAGGAGCATTGTCTGCCAAAGGTTTACCATCCTGGATATCCATAACATAATCGATCATCTTACGGAAAGTCTCAGTCTGCAGGTGGTCCCAGAATCTCTCCGGGTCTGTTTTTATGCGTCTATCCAGGAGTTTCTCTCCTTTTATTTCAACAGATACCCAACCGGTAGTAACTCTCACTGACTCATATTCCGGAAAAAGGTCAAAGAAAGGGCGGACTACATATTTCGGGTCAAAGGAATCTTCCAGCACCAGCCTGCCTTTTTTATCCGTAACTTTTACCGAATATATGGGATCATTTTCCCGGGTCCCGCTGAATGTCACAACAGAAGCCGGGATATCAAGCTCCCTGGCAAAAACCGTATCGATAGGAAAAATCTCCTGAAGCCATCTGGTATTGGCATTGACCGTTTGCCAGCGAATTTCCTCAGAATCCTTTAAGGAGTGATATTTAATATCGACCGCTCCGATTTTTTTATTCTTTATTTTTGGAAGTATTTCATCATTAAGCCAGCTGAATCCCTGTTTGTAGGCACATAGGACCACAACCTCCACTGCCCCGGTTTTTACTCCTTTATCCTTAAGCGCTTCTTTGATCTGGGCCTTAAGCCTAGCCCGCACCTCAGGGGATTCACTCACTCGCACAATTATTTTCCCAACAGCTGTAGCAGATATTTTAGGCATAGCTTCCTTACGAAAAAGCTGCCAGAACTCGTCGACTTCCCAGGGAATCTCCAACTGTTCCTCAAAGATCATCCTGTTCGCTCCAAATCCGGTCCTATAAGCTTTGACTGCAGTTCCTACCTGAGGAAATTCGCTTAAAATAATTTCATCTGCAAATCCTTCCAAACCTTCAGGCACCTCTTTTAAAGATAATCCCACATCTACTGCTTCAATATCCTTATCCTTGATCCGCCTGAGCCAGGTTTTGAGCTTTCTTAAAGCAACCACACTTTGGGCTGAAGCCTCTTTTACCTGGAAGAATCTTCTTACGTCATTTTCAATATCAAAGAGGCGATAATTTCCTTTGCCGTATTCCCACAAATAAGGCATCCGCTTTGACACATAATCAGAAACAGCCTCAAGTCCGGCAGCATCTTTTCCGCTGATCACAAGCGCATTTTTCTGGTTTATCCCCTCAGGGACAAATTGGATATACCCGGTCCCTGGACTGCCGGAAATACCTTGCAATTTTTTATCCCGTGTAAGTCTTTCTATCCATAAGTGCCCGCTTCCGAATATTATAGGAAATCCGGCTTTTTCCGGTAGGAATTCTTCCCCTCCGACCCGAACAAATGGCAGCCGCATACCCGCGGTCTCAAGTCCTGTCCGAGCAGCGATATTTACTATTCCATCAGGGGAATCCGTGCCTTTTAAAGAAACATAAGACACTACGTTATCAGGCACATAATCCTTATTTGTGTCCCTAAATATTCCTTTAATCGTATATAATTCTGAAAGTGTAAAATCAGGATAATCTGAAGAGGGCCGGGAGCTTGCCGCTTTAAAAACCCAAGGTTTTTGCGGCAGCAGGTCGATACACCTGTTTAAGTCCGGACCCATAAGATTTACTTCCAGGCGGTAAAGACCTTCAAATTCAAGGTCTTTAAGCTCTAGTTTATCTTTGCCGTTTTCTTCTTTATCCTCATCATTCCTCTTATCAGCTTTTTCTTTTTTACTTTCCAATGTTTTTAAGGCCGCATCAAAGACTTTTTTATCCGGAACTCTAATATCCACTCTCAAGCTCACAGGGCCTGCCCGCCTTGAATCTAAAACTATTCTGGAGGGCAATAATTCGTCTATCTTTACACTTTGCTGCTTAAAATACTTAAAAAACCGGCTGACCAAATCTGCATAGGTTTTCCCTTCAGGCTTCCAGATGTTCGGATATCGGCCTGAAAAATAATTCGACGCAGCCAGCAGTCCGGAGGCATCATATCCGGTCAGAACAATTCCTCCCTTACGGAACTTAGCGTTTTCTTTAAAAAAAGAAACATCCCCCTGTCCGGGGCCCAAATTTCCTGCCGCTTCCTGATTCTTAACAGCGGCAAAGCTTAATAATTTATTCCCTTTGCCAATAAGAATTACCGGCATATCGTAATATTCCCACTCCTCAGAATCATATCCGCTAAAATCCAGGTCCAAAGCGGAAGTCTCATATCCCAGGCGCGCACCTATATTCGCTGCACTTACTATCTCCGCTTCCGAGGGAGTATCCGGGAGGATGATCCTTACATTGATAAAATCCGAAACTTCGTCTTTATTCCGGTCCTGGACAATATATCCGGTATCAAAAACATTCCCCACATGCCTGATCTCTTTTTTTTCCTGGCAAAAAAGCGATCCGGCAACAGGTACCGTTGATGCCCCTAAAAATAACACTATTACTATAAAAGCCGGTATACGGTATTTACTCATTATTATGACTCCTTTATAGTCTGAAGCTGAAAAGGGACAGTCCCTTTAAGAGAGAGCATATGTCCCTTTTTTTATTATTTGTTTTTCTCTATATAGGCGGCCATCAGCTTGATAAGCTCTCTTCCTCCCGGTCCCCAGCAGTGTGGTTTGCCGTCTCCGTATTCCACCACCCCGGAATAATAGGGGTTTTTTGTGTTTTCCAAGAATTCTTCCATATATTTGACTGCATTATTGAGATAATAGGAATCCATATCCCCGACATATATGTGCAGTTTTCCTTTAAGTTTGGGGCCGAGTTCGGACCAGTTTTCCTCTAAATAATAACGCAGGTCAAAATTTTCCTTCCAGTACTGAGCCACTTCAGGGTCGATCTCTCCGGTAAGCTTATTCCACAACTGCTTGGGATAGCCATCTTCCCCCACCGGGCCGTAGCAAGCCATATAGATCTCCCACTGGCCCCCGGAGCGGCATCTGTCACCTACGGCAAGCTCATAGAAGTTTTCATCTTTCATCATTTCGACAATATCGCCGTTAGGGCGCCTGAGGTCAGGGCGTTCCACTCTCAGCCAGTCATAATCCTTGTAATAAGCATTTTTATCTTCATATATATTTACGATCTGGTGGGCCCGGAAATCCAATGCATCCGGGCAAAGGGAAAAGGTCCCCCCAAAAAAATCAGGATGGAATATCTGCAACGCCATAGATATCCAGCCGCCGGTAGAACCCCCTGAAAGCACGCGCGCATAGGGCTTGCGGATCACCCGAAAGTTTTCCTCAATATAGGGAATAAGTTCCTGCATAATGGCATCTCCATAAGGCCCTAAATTGGGAGAATTCATGGCATGAGCATCATCATAAAACGGGCAGGGATGCTGGAATGTCACCGCGATCATCCGGGGGCAATCAGCCGAGGCCCAGAATTTATAGAACTCATACCCACGCCTTCGCCAGGGATTTTTTCCCCCGGGATCATCTTCCCTGAAACCATAAGGAGCACGGAGAGAGAAATGTCCCTGAATATAATTTACTGGATAAGATTTGTCCGGGTTTTGCTCAAAACCCTCAGGTAGAAGGATTGTAGCTCCAAGATACATAGGCTGCCCCCAGAAATCAGAAAGCAGTTTGCTCTGAAACTTTATATGTTTTACCCATTTTGTATCAGCAGGAACAGTTACAGGCGGAATGACATTTTTACAACTCAGCTCAATAGTTTCATTCTTTTCCGGGTTAATCCTGATTTTTTGCACATCACTGTATAAATTCCCCGGCGATCGCAGCCAGTTCTGTCCTTCCCACTGGTCCTGATGCATCCAAATAGTATGGCCGTCAGCGCGCTTAAATTCTGTGTAAATATTAATAAATCCCTGAATAAAGTATACTCCGGGAGGGATTTCACTTATACTTCTCAGCGGGAATCCGAAAGAATTTTCATCAATGATTCCGGCATCTCCCGGCTTTAGCCCCGCGACATTCTGTCCCCAGAAGGGTATTCCCAAAGCCCTCCGCACCTGAAACCTGGGTTCCTGTTTATTATTATGTGAAAGCATAAGATAAATCCTTCCCGTTAAGGCTTCTGAATGGGCATCTTCCGTAAACGATACAGAGAATTTTAGCCCTGTAGCTATCTGCCCGGAAATCTTTTCAGCAGAGATCCCGAAAGTAAAAAAATTAAATAAAACACAGAAAAACAAGGCTGCATACCATATTTTTTTCATTCCAATATCCTCTCTTTTATATCATTAGTTGATAATATTTAATTGAGCAATAAGTTGCAAGTATTACCGCCAACAAATCTAACAGAAATCCTCTCCAATTTCTTGCTTTATTTGACAAGGCCTTCCAGCTTATTTAAAATCACTTTCTAACCGGATATAAAATATGGCGGAAAAATTAACTTTAAAAACACTTAAACAATACAAAGGCCGGGAGATAAGCCTGTCAGATTGGGTGGAGATCACTCAGGATAGAATCAATGCCTTTGCTGAATGTACAGAAGACAAGCAGTGGATCCATATAGATAAAAAACGCGCAAAAAAAGGCCCCCTGAGTTCAACTGTAGCTCACGGATTTCTCCTGCTTTCGCTTCTCCCCCATTTAAACCTAAAGAATGATATCTTTTCCTTCCGCTATAAAATGGCGGTTAATTACGGTTTAAACCGGGTAAGATTCATCAATCCTGTTAAGCCCGGGAATTATATCCGCAACCGGGCTGTACTCAAAGATATCACAAAAAAAGGCTTCCGAAAGGTCCTTATTTCAGTAGAAAACACAATCGAGATCAAAGATCAGGAAAAACCCGCCCTTGCAGCCGAAACCCTCGCCCTCTTTTTTTTATAAAACAAGGGATTAATTCTTCATCAGGACATCCTCCATAAATTTATTACTTTTCATTTAGACATGATCTTTTCAGTATTTTTTATTAAATAATAATTGGAAAGCCATTTTTTCCAAAAGATCAGTAAAAAGAATCAGGTTAGCTTACCTGGATTATTCACGAGTCGAGGTTGCTGCAGATACGAGGCGCAGGGGATGAAGCTGTGGTATTTCACCGCGAATCCGCTGCAACAAAGTAGATGTAGTAAGATCGGCTCGCCTGAAAGGTAAAAAATGTCGATTATAAATATAGATTACATCAAAAACGAAATTATTAATTGACTACCGGCAGCAAACGATGTAAAATGTTGATTTAAAAAGAACTACAAAACATATCGACATTTTTTATGAATAGTTCAGGTTAATTATGAAAAAGATATTTGCTTTATTAGCCGCCTTTTTCCTGTTCACAACCATCTCCTTTGCCCAAAATAAATTAACTATCAATGGTAAAGTCTCAAACGAAAAAGGAGACCCGCTTTCCGGAGTAAAAGTTGAAGTATTTGAGACTCAGATAAAAACCACTACCGGTTCTAATGGCAGTTTTTCTATCACAGGCCTTAATCCCGGAAAATACCGCATTCTCTTTACTCACCCTGATTATATGCCAGGAGTTCTGGAAATAACCATTAGGGAAGGTAAAAAAAATCATATCGAAATTGATCTATCCCGGCAAAACTCCCGTCTGCTAAATCTAAAAAATGAGATC
This sequence comes from Candidatus Aminicenantota bacterium, assembly GCA_030603565.1. Classification (GTDB taxonomy): domain Bacteria; phylum Acidobacteriota; class Aminicenantia; order Aminicenantales; family Aminicenantaceae; genus JAUVXM01. Next base: position 10,249 of record JAUVXM010000027.1, read on the forward strand.
ACGGTCACAGCCGAGGCAGACTCATTTCTTGACGTAAGCCTTCCTTCCCACAGGACTATTATCACTGACAATACTTTATCTAAATTAGCCACATCCAATATTGCTGAGACCGTAGCAAAGACTCCGGGAGTGACTATAGTCGGAAAAGGCGGTTATTCCATGGTCCCTGCCATCAGGGGCCTTGCTGAACACCGCATTTTGATATTAGTGGATGGGGTCAGAATAAGATCAGAGAGACGGGTGGGAGCAAGTGCTTCTTTTGTTAATGTTAATAATATAGCTCGCCTGGAAGTAAACCGCGGCCCTTATTCCGTCTTCTACGGCTCAGGCGCTATTGGCGGGATTATCAATATTTTGACTAAATCTCCTTCTTCCCAAGCTCCTGTAAGAGGAAATTTCCAATTCGGATACAATACGGTAAGAGATGAAAAAGCAGCTTCAGTGAATTTAAGCGGATCAAAAGGAAAATTCGGTTTTATGCTCTCAGCTAATGGGAAAAAAGCCTCCGATTATTCCTCCCCCTCATCAACCATCAAACAGTCCCGCTATGCCGATTATGACATAATGTTTAAGATCAACCGGGAGGAGAAAAATTCCCGGTTTTATTTTAATTTTTTTACTTATCAGGGAATTGATATCGGCAAGCCCAGCCCCACATCAGAATTTAAACCACGCTGGTATCCCAAAGAAAAAAACACCCTCCTCACCCTGGGTTGTCAGATAAAAAATGTATTATTTCTGGATAACATCAATGCCGGCTTCTATTTTTTTCCCTCCCTACTGGAAACTAAAAAGGAAAACCTGCGGGAGACTTATTCTGTAGAAAAACGCAACCTGGCCAAGATCGAAGCCTCAAATTTTGGATTTAAGCTCCGCGGGGGAAAATCTCTGGGAGAACTGCATACCTTTAATTTCGGGATAGATTTTTTCGGCCGCGCTGGAATAAATGACAAAAATACGGAATGGCAGTTTGATGAAACCGGCAATATTACAGAAACAACAGAAGAATCATCACTCCTCAATTCCCGGAGAAATAATATCGGGATCTATATAGACGATAAATTTCAAATAAGCTCACATTCAATCCTCAATTTCGGAATCAGAGGAGATTATATCAATACAAGTAACCAGACAGTGGAAGGAAAGCGGATGTCAAGAGACGACAGGTCTATTTCAGGTTATATAGGCTCTGTATTTCAATTGACCCCTCATTTTTCCTTTTTGGCAAATATTGGCAGCTCTTTTCGTTTTCCTGCGATAAGCGAATTGTTTTATTCCGGTTTGACTGGGAGAGGAACCATATCCTCAAATACCGACCTTTCTCCGGAAAGAAGTGTCAACCTGGATTTTGGCATACGCTACCTTCATGACAGGCTTTATGCCTCCATTTATGCTTTCAACAATACAATAAGTGACATTATCCAAAAATACAAAACTCCTGAAACGGATGCTTATTTTTATAAGAATCTTACCCAAGGACGAATTTATGGTTTTGAAGGTGAATTTTATTTCTGGTTGTTTAAAGAACTTGACTTACAGCTAAGCTTCCATCACTTACTCGGCAAAAATACCGCAGACAGCACACCTCTCAATTATATACCCCAAACCCGCTTAACTCTCGGAGCTAAATATGACCGGAATAATTTTTGGTTCGAACCCAAAATAGTTTTTTCCTCTGCCAAAAAAAATCCAGGGCCTTTAGAGATAGAAATTGACGGATATACTTTGGTAGACACAGTCATGGGTTACAAAGTAAATAAGAACATCCAACTGATAGGAGCTGTAAGTAATATTTTAAACACCACCTATCGAGCTTCCGCCGATGAACAAGGAGTCGATGCCCCCGGTAGAAGCTTTATCTTCAAAGCCTCTTATTCTTTTTAAAAAATACTGCTTAGTGTTTTCTTGACCTGAAGTAAATCCTATGTTAAATATGTAAAATATGAAAAATTTCTATATATATACAAGGAGGCCTTAAATTATGTTTAAAGCTTACACAAAATGTTTTTTTGCCCTGCTGCTTCTCTGCTGCCTGCTAATAGCAGCGCCAAGCATGTCTGGGCAACAGCTTGACAAAAATGTTTTAAACAGCATCCATTACCGTGAGATCGGCCCTACCCGCCAAAGCGGACGGTTTGTTGATTTCGCCTGGAACGAGAAAGAACCCAACACTTTTTATGCTGCAACCGGATCTGGCGGACTCTGGAAAACCGTCAATAACGGCATCACCTTTGAACCCCTTTTTACAAATCAGAAGGTCTTTTCTATCGGAGATGTAGCTGTCGCCCCCTCAGACCCGAATATCGTCTGGATAGGGAGCGGGGAATCCAATAACTCCCGCAGCACCTACTGGGGAGACGGCATGTACAAGTCAACCGATGCCGGAAAAACCTGGAAGCATATGGGCCTTAAGGAATCCCATCACATAGGCGCCATAGAGATCCATCCCGAAAACCCGGACATCCTCTACGTAGCTGCTCTCGGTCATCTATATTCGGACAATCCGGAAAGAGGCCTTTACAAGACTATAGACGGAGGAAAGACTTGGAATAAAGTACTGGATGTAGTGGTTAAAGGCAAAAATATCGGAGTAGTCGACTGTGTTATGCACCCGGAAAACCCGGACATCCTCTATGCTGCTACATTTGACAAGGTCCGTAAGCCCCACACCTACAACCTGGGAGGACCGGGAAGCCGTATATACAAAACCACTGATAGTGGCAAGACCTGGAATAAACTCGGCGGCGGGCTGCCAGAAGGTATGCTTGGCCGTATCGGCATCGATATTTATAAGAAAAACCCGAGCGTGCTGTATACAACAATTGAAAATGCCAATAAAAAGAGTATGTCGGATGAGGAACGCTATCAGGAACTTATCGCTGACAAATCCAGCCGCGGCATGATCGGAGGAGAAGTATACCGTTCGGATGATGACGGTCAGACCTGGAAAAAAGTATCCCCGGACGGCGAGAGTATAGGCGGCGCTCCTGCTTATTATTATGGACAGATCATTATCGATCCAAATGATGACAAAGTAGTACATGTATTAAGCGCTGCCTCCTGGGGCACGTATGACGGCGGCGAAACCTGGAAAAGGCGGCCTCTTGGCTTTGGAGGCGACGACCACACAGTCTGGATCGACCCCAGAGATTCCCAGCATATCTGGGTAGGATATGACCATGGACTTGGCATCACATATGACGGCGGTAAAAACTGGTATCACCCAGATAATCTACCGCTGGCCCAACTCTATGCAGTAGGGATCGATAATTCCTATCCCTACCGGGTAGCCGGCGGATTACAAGACAACGGCTCCTTAATGGGACCCAGCACCAAACGCAGCGGAGATCCCATACACCTCGAGGACTGGAATGGGGTAGGCGGCGGAGACGGTATGTATAATGTCTTTGACTGGAAGACCAACCGCTACCTCTACAACGAATCCCAATTCGGCCCCATATCAAGAGTCGACCTTAAAACAGGCGAGAGAAAATCCATCGCCTACAGCCGAAAGGACCCCAAAATGCGCTGGAATTGGAATGCGCCCATTCTGGTATCCCCCCATAACAGCGATGTTATTTACCACTGCGGCAACAAAGTAGTCAAATCCCCGTTCCGGGGCGAATACTGGGAAGTCATCAGCCAAGACCTAACAACCAACAATCCGAAATTCCTCACCACCGGAAAAGGCGGAGACGGAAACATCCAGTACTGTACAATCACCAGCTTTGATGAGTCACCCCTGGTAGAAGGGCTGCTCTGGGTAGGAACCGACGACGGCAATGTGCAGATGACACGTGACAGCGGCAAAAAATGGACAAAACTCAATGCCAATATCACCGGAAATCCGGAATACTGGGTAAGCAGAGTAACTGCTTCTAATTTTGACCCAGGCACAGCTTATGTTTCTTATACAGGCTTTCGCAGGGATGATTTCAGGCCGTTTGTATATAAAACTACAGACTATGGAAAGACCTGGGCCTCCATTGCAGCAAATCTACCCCATGAACCCATTAATGTTATCCGGGAACACCAAACAAATCCCAACCTGCTTTTTGTAGGAACTGAATTCGCCGTTTATGTCTCAATAGATGGTGGAAAAAGCTGGTCGCAAATGAAAAACAACATGCCCACTCAGCCCGTGCAGGACTTAAAGATCCATCCGCGCGAAAATGACGTGATAGTAGCTACCCACGGACGCGGGATCTGGATTGCAGACATCTTCCCCTTAGCCGAACTCTGCAGCAAAGTTTTGGACCAGGACATCTATCTTTTTAACATAGAACCAAAGATCAAATGGGTAAACAACGACTTCTCAAATTCAAGCTCCGCCAATTTTGCCGGCGAAAGTGAATCAAACGATGTAACCGTTTATTATTATCTGAAAAACAAGGCTGCCACAGATGTTAAAGTTTCTGTTTTTCAGGGCGGTATGCTCATAAATGAGATCAAAGGCTCTAAGGATGCAGGTATCAATAAAGTACTCTGGAACATGAGTATCCGTAAAGAACGTTCAGAAGCTGAAAAGAAACGGATGAAAGCCATGCTGAAACGCTATGCTGATATGGGATATAGGCCCAGAGGTGGACAATATGATGCAAACTTCGAATTCACCCCAGCGCTTGAAGGCACCTACACTGTAATATTGACAATAGGAGATAAAAAACTAAAAAGGAAAGCAACAATCCTGAAAGATAACTGGTACTAATACTAATAAAGGGGACAGTCTCTTTAAGAGAGAGGGGCTGTCCCCCGAATATAATGCTCTTTACTTTTTATATTTATCAAACCAGGCCATAAGATACAGCTGCTGCAGGAGTCTATGTGAGGGGCGGCGCCAGCCGTGGAACTCATTCGGCATGCGGACCAAGAGGGTCTCTTTTTTCAACTTCTTTAAGGCTCGATAGTATTCCTCGCTTTGGGGCATCGGAGTCCTAAGGTCCGCCTCCCCTGTCATTACCATGGTGGGAGTAGTAACATTTTTTACATAGTGTAAAGGAGAACGCAGAGCATATTCCAGGGGGTCTTCCCAGGGATATTTTTTAAACTGCCTGTACCAGCTTGCTCCATCTGTATTGCCCACAAAGGAATGCCAATTTATTACCGGGCGCATAGAGACTGCTGCTGTGAACCTATCGGTATGACCTACAATCCAGGCGGTAAGCACTCCTCCGCCGCTGCCGCCGCAGACAAATAGGTTGTCTGTGTCAATGAAACCTTTGGCTATAGCAGTATCAACACCTGCCATCAGGTCATCCAGGTCTTTTCCCGGGTAGGAATACTGGATCCCATTGACAAAGTCCTGTCCATACCCGGTGCTGCCCCGTGGGTTCATAAAAAGAACTGCAACACCTTTAGCGGCAAAATTCTGCCAGGCCCAGTTAAAACGCACAGAATACATGGCCCAGGGTCCGCCGTGGATCCAGAGCAGCAGGGGATACTTTTTGCCGGTTTCGAATTCAGCCGGTTTAATAAGCCATCCCTGCAGGTCAAGTCCGTCCGGAGATTTAAACCACATCTCCTCAGCCTCACCCAGTTTGACTCCGGCTAAAATGTCAGAATTTACATCAACCAGTTCTTTTATCTCTTCAGGATTTTTCAGGTTAAAGGTCACCAGATAGGCGGGCCGGTAAAAAGTTGAAAGTGTGGTGGCTACCTGGCCGCTGGCTGCGATCGAGAGTCCGGACAGATAATGGTTGCCTTTGGTTATTTTTGATATTTTTCCTTTTAAGGGCACAAAATACAGGTTGGACATTCCCTTTTCCTGCATCAGGTAATAGACGCCTGAGTTGTCTGCAGCCCAAGTAATACCTGAGGGAGAGTTAGGGAGCTTGCTGGCCAGAAGGCGTTTTCCTCCTCCGTTTGAGTTCATAAGATAGAGGCTTGAGAGGGTGCTGGTAAAGTTTTTATCATCATATCCGGTATAAGCGATCCATTTTCCGTTGGGAGAGATTCGGGCGCCCCGATCCGGCCCCATGCGCTCAGTCAGAGTCTTGATCTCTAAGGTATCAAGGTCAATAGAATATATTTCGGAATCACCTCTTAAATATTCGGCCTCAGGTTTACGGATAGCACTAAAATAGATCTTTTTACCATCCGCCGACCACTGGGGATCTGAGTGGGAATAATCACCTGATGTTAACTGCCGGGGAGTCCCGCCTAACTCAGCATCGATCACATAGATATGACTGTATCCCTTAGGCACCGGGCCTCGGCCGTCTCTTGCCCAGCTTAAGCGGTCAACTATAACAGCTCCTTTTGCCCACTTGGCGCCTTTGGGCTGCTTGACCATTTTAACGGGTAAAATCGGATTGGTATCCGGAACAAACGAGGTAAATGCCAGCCATTTTCCCTCCGGCGACCATTTTAATCCTCCCGGAGTACGCTCTACGTGGGTAAGTTGGGCTACTTCCCGGGTGTCCAGCCACATCACATGAACCTGAGTGGTTTCGTCACGGTCTGAGAGAAAAGCTATCTTTTTTCCTTCAGGGGACCAGACTGGAGAAGAATCCTTCCAATTGCCGTGAGTAAGCTCACGGGCGCGGGTGCCGTCGATATCTACAAGCCAGAGGTTGCTGCGGTAATGGTCATTTATCTTGTCAACCCAGGTGCGGGAAAACAGTATGTGCTTGCCATCGGGAGAAATATCTGCACTGCTGATCGACTCCATCTCCATAAAAGTTTCCTTGCACAGAAGTTTTGGGTTATCTTCAGCAAAGGTAGGGGGAGCAAGTCCGGCAAATAGGATCAGAAAAAATACCAGTAATAAGGAAACATATACTTTTTTCATGCTTTCCTCCTTTTAGGAATAATTCAATTTAAGATACATTGACTTTAATTTATAAAATTAATGACTTAAAAACAAATGATTTTTTTTGGTGCAGATAAATCCGAGGGTATGAATACGCTTACGTGACCGTCTTTTCTTTGCCTAATTATCTGTAAAATGAGAAAATAAAATAAATATTGAATCCTGTTTAAAGGGAAAGGATAGAAAAAATAGGGGAACTACATTTTAACTAAAGCTTGCCGCAGGGCTTTTCGCCACCCTGCCAGAAAAGAGCTGCGGGTATATTCGGCCATAGCAGGAGTGAATTCTTTTTCTATTGATCTAATCCCCTCCAGCTCTTTCCTGTCTTTCCAGAATCCGGTTTTTAGCCCGGCCATATAAGCTACACCCAAGGAAGTCGACTCTATATTTTTGGGACGGGTCACTGAGCTATCGAGGATGTCAGCCTGGAACTGCATGAGAAAATCATTAGCTGCGGCTCCCCCATCTACAGCCAGATTCTTGATACTGAAACCCGACTCTTCCTCCATAGCCTTAAGCACATCATATGTCTGATACACCATTGCTTCCAGGGAGGCCCGGATAATGTGGTTGCGGTTTGCTCCACGGGTAAGACCAGTTATTATCCCCCTAGCCTCCATATTCCAGTAGGGAGCTCCCAATCCTACAAAGGCAGGAACTAGGTAAACTCCGGCATTATCCTTCACTGCTAGGGCTGCTGCTTCACTATCAGATGATTCTTCTAAAAGCCCAAGTTCATCTCTAAGCCACTGAATGGCTGCCCCCCCTATAAAGATGGAGCCTTCCAGAGCATAACACGGATGTCCTCGGCCGTTTACAGCTAGAGTGGTCACCAGGCCTTTCTCGGAAAATATCGCTTTTTCGCCTGTGTTTAAAAGCAAAAAACAGCCTGTTCCATAAGTATTTTTTACATCTCCGGAAGAGAAGCAGGCCTGACCGAAAAGGGCTGCCTGCTGGTCACCGGCCACACCGGATATAGGAATCCCCTTTAATCCCGGGAGGGAATTGACTCGGCCGAAATCATCAATAGAACTCTTAACTTCCGGTAGCAATGTCTCAGGTATATCGAGCAGTTTGCATAATTCGGGGTCCCACTTTTTTTCCGTAATATTGAATATCAGAGTCCGGGAGGCATTTGTGTAATCAGTGGCATGGACCTTTCCGCCGGTCAATTTCCAGATAAGCCACGTATCGATCGTTCCAAAAAGCAGGTCTTCTACATCTAGGGCAGGATAATTATTGAGGATCCACTTAAGCTTTGTCCCGCTAAAATATGCATCTACAGGTAATCCTGTCTTTTTCCGGAATAAGGCCTCATGTGATTTTAGTTTCTCACACTCCCCCACTGTTCTCCGGCACTGCCAAACGATTGCATTACAAACTGGGATCCCGCTTTTTCTATTCCACACTACTGTTGTTTCACGCTGGTTGGTAATGCCTACAGCTGCAATTTTTGCTTGGCAATGCGAACATAGCTCTTTTACTACAACTTCAACTGTGTGCCAGATCTCCATAGGGTCGTGCTCCACCCAACCCGGTTGAGGATATATCTGAGCGATCTCCCGGTAGGCTTTAGCGGCTATCCGGCCTTGCCTGTTGTAAAGGACAGCATAGGTCCCTGTGGTACCCTGATCTATCGCTAATACGTATTCAGGTGGGATCATAACTGTTTCCTGTCTTAAAGGCTCCTATGTTCTTTTAGCCTCGCGTGTGGTCATTCATCCAGGTAACGATATCATGTAATACCTGCTCCTTTTCCGGCTCATTCATTATCTCATGAAAAAGACCGTTGTAGAGTTTCAGAGTTTTGTCTCTTTCTTTGACACCATCATACAACATCTTGCTTCCTTCCACATCAGCCAAACGGTCTTCTGTTCCATGTAAAATAAGCAGCGGCTGTGATATTCTTTCCATCTGCGCTTGTATCAGCCTGGTCGCCTGGAGGATCTCTGCCCCTGTTCGGGCTAAGATCTTGCCTTGATAAACAAGAGGGTCATTATCCCGTCTTTTTAAGACTTCAGGGTCCCGTGATAAATCCGCAGTTTCCAGTTTGATGGCAGGTAGCTTTGGAAAAAGCTTACTCAGCACAGAGGATATTTTCTGAAGAAAAGGAGAAATATCTTCACTGATTTTAACAGAGGGCGCACTTAGGATCACTCCCCGTATATCCGGCTGCCTGGTTATGCAGTACATTGAACATATCCCTCCTCCCATACTGTGGCCAAGCAGAAAAACCGGTATATCAGGAAGCCTCAGCCGTACTCTGTCCAGAAATACATCAAGGTCCTTTAAGTAATTATCAAAAGATTCGACATAAACCTTTATTCCTTCAGATTTTCCGTGACCTCTCAGGTCAAATGTATCAACCGCATATCCTTGGGCAGTTAAAAATTCAGCTGCCTCATTATATCGACCGCTGTGCTCGCATATTCCATGTAAAATCACAACTGATGCCCTGGGTTTACTTTGCAGCCGCCACCATTGATCATACAGCTTAAGACCATCAAAACTTGTAAAATTCCCAGACTCTCTCTGGATAAGAGCTTCCTTTCCCTCCATCCTTATCTCCTGATAATGCTGATCAAGATAAATCCAAGTGAAATAAGGTTATATCACCTCAAAAATAAATGCAAGAATATAATCCAATTCAGGATTTCCCCCACTTTTTCTAAGCTTCTGAGCCTTAAGTAAGAATCAGGTCAGTTGCTACGAAAACACGCAATAAATCTGACACACTTTCAATTAACAATCTATGTTCCCATCATTGCGATGAAATGATTAATATTTTATCTGTGAAGCAAAAAACAAGACCTGACCCCAATACGGTCACCAGGCGATTCCGTAGTCCTCACCGTAATTACTGGCTCCTCCCCATAAAGTGCCGTGTTTCCAATCAAAATAAATAGCCGTTATCGGCCCTGATGTCCGTTCACTCACCCCGACCTTATATCCAATTCCCTCCAGCATCTCTCTGACCTTCTCCGGAACTCGCTCATTTAGAGTCAACCGCCCGGGCGTAGCCACATGCTCACCAAATGAGCTTTGCATCTGAAAACTTACAATATTTGCAGCCTCGCAGGCCTGTTGGACATTCATGTCAAATTCCACCATGTTGAGAAAAAACTGCAAAAGGTTCTGGTCTTGGGTATCTCCGCCCTGAACAGCAAATGAGAGATAAGGTTTTCCGTCTTTAAGTGCCATACCTGGAGTTAAGGTAGCCCGGGGTCTTTTTCCGGGCTCTACTAAATTAAAGGGATTCTTGCCTTCATCCAGGACAAAACTCTGCATACGCTGGCTCATACCGATCCCGGTTTTCCCGGCAATACAAGCTGGAATCCATCCTCCGCTGGGAGTCACAGAGACCACCCATCCTTCTTTGTCAGCAGCCTGGATGGAAGTAGTGCCTGTAAAAAAATCCTCATCATGGGCAGCCAGTTCCTCCCGGCTCATCTTTTCCACTTCCTTCTCTCCCGTATTTGTCCATTTTTCCAAAAGATGCAGATAAGGATTTTTCTTTCCCTCAAAAGGATAAGGGTCGCCCGGTTTAACGTCCGGGTCATTTACATTCCAGTTAATCTGTTTTAAGCGCTCTTTTGCATATTCTTTTGACAGCAGCCCGGTTATTGGTTCTGCAGGCGGATAATAGGGGTCGCCATAATAAAAATCCCGGTCCGCATAAACAAGATTCATGACCTGATAAAGAGTATGGATGTAATTGACACTGTTATATGCCATAGATTTCAGGTCGATATCCTCCAGTATATTAAGAGCCTGCAGCATGACCGGCCCCTGCACCCAGCTTGTCAGTTTATAGACTTTTATACCCTTATAATCAGTGGTCACCGGTTCTTCGATATAGACCTGCCAGTCGGCTAGATCTTTTTTAGTGATAAGCCCGCCCTGTTCCTGACATCCGCGCACAAATTCCTCTGCAATATCTCCTTTGTAAAAGCGGTCATATGCTGCATATATCGCTTCCTTACGGCTTTTTCCCTCTTCCAGGGCTTTTTGTTCCGCTTCCACCATTTTTTTAAGCGTATCCAACAGATCTCCCTGACGGAAAATTTCCCCCGCATGAGGAGCTTCATATTCCTCTCCCAGATGAGGCAGGAGGATTTTCTTGGAATAAGGCCACTTCTTTATCCTCTCTTTTCCCCGCTCAATACTCCGGCAGAGGGCCTCTTCTATCGGATAACCCTCGGCCATCTGCATGGCCGGCTCCAAAACTTGCTTTAGGCTCATGCTCCCGAACTCAGCCAACATGGTCAGCAGACCGCCCGGTGTTCCTGGTGTTACTGCAGCAAGCGGGCCATAAGCGGGCGGGTATTCCAGGCCTTTTTGCTTAAAAAACTCGAGTGTAGCTCCTGTAGGTGCTGCTCCCAAGGCATTAATCCCATAAACTTTTTTTGTATGGGGATTGTATATAAGCGCCTGCGTTTCCCCACCCCAGCTTAAAACATCATACATGGTAGAGACCGCCGCCAGCATAGCACAGGTGGCATCGACCGCATTTCCACCTCGCTCAAATATCTTTGCACCAGCTGTCGCCCCCAAAGGCTTTCCCGTTATAGCAACCCAGTGATGGCCATGCAGGACCGGCTTTTGCGTGCGCTGCGCAGTCATACCGATATTGGCCAGAAGCAGAATAAGCAAGACTGTAAAAATCTTGCATAGATTAAATATGCTATTTTTTGACATTTCTTTCTCCTCATATGAGAAGCACTTTGGGATTGCTTCATCATTTCTTTCTTTCTATCCTGACCTATTCATAAAAAAATGTTAATGTTCTTATTATTAATTTATCTTCTGTGAATAATCCAGGCTATTTATTTTCTAAATAATATTTCTTCATTAAGGGAAGATATTTCTCCATCAGCTCTTTGTTCAAATCCAAAGGAGGCTTGGCATCCTCCGGTAAAAATGATTTGTAAGGATGTTCCTTCTCATAAGCATCAAATTCTTCTTTGATTTTTTTAAGTTCTTTCGGATTTTTGAATAGATCAATAACTGTGGCAGCCATTACTTTAGCCCCTGCATTCAGGCCCTTCCAGGCAGTAGAGCCGTAATTTGAAGCAACGGCAGACCAGTGATGGCTTATTCCTCCTGGTACCCTACCCGGGAAGACAACCGTAGTAGTCGGCACTACCCGCGTCACCTCGCCTACATCAGATGAGCCGCCTCCTACAAATACCGGGGAAGGCCCTCTGAGCTTTCCTGTTTTTGTGGGCATCCCTTTTTCCGGCTTGCCCAATTCTTTTTGCAGAGCTTTAGCATAAGCATTCTCTTCTTCCGTCCATTCCGGCATTCCTACTATCTCTATATTCTGTTGTAAAAGCTCAGCCAGCCCTTTATTGGCATTACGCTGATGTATTGCGGATAAAATTTTCACCTCGGCCAGCTCGGTTCCAGTCGCTAAAGCTCCTGCTTTAGCACAGTTGATCACTTTCTCATACATCTCTTCGACTCTCTCATCACTGTTGCGGACAAAATACCAGACACTAGCCTTATCCGGTACTACATTGGGGGCCTCTCCTCCCTCAATTATCACGTAATGCATGCGGTAGGTATAAAAAAGATGCTCCCTTAAGAAATTTGTTGCCACATTCATAATATCCACTGCATCCAGAGCGCTTCTTGCCGACCAGGGGGAAGCACCGTGTGAAGTCCTTCCCTTGAATGTAAAAATAACAGAGTACATGGCATTTCCGCCTTTGCCGTATCCTGTCCCCAGAGTACTACTGCTGTGATTATCTATTACAGCATCCACCTCATCAAACAAACCTGCTCTTACCATATAGGGACGACTGATCAGAGTTTCTTCAGCCGGGGAGCCAAATACTTTAACCGTTCCCTCCAGGTTATATTTATCTATCGCTTCTTTTACTGCAAATGCTGCCGCTGCTGCTGCTGTACACATGGTATTGTGACCGCAGCCGTGACCAGGGGCACCTTCCACTACCGGGTCCTGTTTGGGCACACGTCCTTTCTGTGAAAGCATGGGCAGGGCGTCATATTCACCCAATATCCCGATCACAGGTTTTCCTGAGCCATATGAAGCGACAAAACAAGTAGGCATACCTGCTGCCCCCCGTTCTACAGTAAATCCAGCCTCCTCCAATGTGTCTGCCAGTAGTTTTGAAGATTTAAACTCCTGCATCCCCAACTCTGCATAGGACCAGATAGTGTCTGATATCTTACCGAATTTTTCTACAACCTGAGGCTGGCTCAACCATTCCAGCACCAGTTTTTTCTCCTTGGCAACCTTTGAACCGGCAAAAACTTGCACGTTTAATCCCCAAAATAGGACAGAAGCTGCCATAAAATACAATATGCTGTTTTTAAATATTTTGGATTTCATAAAGCCTCCTTAATAATCCAGGTACTCCTGAATAATTCATATTATTTCAAAACAAGGTTATATCAGCAGTATCTATGAAGTCAAGATTGAAAAGTATGTTGATGATAATATATAATCAAACTCTACGCGATGAAGAAAAAAAAGGATACCCCCATAAAAAGTATCGCCATGCTCAGCACTCACGGGTATTTTGACCCTGTTCCCCAGCTGGGTAGAACCGATACCGGCGGGCAGGTAGTCTATGTTCTAAAACTGGCCGAAGCGCTTTCTAAACTGGATATCAAAGTAGATATCTACACGCGCTGGTTCAACCCCTCCCTGCCCCAAGTAGACCCGGTCCCCAAAAATCCCGGGGTCAGGGTCATAAGGATAAAAGCCGGCCCCTGGGAATTTATCCCAAAAGAAACTATCTACGATGTACTTCCTGAGCTTTCAAAAAATATGGCAGCATTTATCCGCAAAAACAAGCTGGAATATGACCTCTACCATGGGCATTATGTGGATGCCGGGATAGTTACTATTGCCCTAGCTAAAGAGATGAGAAAGCCGGCTTTTTTTACAGCCCACTCCCTCGGCGCCTGGAAAAAGGAAGAAATGGGCGGAGACCCTAAAAAGATGGAAGAAAAATTCAATTTTAAGCTTCGCATCAAAGAGGAGATGCGGATTTTCAAATCAGTCAATGCTCAATCAGTCACATCCCGATTGCAGCAGGAAAAACTGGACAAATTATATGGATTCAAAGCCGATAATATAACAGTAATTCCGCCGGGCACTGATATACACCGCTTCCGGCCGCTTAAACCGGGAGAAAAAAAGCAAAAAACCGGTCTTCCGGACAAATACATTTTTTGCCTCAGCCGCATTGACACCAATAAAGGCCACGACCTTCTTCTTAAGGCTTTTGCTAAGCTTGTACCCAAAGTCCCTGACATACATTTGGTGATAGGCGGAGGATCCCCCCAGCCTCAGGCTCGCGAGAGAGAAGTCGTTGCCATGATGGAAAAAATCACCCGGAAGAGGAATCTCCAGGACAAGGTCTTGATCATCGGATATGTCCCGGATGAATTCATGGTGCCATATTACAGACAGGCTGAGATCTTTGCCCTGCCTTCACTTTTTGAACCATTTGGAATGACTTCCACCGAAGCTATGGCATGCGCGGTGCCGGTAATTGCTTCAAAATTTGGAGGAATTAAAAATGTTATTTCCTCAGGCAAAAACGGCATCCTGGTCGATCCTTCTGACCCGGACAAGTTCGCCGAGGCTATTATCGAGCTTATAAAAAACAAAGACAAAGCTCAAACTCTGGGCCATAATGGCTATGAAACAATAAAAAACCATTACAGCTGGGAAGCTATTGCCCAGAAGTATATTGATTTCTACTGCAAATTCCGCTATTTATAGAGCGGCGAAGACAGTGTTCCAACGATTCTTTTAGCGGTTTTGCCGTCCCATAATTTTATTTTACATTTTTCTCTTTTTTTAGTAAGGATGGCTTCTACTTGTTTATTTAAATCTTCGGGCTTAGTCAGCGTGTTTGTACCTTGAGTTATGGTTATGGGCCTTTCTGTATGAGGGCGAACGGTTAGGCAGGGTATCCCCAGATAGGTCGTCTCTTCCTGGATCCCTCCGGAATCAGTTATAACAAAACGGCAGTTAAAGACAAGGTTCATAAAGGGTATATAGCTTAGAGGGCTTATCATTAAAATATCGGGAGATGATTTTATTAGATTTAGAAGCTTGAATTTTTTTAGGTTTTTCATAGTACGAGGGTGGGCTGGAAAGACAACTGGGGCCTTTTCCGCTATTTGAAGCAAGGCCTTACAGAGTATCTTTAACTTATCTACAGTGTCGACATTGGAAGGACGGTGGAGGGTTACAAGGCCGTAGCTGTTGCGCTTCATTTTTAGCTTCTGCCATTCCGGTTCTTTTTCTATGCGAGGGCGGAGCATCTCAATAGAATCGATCATAATGTTGCCTACTCTTTGGATTTTATCAGGAGATATTCCCTCTTTTTTAAGATTCTCATCCGCATCGGGGGAAGGAGTCCAGAGAATATCAGCCAGGCTGTCTGTGACTACCCGGTTTATCTCTTCTGGCATGCTCCGGTCATAAGCACGGAGGCCTGCTTCAAGGTGAGCTACTTTAACTCCCAATTTGGTGGCAGCTAAGGTGGCGGCAAGAGTGGAGTTCACATCGCCTACTACTATTGTAAGGTTTGGCCTTTTGTTGAGTAGGATTTTTTCGTAGGCTATCATGACACGGCCTGTCTGTTCGGCGTGAGTGCCGCTGCCAATACCGAGATGGATGTGGGGTTCTGGGAGATTTAGGTCATTGAAAAAATCATCCGACATATTTAAGTCATAGTGCTGACCGGTGTGGATTATTTCCGGTTCAGCCCAGTCTTTTTTGCGGAGGGCGTGATAGAGAGGGGCAATTTTCATAAAATTGGGGCGGGCGGCGGCGATGAGGTGAATCGTTTTTTTGTTTTTTTTCATGGTTTTAGCTTTCTTTTTATTGATATTAGTTAATAAAATTCTAATATTTTCTGGATTATATGCTCTTGCTGAAGGGTAGTGATCTCAGGATAGATTGGGATTGATATTACTTGGTGTGAGGCTTTTTCTGCTTCAGGCAGGTCTCCCTGTTTATATCCCAGGTCAGTAAAACATTCCTGCAGGTGAAGCGGGAGGGGATAGTATATTTCAGCCCCTATATCCTTTTCTTTTAGAAATTGGCGGAGTTTATCACGGAAAGGAACACGTAAGGTATATTGATTATAGATGTGATAATTTTTATCATCCGAGTCTTTATAAACCGGGACAGGGGTTTTGATATCGGTTTTTTCGAAAAGACCGGATGACTTAAAGTTTTTATCATAAAAATCAGCGTTCTGACGGCGCTTTTCTGACCAGGAGTCGAGGTAAGATAACTTTACAAGCAGTACTGCTGCCTGAATTGCGTCAAGGCGGAAATTTCCACCTACAGTCTTGTGAAAGTATTTGGGTTTAGAGCCGTGAACTCGGAGTATTTTTAGTTTTTCATAAAGGGACTGGTCATTTGTCACAACCATACCACCGTCCCCTACTCCTCCTAAATTTTTTGAGGGGAAAAAAGAGAATATACCCAGATCTCCCATAGTGCCTGCGCTGCGGCCTTTGTACAGTGCTCCTATGGACTGGGCGGCATCTTCTACCACTACCAGATCGTATTTTCGGGCTATTTTAAGGATGGGATCCATATCAGCGCACTGGCCGTAGAGGTGTACCGGAATTATAGCCCGGGTCTTTTCGGTTATGGCTGCTTCTATTTTTGCAGGGTCTATGTTGTAGGTTACAGGGTCGATATCTACAAACACAGGTATAGCGTTAAGACGGGATATGACCCCTGCTGTTGAAAAAAAAGTAAAGGGTGTTGTTATCACTTCATCTACAGGGCGGATGTCAAGGGCCATAAGAGAGATAAGCAGGGCATCTGAGCCTGAGGAGACTCCTACAGCGTAACGGGAGTTGGAATAAGCAGCGACCTTTTCTTCTAATTCCGCGACTTTAGGTCCGAGGATAAAATACTGTGATTCCAGCACTTCGTTTATGGCGGTAGCGACTTCGGTTTTGATACTTGCGTATTGGGCTTTAAGGTCAAGAAGCGGTATTTTCATCATTTTTCCTTTTTGTTTTAACCCGAACTATTCATAAAAAATGTCGATATGTATAATATAAACTAAAATGCAAATTATAAATTGCTTCATTTCAGAAAAAATAAAATCACTTTGGCTACTGCAGTGTTATCAAGGTATTTTCCCCTGACCTGGTCAAATTTATCTGCGTATTTATTAAACCGTTTGCTGCCTAAGCCTTTAGCATAAAAGGGAACCAGCAAATTGGTATGCTTGTCGGAATACCATACCATACCCGGTACATTTCCCTTTCCGTTATTGACCAGAGGTTTCCAGACTTGCCGGATATCCAAGCTGGCTGAAGGCTTTTTACTCCCGGAATCAGGGCCGTAAAGATACCCTGCCTCATGATCTGAAGTAACGATCATCAGAGTTTCCTTCCAGCTGCTCTGCTTATTCACCCAGTCAACAACCGCTTCAACAGTTTTATTGAAATCGACCTGCTCTTCTATCATCCGTCCTGATTGATTATCATGAGCAGCCCAATCTACTGCTCCTCCTTCTATCATTAAAACAAAACCCTCAGAGTTTTCATCCAGGACATTTATTGCACCCAGAGCCATCTCTTTTAAATTTGGAACATTTTCAATAAACGGCACCTCAAAAGGAGCTGCATTTTCTTCACCTGCCCTCTCCTGCTGTAAAGTATGATACACTTGGGGGACGCCTAATACTCGTAATGGGGTCTCCCCTGTCATCAATTCCTGAAATTCCGTCCTGTTCTGAATAAGCGTCCATAGATCAGCATCACCATCGTTATCGGCATCACAACCAATAGCGCCATCCCCTAACATCCGCCATATTTCCTGGCCGCCGATATATTTGAAGCTGGAATTTAAAGTCAGTTTCCCTGCTTTATCAAAATATGGATGTCCGCAGCCCATGATCACATCCACTGGGCTGGCAAGGAGCATCTCCTGAGCGATCTCTTTATAATTACTGCGATTTTCATTATGAGCTACAAAACAAGCAGGGGTGGCATGGGAAAATTGAACACTTGTCACAACTCCGGTAGCCCTTCCTTTTTTTTCAGCCTGGTCGAATATCGTGGTCAGCTTGACTTTACCGGTGTTTACACAAACAGCGCCATTATAGGTTTTGACTCCAGTCGCCAAAGCTGTAGCAGAAGCTGCAGAATCAGTTGGGCCTTTTAATACACAATCAAACGATCTCCAGGCTGAGGCGGGGTCATATCGATTTCCTGTAGCGGACCATGTAGTCATAGCAAATCTAATTGGAAATTTTTCATAGACCTGGGAGCCTGTTTTTCCATATTGATACATAGAAGCTGCATCCACATGATTAAACCCGCAACCATCTGATATAAAAATAATGATATTCTTGGGTACACGACTTTTTCTTGCACATACAGAGTGGAGGAATAAAATGGAAACAATGACCAAACACGTACTTAAAAATCTTAAAAGATTCCTCATAAGCTACTATACTGCCATATAGTAACTGCAAAATCAATAAACCTTATTTTTGCAGTAAAAACAGTGAAAGCAGAGTAATTTACAGTAATTAAAGTTATTTTATAGTTATTCATAGTTATTATAGTTATTTAAATAACGCGGACGTTAGTCCGCAAATTACTCTGAATAACGCAGGCTAAGCCTGCAAATAACTAAGCATTTTCATTCTGATCGACTTTTATAACCGGATAAGGTATCCTTTGCAGCTTGGCTGATATGGATATTCCGGTAGAATTTATCAATGTAATAATCGCATTTTTTATCACCACTATTGGGGCAACCCTGCAGGGCTCTATCGGGTTCGGCCTGGGCCTTATCGGAGTTCCTCTGCTGGTTCTACTCGACCCTGTATTTGTCCCCGGCCCTTTGCTGCTGGCAGCACTCTGTCTTACCCTGCTTATCGCTTTACGGGAACATCACGCAGTCAAGGCCCAGGAACTTAAATGGGCTATTACCGGCCGGATTGCAGGTACTGTAATCGGCGCCGGGATACTGACTATCGTACCCAGGGAGGAGATCTCGCTTCTTTTTGGCAGCATGGTACTACTTGCCATCGCCATAACTCTTTCCGGATTCAATCTTTCCCTGAAGCCGGCCAACCTGTTCGGGGCCGGTACATTCTCCGGTCTTATGGGGACGACTTCTGCTATAGGAGGTGCTCCTATGGCTCTTGTTTACCAGCGCCAGAAAGGCGCAAAAATACGGGGTTCATTATCCAGCATCTTTGTTGCCGGAACGATCATTTCTATAACTTCCCTGGCAATAATCGGCAGATTCGGTCAAACAGAGCTTAAAGCTACGCTGGTACTTATTCCAGGAATGATCCTGGGGTTTTTTCTCTCAAAACACACCAGCAAGATTCTTGACCGAGGCTTCATCCGCCCGGCCGTGATCATAGCTTCCGCTATTTCCGGAATCGTGGTAATACTTCAGAATGTCCTTTGAAACCAGGGGGCAGTCGTCAGTGTGCAGGAAAACCTTTACATGTAAATATTTTTTACACATGTAAACTTTATATATCTTATTGCCTCTTTACTGATTATCTATCTTCTTTATTTTCTATGGCTTATAACTTTGTCACTTTTGGCATTAATCCTGCATATGTATTAAGTGAGTGTGTTAGATGGAAAGAATAAGTTCAGCTACCAAAAGCAAGACAATATATATGGGGTCGGGAGATTTTCCCTCCTTTTTCCCCCTGACAAATTTCCTGACCCCAAAAAAGAAGCCTGTCCCTCTTTTTTTTGCTAAAATCTCCAATTCCCTATAAAAAGAGGGCAGTCTTCTTTCCTAGTTTTTTCTTCTCTTAACCAATTTCCTATTAGCTTCTGCTACCTTATCCATTTTTATGAGCTCACGGTCATAAGTCATCAGACCGTTTACCTCTATCTCTACATCTGTCGTTTGAGTATAAACTGCTGCAGACAGCCCTTTTTCTATCATCGGCTCAAGCTCGGCCATCAGTTCAAGGTAAGCTGCAGTCAGTTCCTCAACACTTTTAAAGCTGCGGTATCCCCAGTTTTTCTCTTCCTGCCAGGTGTGACCGGGTACGGGAAGACCTAAACCGCCGAACTCACCCAATACAGCAGCCCTAAGTTCTTCATTTGGGGGCGCCGCAGGTCCGGGATAGGCATGGATATCGTGTACGTCTCCGACTTGACGGTCTTTCCATCCACTAGCATTATCCACAAGGCGGGAAGGGTCATACCCTTTTATCCAGCCTGAAATCCAGGCAGTTTTATATTGCCCCCAGCCTTCGTTAAAGGGCACCCACATTACGATCGCAGGATGGTTGTAGCGTGTATCTATTAAGCGCTGCAGCTCAAACTGGAACTGTTTGTCTGATTCCCGAGAACGCGTTATGTCTTCATCTTTTCTGCCGATATACTTATCCCCGCTCGGCATATCCTGCCACACCATAACTCCAAGTTTGTCACACCAATAGTAGAAACGCCGCGGCTCGATCTTAACATGCTTCCGCAGCATATTCATGCCCAGCTCCTTTGTCACTTCAATATCATATCGTAAGGCAGCATCCGTAGGAGCAGTGTACAGCCCGTCCGGCCACCAGCCCTGGTCAAGCGGTCCAAATTGGAATAAGGCACGGTTATTGAGAAGCAACCGGGTTACTCCGGCATCATCTTTTCCTAAACTTATTTTTCGCATTCCAAAATAGCTTTCCATTTCATCCACAACCCTGCCATTTGAGTCCTTAAGCCTGACCTTTAATGTATAAAGAAACGGCGAATCCGGAGACCACAGTTTTGCATTTCTTATAGGAACACCTACATCCATTCCAGCTTCGCCTCCTGATATTGCCAAAGACTTATTCTCATCTAAAACCTCAAGCTCGACCCCCCAGGCCGGTACTTTATCCGAACATATGGTTTTAACCCACACTTCTTCTCTGTCAATATTAGGGATAATCCTTAAGGCGGATATATGGGTCTCAGGTGCAGGTTCCAGCCAGACAGTCTGCCATATTCCTGTGACTGCCGTATACCAAATGCCACGGGGTTTCATAACCTGTTTACCTCGGGGCTGAGTTCCCTCATCTGTCGGGTCCCAGACTGACACTACAAGCTGCTGGGGGCCACGTTTTTTTAAAGCACTGGTAATATCAAAAGAAAAAGGATCATAACCGCCCTTGTGAGTCCCCATTATTTTCCCGTTTACCCATACGTTGGTCTCCCAGTCGACCGCTTCAAAATTAAGAAGAATATGCCGGCGCTTCCACTTGCGGGGAACTTCAAAAAAACGCCTGTACCATAAGCGCTTTTCCTTTCCGACTGGCCTTCCCACCCCGGAAAGCGCAGATTCAACCGGAAAAGGAACCAGAATTCCTCCTTCATATTCATGCGGCTGCTTGTTGGAAACCGGACATAGAGCATATTCCCACAGGCCGTTTAAATTAAGCCATTCCTTGCGTTTCATCTGAGGCCGGGGGTATTCCTGCAAGACATTATCCGGAGTTATTTTCCCGGCCCAGCGTGTTTTTAAGCGGCCTTCTACCGGCTGCCAGGAAAGCTCCGACTTTACCTGCTTATCTCTGCTGCATCCTGTAGTAAGGCATAAAGCCAGAATAATCCCTATCAAACCCAAACCAAATAAAATCGAGCTTTTTTTCATTGTAATCCTCTCATTTCCTAACCTGGATTATTCACGAGTCGAGGTTGCCGCAGATGCGAGGCATAGGGTGCGGCAGCTGTGGTACTTCACCGCAAGTGCCCTGTAACGAAGCAGATGTAGTGAGATCGGTTCGCCTGGAAGGTAAATAAAATGGCGATTAAAATTAAAAACAAAAACGAGAAAAGAGATAAAATTACCATTTTCGAAAGAATCTTGCATATTACTGAAAATAAATAATAATAAAAACATCGCCATTTTTTTTATGAATAGTTCAGGCTAAATAATACTAAGTAAATGGAAAAATGCAAGAGGATAAAATCAATATTTTACGCTGAGATCGCGGTGGACACAGATAAAAGCAATAAAGCATTAGACACGGATCTACACAGATTTTTGCGGATTGAAGACGCTTTTTCTTTTTTGGCTTGCATCCAAAAAATAAAAAGCAGTTTTCAGTTTTGGGCAAGGCCCAAAATGTAAACCTTTAGTTCAAATTACTTCGCGGAGCGAAGTGATAACCTGATTCTGGCTTAAGACTCATATGCCAATCGTTTTATGGATTTCTGCAATCTGTTCGCGGCTGAGAGGAAAAGTATACCGTTCAACTTCCTGAGCTTCTCCTTTTAAAATCAATACGGTCGTTCCTTTATCAGCCAGAGAACTAAATATATGAGAACGGTCAACCAGGATCGGAAACCTTACTCTATTGGCTTTTCTGAAACCGCGGATTTTTTTCTCCACGATCTTAACTGCAATATCTTCAGATTCAGATCCTATATTTCCGTCAAATATAACCACACCCCACACATACCGGTCTTGAAATTGATGAGGAAGTGAATAGCAGAACTGCAGAAATGATTCAAGACAAGAAAAACACATAAAATCTCCAAAATCAATTATTAAAAGCAATTGGACTTTTACAGGCTCCTCCTGCCTGGCCACCGCATGATCTGAAAAGGAAGTCGTGGCTTGAAAAAGGATCATCAAAAGGATCAAACTTGTAGCCCTAAAGTATTTCAAAATTATCGCTCCTTTTATTGTACCTTTAGCCTGACCTATTCATAAAAAAAATGGCGATGTTTTTATTATTATTTTCTTTTCAATGATATGCAAGATTTTTTCAAGAATGATTATTGTAACTTTTTTCTTGTTTTTATTTTTAATTTTAATCGCCATTTTTTTACTCTCCGAGCGAGCCGATCTCA
>JAUVXM010000130.1 GCA_030603565.1 Candidatus Aminicenantota bacterium
TTATAGGAAAGGGCAATCTTGATTTCAAGTTTGTCCATAGGGCTACTTCCTCCTTTTTTGAAATTAGATTCTTTAAAGGTTGTAGCCCTTTTTTTATATTCATGTCAACTCTTTCCCGTCACTTTGGGACAAAGTCTAATATTTAATAAATAACATTGAATTAATATTAATTACCGGAGGTCAGGATTATGAAGAAGGTAATTTTTTGTTTGTTTTGTGTTTTTATCTTAATTTCTTTTTCATTTATTATAGCAGGTGAAGAAAAGCCTGCAGTAAAATCAATCACTAAACACGCAATCAAGATTGGCGGCTCTACCATAGAATATACCGCCACTGCTGGAAAGATTCCGATCATGGATGAAAACAACGGAAAAATCATGGCTGAGATATTCTTCATTGCTTATACCAAAAATGGTGTGACCAACGATTCCAAACGTCCATTGCTTTTCTCTTTTAATGGCGGCCCTGGTTCTTCTTCTGTCTGGATGCATATGGCCTTTCTCGGCCCCAGAAAAGTCCTATATGATGACGAAGGCTTTGCCTTGCAGCCTCCTTACGAACTGGTCGACAATGAATATTCCATTCTGGATAAAACCGATATCGTATTTATCGACCCGGTAGCTACCGGATACAGCCGTATGACAAAAGGTGAACCTTTACATAAATATCATGGTGTGATGGAAGATATTGAATCAGTGGCAGAATTTATCCGCATGTATGTAACTAGAAATAACCGGTGGGATTCGCCCAAGTTTATCATCGGAGAAAGCTACGGTACAACCCGTGCAGCCGGACTTACCGGTTATCTGCAGAGCCGACTCAACATGTATATTAATGGCGCCATTCTTGTCTCTACTACGACAATAGGCTTTGGTCCAGGAGATGAGCTTTCATATATGACCATTTTGCCGCATTACACTGCCACAGCTTATTATCATCAACAGCTTGCGGCAGATCTGCAGAGCAAACCCCTGCGTGAAGTATTGGATGAAGCTGAAAAATTCGCAATGGGAGATTATACTTTAGCTTTGGTAAAAGGAAAAAAACTTACTCCGGAAGAAATCAGTCAAACCGCTGACAAAATAGCCCGCTATACCGGACTCTCCAAAAACTATATTATTAACAGCAATCTGCGGGTTAGCCGCACTCGGTTTCGCAAGGAACTACTTAGAAATCAACAACTTACAGTAGGGCGGCTGGATAGCCGCTACAAAGGCATAGACAAGGATGCCGCAGGTGAAATGAACGAGTATGATCCGGCCATGGCTCATTGGAGCGGAGCTTTCACCGGAACGCTCAACACATATTTGCGGGAGGAGTTGAAATACGAGACTGATCTAAAATACAATATTTTCGGGAATGTCAGGCCCTGGAAACAGCTGCAGTCATCCAGAACGAGCATGATGATGCGACAACCTTCAAGTGTCGGTGAAATGCTGCGCCAGGCCATGACCCAGAATGAGTATCTACGAGTATTTGTATTTGAGGGATACTATGACGGCGCTTGCGACTATTTCGGAGCCGAATATTCATTTTCGCACCTGGATGTAGCAGGGAAATTTAAGGACCGGGTTAAGTTCGGCTTTTACGAATGTGGACACATGATGTATCTCCGTAAAGCTGATCTGGCTAAAGCCAAGCAGGATCTGGTTGATTTTATTGACTCGGCCACAAAAAAATAAGCTTTTACTATAGAAACACAGCAATATTCGCTCAGACCAGGCTAACTAACCTCGACTCGTGAATAATCCAGGTTTATTCATGTTCAGAATAGAATAAAATATTTCCTCCCTGTATGCTATAATACTGAACAAATTTTAATATTAGAGGAAGAAGGAAGGCCTTGCCATGCATAGACGTTATTTGATCATTGCAATTATTCTTATCTGGGCAGTAAGCGGTTTTGCTCAAAATACCGATGATGTGATTTCTTTGAAGATTGTAAGCCCTGCGGATACTTTGGAGGCTGGAAAGAGCAATCCCTTCTCTATTGAAGTAACCATAAAAAAGCCTTTTCATATTAATTCAAATAAGCCGACAGAGGATTACCTGGTTCCTGCATCTATTGAATTTAATGCTCGGAAGGGGCTGATTTTTGGAGAGGCAGAGTTTCCTGAGCCTAAAATCAAGACGCTTGGATTTTCCCAAAAGCCAGTATCAATATATGAAGGAACGTTTGTGATAAAAACCGCAGTTACTTTGCCGGTTTCGTTTCAGAGTGCTGAAGTGGATATTTCCGGAGTGATCGGGTATCAGGCATGTGATGACAGCATGTGTATGATGCCTGCGGAAATGAACTTTAAAAAGACGTTCAAGGTTGTACCCTTATCTGAGGATATGATTCCCAGCAAAACGGTCAGCCAGCCTGAATTAAAGAAAACTGCCGGACAGGCTTCTGTTTCCCAAACTCCGGAGGAAGGGGAATTCGCAAAATCTGTGGGTGACAAGGGGTTGTTTTTTACTTTTCTCCTGATTTTTCTCGGGGGTTTGGCTTTAAACCTTACTCCTTGTGTGTATCCGATCATCCCCATTACAATCGGTTATTTCGGGGGCCAGGCAGAGGGCCGCAAGGGCAAACTCATTGGGCATGCCTTTTTATATGTCCTGGGAATGGCGGTCACATATTCTGCCCTGGGAGTGATTGCGGCTCTGACCGGCAGCCTTTTCGGCTCAGCCCTGCAGAATCCTATGGTCCTTATCGGGATCGCGCTTGTCTTGGTTTGGTTGGCGCTGAGCATGTTTGACCTTTATGAATTCCGTCTTCCCTTTTTTTTGACAAAAATGGTGGGGGGGAGCAAAAAAGGATTTTTGGGGTCGCTTTTTATGGGGCTTACAGTTGGTTTGGTGGCAGCTCCCTGTATCGGGCCATTTATTTTGGGGCTGCTGACCTATGTGGGTGAAAAAGGGGATGTGTTTTTGGGTTTCCTGATGTTTTTTGTGCTGGCTCTGGGATTGGGTCTTCCCTTTCTATTTCTGGCCGTTTTTTCCGGCAGCATTAATAAACTTCCTAAGTCCGGGTCCTGGATGGTCTGGGTCAGAAAAATATTCGGGTTCATTCTCATTGCTATGGCTATCTACTTTCTGAAGCCTCTTTTTCCCAACCCATTGGTCTATCATCTGAGTCTTGCCGTGACTCTTTTTCTAGGGGGTATCTATCTGGCCTGGATAGAACCGACTGAAATGAAAAATAAGGTATTTCCTTTTGTCCGGAATATCATGGGGATTGTTTTTTTTATGGTAGCTCTGTTTTTCGTTGTAAGAGGAATTGAGGCCTATGTGGAAGCCAGCCTGAATGAGGCCAGGTTGGAGTCTGGTTCTGCCGTGCAGGGGGAGATGATCCGTTGGTCGAGCTATGCGGATGCTAAAATACAAAAGGCTGAAGAGGATGCAAAGCCTGTTTTTCTCGATTTTTATGCTGATTGGTGCATACCGTGTAAGGAGTTGGATAATCTTACCTATAAAGACCCGAAAATCGTAGACATATCCCGGAAATTTATTATGCTGAAAGTGGATTTAACTACAACAAATCAGCCGCTTTTTGAAAAACTGAGGAATAAGTTTAAAATCAAGGGAGTTCCAACCCTGGTCCTTTTGAATGCGGCCGGAAACGAAGTCAGGGAAGCGCGTGTTGTTGGTTTTATCAAAGCGGCAGGGCTCCTTAATAAAATGAAAAAGGTGATAGAGCTTAATAACTGAGCCCTTTTTTATTATTACGGGTGATAACGATCTTTTAGTTCTGAAGAACTTCCAAAAAATACTTATTATATCTCTAAGAGGATTTTGGCAACTTCAAAAAAGAAATGGAAAATAAACCCTTGACAATGACCTAAATAATAACTTAATTTAGGTCATAACAAGGAGGTAAATTATGAAATTAAGTGAATCAGTTAAATCGGTTAGTTATCTGAAAGCGCATACTTCAGAAATATTGAGAGATGTTACAAACAATAGAAAAACAATGGTAATAACTCAAAATGGAGAAGCTAAAGTTGTTCTGCAAGACGTGAAAATATATGAAGAAATGCAAGAGAGTTTAGCATTACTAAAGATACTTGCATTAAGTACTAAATCTAAAGATAAAAATAAGTATAAACCTATTGAAAGTTCTTTTGATAATATTCGTAAGAAAATTGCCGAAAATAAATCAAAATGAACTTTAAAGTCTATATTATTTCCGATGCCGAAGAAGATATTTTGGTAATCTATAATTATGTATTAATCAATGATTCTGAAGATAAGGCAGAGTATCTTTTGAAAAAAATCGAAGAAACATGCCTGAATCTAGGGAAATTTCCCAATAAAGGTCATATCCCGCCAGAACTTGAGAGAGTAGGTGTTTACAACTATAAAGAAATACACTTCAAACCGTACAGAATTATATATGAAGTTATTGAATCAATAGTGTATATTCATTGCGTTTTAGATGGCCGAAGGTCTTTACAAGAGTTACTTGAGAAAAGACTCTTGCAAAAATAGATCCGAATTGCAGAGCTCGAAGCGGAAAATATTCTATTTATTCAATTTTTCACCGCAGAGGGGGCAGGACACCCAGGTTTTCTCTACGGGTTTTCCGCAGCCGGGGCATACTTCCTGCAGCCTGGTCCCGCACAAAGGGCAAAAGGCAAAGTCTATGCCTACCTGTTTCTGGCAGTTGGGGCAGGTTACAGTTGCCTGGCTGTCTGAGGCGTCTGGGCTGCTTGTGCTTTCAGTATCGTCCCGGGCAGCAGGTAGATTGTCAGAACGGATGATAAGGTAGATCAGCAGTCCTATGATATTTCCGATAAGCACCAGCAGGGCCCACAGCACTCCGTTCATGCTGCGCCGTTCCGCATCTCTGTATACCCAGACGATAACCACGATCCAGAGGATAAAAAGCGCTATGGAAAAAAGTGAAAAAGATGATAAGTGAAATCCTCCGGGCCAGGTGCTGATGCTCCTTACACCAGGCACCCTGAGGTCGTGGAATACCCCGGTAAATACTCCAAACGGGGCTAAGAGCAAAGGAGTAAGGCGTATGCCTGCAAACAAAATAAGCACTACCAATAAGATAAGTGCGACTGTTTTTCCGGTTGTAGTGGCCATAATAAACCTCCTGTTATATATCCATGTTATTTAGCTAAAAATGTTTAAGCCTTGATTTTTTTTTTGCTCTGCAATTTTTGATCAATATTGGCGTAAAGAACAGCATTACAGTGTTCTGGATTAAAAAGGTCAGGACAAAAAGTTCCTGTGATGAAAGGGGCTCATCGAGCCTGAGGTCCGTAACTACAGGGACAAACATTATCACAGAGATTGCGATTAGGACGGCGAGTACGCCCCAAATAAATCGGGGGATCGTGGGGGTAGATTTTTTTTGCAGGTTTAGGGCTTTACGGCACATTTCGCGGGTGCTGTGGTCCAGTTTTTCCGGCAGGGCGGGAGCAGGGTTGTTTTTAAGAGAGAGCCTGAGTTTTTTGTATTCGCTCTGGAAAAGGGTGCACTGGGCGCACTGCTGCGTATGCTCTTTTATTGAGAGCAGTTCTTCCCTGCTTAAATCTTTCCAGGTCGAATCGATTATCAAACGCTCAATGTCTTTACATCGCATTTTTTCCCTCTTTCTTTGATGGATTCAGGCCGGTAGGCAGAAAGCTCTTTTTGCAGGCTTTTTACGGCCCGGTGCATCAATGACTTGACCGTACCTTTTGGTATGGCCAGGGTTTTGCTTATCTCAGCCTGCTTGAGGCCTGCCATCTCCTTTAAAATAAATACGCGCTTCTGACGCTCCGGCAGGACTGCTATTGCCCGGTTGATGTCTTTTCCTATCTCCGCCCGTTCTGCTTCATCCGGGCGCCCTGTTGTTTCTAAGTCGCCATTGGGGAGGCTTCTGCTCTCCTGGAGAAAAAACAGACGCCTGACCCGTTTTTTGCGCAGGGAATCCTTGTGGAGATTGGAGACTATAGTGAATATCCAGGCTTTTATAGTTTGTTTTTTTATGCCGCCGGGAAATTTATTTACTATCCTCAGCCAGGTTTCCTGATAAAGGTCTTCGGCTTCTCCCCGGTTTCGGGTGAGATGATAGGAGAAACTGAAGACCATGGTCTTGTATTGGTTGTAGAGCTCGTCAAATTCAGGTGGAGCTGTCATGTCATTATCAAAGACGTATGAGCCTTAAAAAAGTTCCAGCTAAAAACAGAAAAGACAGGAAAGGCAGGAATAGCAGAGAAAGCAGAAGTACAATAAAATTTTAACAATGAATAACTATATATAACTCTGCTTTTCCTGATGTTTCGGGAGTGTAAGAAAAACTGTGTAAACCTCTTTAGTGATATAATAAACAAGGAGGTAACATGGTACTCGACAGAATAAAACTCAAAAAACTTCTTAAGGAAAAAGGCGTTAAGAATCTTGATGATTTCAATGTTTTTATGA
>JAUVXM010000003.1 GCA_030603565.1 Candidatus Aminicenantota bacterium
ACCAAAAGTAATAACAATTAAAAGACCAAGGGCTCACTATTATGGAAAGGAAGTTGAGGAAGCTTTAATAGTAACCTGGGCTGCTACAAACTATATTGCCTCAAAAAGGCTTGCTCCTTTTCTTGAGGAATTAGTACCTTCTCTAGAACGTCATGGACATTTAAAGCTAACTTATAAGGTCCGCAGTCAGCTTATATCAATAAGCCCAGCCACAATTGACCGGATTTTACGTCCTCAGAAGCGCTGCGATCAGCTCCGGGGGAAAAGCTTGACTCGTTCCGGCAACCTTCTTAAGCATCAGATACCAGTGAGAACATTTGCAGATTGGGAGGATAAAAAACCTGGTTTTTTTGAAACTGACATAGTGGCTCATTGTGGTTGGAGTGTAGAAGGATCGTTTCTTCACTCATTGGTATTGACAGATATTGCAACAGGGTGGGTAGAATGTCTGGCTCTACTATACCGCAGTAAAGAGGCAGTTATTCGGGCTCTTGAATGTGCACGTCAACTGATTCCTTTTCCTATGCTGGGTTTGGATTCGGACAATGGGAGCGGTATTTTAGAAAAAAACCTGGGGAAGATCTTTGTGCCTTTTTACTCCACTAAGAAATCATCGGGGATCGGCTTAAGTTTCTGCAAACAGATCATGAAGTTACACAACGGCCAGATCAAGGTTGCCTCCACCCAAAACTCCATCACCTTTTCATTATATTTTTAATTTATATTTTTCGTTAATCCAAGTGTCCTGAATTATTCAGGTTAGAGGACTTGAATGCATCGCTTTATAAGTTGGTCCAAATTACTTTTTAATTCCGGTGAGAGACGATGGTAATAAAGCTTTTTATAGTGGGTGAAATAAGGGTATGCTTCCCTGTATTTCTGCTCTTCAAAATAGGCCATCCCCAGATTAAAAAGTGATCCGCTGTGGTCGGGATCTACCTGTAATGCATTTTTCCATTGTCCTATGGCGGCGCTGATATCTCCACTCGAATGGTACACCTTTCCCAGTCCGTTAAAAGGCTTGGGAAAGGTCGGGTCAAGCTCAATGGCTTTCTGATACATCTCGGATGCTTTGACCAGGTCATCACGTTTTTTTGACTTAAGGGCCAGGGCCAAATAGGTTTCTCCCAGGTTATGGAATACTTCCGGATAATTGGGATCCAGAGAGATGGTTTTTTCACCAGCTTTTATGGCCTGAGAATATTCTCTCAGATGCAGGTAAGCTAAACCTAATTGATAACAAAGTTCAGGATCAAGATCGATCTCAGCAAAGTCGGACTCATCGATTGCTTTTATTACCTGGGAGTATTTGGCGGCATTATTGAGAGTTTTAATATAATCGATAAAAGTCTCATAGCTTGACGGGAATTGCTCCAATCCCTGTTCCAGGATTTCCAGGGCTTCTTGTATACGTCCGGTCTCTGAATAGATCCCGGCTAAACGCTTGTAGGCCATATCTATCTTATTATTTTCTGCTAAGATTTTTCGGAGAATGTTGATCGCAACTTCAGTTTTACCCGCTTTATACGTGTTCCAGGCATCCTGGGTTTTGTAATATATGGGAAGAAGGACTTTAACATCATCCGCTTTGGTGAATTCTTTGTTGCTTGCCACATGAGAGCCGGAAAGATATCCCAAACTTTGCAGTTTTTCCAAGGCCTTACGGTCAAATTTATATTTTGCTTTTGTATTTTCGGGGGCAGAAAAATCTTTGATAACCCGTTCCAGGGAATCTTTATATATTCTTATTTGGGCCGGCTGAAATAAGTTGATCTTTTCATTAAAATCGGCTTTCAGATCATAAAGCTCATAAATGGGTGAATCAATGAATTTTTCATCTCCTCTAATAAATCCGACCAAAGGCGCCCAGCCCCGGTTATAATAAGGATAAAGGGATTCAAAATAAACCGGTCTTGTTTTTAGTTTCTTGCCTTTCATGGCAGGCAGGAGTGATTCCCCCTGCAGAAATGCAGGTTTTTTTAGTTTTAGGATCTCACAGATGGTTGGAAATATGTCTATATGCGAGACTGTTTGGGTATTAATTCGAGGTTTTAATTCCGGAGCTGAGATAATCAGCGGAATCCATATGGTGGAGTTATAGGCAAAAAAAGCATGGGTTTCTTCCCCGTGATCACCCAAGGATTCACCGTGGTCTCCGGTAAAAATAATTGCGGTATTTTCAATCAGGTTCTGACTCTCCAAGTATTTAAACAATATCCCCATTTCCTGATCGACATATGCTACTTCACCGTTATAAGGAGTTTTGGCGAAGCGTGTTTTAAAGGGCTCCGGGGGATCATAAGGCACATGGGGATCAAAGCAGTGGATCCAGGCGAACCAGGGAGAGGTCTGCCCGCCTATCCAATCGACAGCATGGTTAATGACTTTTTCAGCTCTTCTTTCCGGGGAATAAAAATTGCCTTCATGCTGGCGCCTGTATTCATCATCATAGGTCGAAAAACCCTGAGCCAGGCCAAATCTTGAATCCAACGGATAAGCCCCGACAAAGGCTCCGGTAGCGTATCCCTGTTCCGCAAGATATTCCGCTAGAGTCACCATTTCCTCCCGGATGATGAAGCTAAAGTTGTCATGCACCCCATGGTAAAGCGGTGTGGTCCCTAATAAAATATTGGCATGTGAAGGTAGAGTCGTAGAGTTGTGGGCAAAAGCTCGTTTAAATATGGTTCCCCGTGCAGCCAGGGCATCGATATGAGGAGTCTTTAAAAAATCGGGATTGTAGCAGCTCAACCGATCGGCCCTGAGCGTATCAATGGTAATAAGCAGCAGATTTGTCCCGTTCTTTTTTAAAGCTTTGCCGGGATAATCTGAAGCTACGTAAAAATTCCGGCTAAAAAGAAAAACAACAAACAAGCACAAGAAGATAGTGAGATTTTTTTTCATCTCCGGCTCCTGTTTTTCCGAAGTTACAAATAAAAATCTCCCCCAACTTCTCCCTCCATATAATTAGACGTGTTTAGCGCAGTAATTCTTCCCTTTTTTTACCTGAACTATTCATAAAAGATGTCGATATGTATGATACATCT
Source organism: Candidatus Aminicenantota bacterium (assembly GCA_030603565.1). Taxonomy (GTDB): domain Bacteria; phylum Acidobacteriota; class Aminicenantia; order Aminicenantales; family Aminicenantaceae; genus JAUVXM01. The sequence goes on from JAUVXM010000003.1 coordinate 3,045, forward strand.
TTTCAAATCAACATTTTACCCTGATTCCTATATAGATTCAATTGACCACTTCGTTTTCGATATAATCTATATTTATAATCGACATTTTTTGCTCTTAATACGTTTTATACAGGCCAATTCTATGAAACTCTCTATTTCCTGCTGACTTCTTGTTGACAGTATATGTTTGCTCTGTGTATCATTGTAAATAAAGCAGCTCAATGGGCTGATGTTAACCACATTTGAGGGTTTTTCAGATGAAATTCTTTGAGACGAACTTATGGAAAAAGAAGCCAAAGCAAGGATAAGAATCAATGGCCTCCTTCAGCGTGCAGGGTGGCGGTTTTTTGATAATGAAAACGGCCCGGCAAATATTGCCCTGGAAATAAATGCCAAAATAAAGAAGAAAGTTCTTGACCAGTTTGGTGATGATTTTGAAAAAACCGTTGACGGATTTGTTGATTATCTCTTGCTTGACAGTAAAGGCTTCCCCTGTGCGGTACTTGAAGCAAAATCCGAAAAATTAGACCCATTGGTTGGCAAAGAACAAGCCCGCAAGTACGCTAAATCGTTAAATGTTCGCTTTATAATTCTTTCCAATGGAAACCTCCATTATTTTTGGGACTTAGAGCATGGTAATCCATCCATTATAACCGACTTTCCTTTTTTCTCCCACCGATTTCATACAGATCAAGGGCCGCGGCACACGGAGATATACCTTTCAATATAAAACCAAAGAGGGCAGCCGCATAGAGGAGTACAGGGACGAAAAGGGAACCTTCAAACTCTTCGATTTCTTTGCCACCTGCGAATATTTTGAGGAGAAATTCAATTACGACGAAGTGCTGGAACTGCCACCAACTCAAGCGGGCACAGGTGATGGCAGCGGCATCAGCATTGATGAATTCGAGAGCATCAAACCGGACCCCTTATCGTCTTATATAGAGTCTCGAGTAGGCTATCATGGAATGAAGATCGACAGGAAATTTTACGATCAATTCGAGGAAACCGTCAAAAAAGATGATACGGTTCGCGAGCACTATGAGCGCGGTAATATCAAAGCAGCCGAGGAATACATCAGGGACAACCTCTTTGATAAACCTGAAGAATTCTTCAATTTGGAGAAACTGCGAAAGTCGGTCCAGCTCGATCGCCGGCTCTGGTTGTGGGAGATTATTGAAAAGGCATTTGGAGGCATTGACCGGTTTAAGTCCAAAGATGAACTGCTTGACGAGGAATTAGATAAATTTGTATCCATTCACAGGCCTGATGCTTCTCATATTTCCCGGATCAGGGATTTTTTCAAAGCTTATATTACGGACAGTGAAATCCGTGACATTATAGAGAATAAACAATACAATCGCCTTGCCACCAATCCCAAGGTAACTATTGCCGATCTTAAGGACCTTGAAGAGTGGCGGAATATAATACCTGAATATGTAAAGGACTATGTTTCTCTAAACACATTTTTGTAAAATATAGAAAATATCTGTATGTGATAAATGAGGATAACTGATGGATAAAAAAGGTGTTATGATTCCTGTTGAGAGAATTAAGCAGTTGATTGTGTTCATCCGCGGTCAGAAAGTTATGTTGGATCGGGATCTTGCAGAACTTTATGGCATAGAAACAAAGGTTTTGAAGCAAGCAGTACGGAGAAACATAAAACGTTTCCCTGACGATTTTATGTTTGAGTTAACGAAAGAAGAATTTGAAAATTGGAGGTCACAATTTGTGACCTCCAATAGGGACAAGATGGGTTTAAGATATAAACCTATGGCTTTCACCGAGCAAGGTGTAGCCATTCTTTCAAGCGTTTTGAGAAGTGAGAGGGCAATAGAAGTCAACATTGCCATAATGCTGCCTTCGTGCAACTCCGCGAAATGCTGGCTTCTAACGTGGAGCTTGCCAGTAAGCTGAAACAAATGGAAAAGAAATATGATGAACAGTTTAAGATCGTCTTTGAAGCTATTCGCCAACTTATGACGCCGCCAGAGAAGCCACGCAAGAAGATTGGGTTTGTGGTAAAGGAAAAGCAAGCTGCCTATGGCCGTCGAGGCATAAAACGCAAAAAGGCTGACCATGCTTGATAACGGAACAAAAAAGCGGATAGATTCCGCGCGTGACATCCTTGTGGGTAAGGTTCCCGACCCAAAATCACAGGTAGAACAGATAACCATCGCCATGATCTACAAGTTCATGGACGACATGGACAATCAAACCGAAGAACTCGGAGGCAAGGCCACCTTTTTTGCGGGCGAATTCAAACAATACGCCTGGAGCCGCCTGCTGGACCGCAAATTCAGCGGTCACCAACGTCTTCTCCTTTATGCTGAGGGCATAGAGAAGATGAATATAAACGAAAACATCCCCCAGCTTTTCAGGGATATTTTTAAAGGAACGTTTCTTCCTTACAGGGACCCGGAAACACTAAATCTCTTTCTGAAGGAGATAAACGGCTTTGCCTATGACCACAGCGAACGCCTGGGGGATGCTTTTGAGTATTTGCTTTCCGTTCTGAGCAGTCAGGGCGATGCGGGGCAGTTTCGCACCCCACGTTATATCATTGATTTCATAGTTGAAATTGTAAATCCAGCCAAAGAGGACACTGTTCTTGATCCTGCATGCGGCACTGCCGGATTCCTGATCTCATCATACAAACACATCCTTCGCCAAAACACCAACCTGTCTACGTGCGGGCACGCACAGGCAGGAGACCACCCCGGCGACCTCCTGACCACCGATGATAAAGGCAGGCTTATGACCAATTTCTGCGGCTATGATATCTCCCCTGACATGGTGCGTCTGTCCCTGGTCAACATGTATCTGCACAGTTTTGCCAATCCATCAATTTATGAATACGATACACTTACCAGTGAAGACCGCTGGGACGAGCGTTATGATGTGATCATGGCCAATCCGCCATTTATGTCGCCCAAAGGGGGCATCCGGCCCCATTCCCGTTTCAGCATAAAGGCCAAACGGAGCGAAGTTCTTTTTGTGGACTACATCGCCGAACACCTCAATGTTCACGGCAGGGCCGGCGTCATTGTTCCTGAAGGGATCATCTTCCAGTCCCAGAATGCCTATAAGAATCTGCGCAGAATGTTGATTGATGAAGGCTACTTGTATGCGGTTATCTCCCTGCCTGCCGGGGTCTTTCAGCCATATTCGGGCGTAAAAACCAGCATCTTGATCATGGATAAAACCCTGGCAAAGAAGACCACTGAAATTCTTTTCGTAAAAATAGCAAACGACGGCTTTGACCTCGGAGCACAGCGTCGCCCCATTGAAAAGAACGACCTGCCCCAGGCCCTTGAGGTTGTCAAGGGCTGGAAGCAGGCAATCGGCGAAGGTAAAGGCTTTGAGTTTAACGAGGACGACAAGACAATCGCGCATACTGTCAGAAAAGAGAAAATTGCCGAGTCTGGCGATTACAACCTCTCCGGGGACAGGTATAAAGAGGTTATGAGTTACGCCAATGTCAAGTGGCCGATGGTGGAGTTGGGGGATAAAAGCCTCTTTCAAATTGAATCAGGCGGCACTCCAAGTTCCAACAAATCAGAATATTGGGATGGCGATATTAGATGGATAACATTGGTTGATTTACCCAAAGAAAATTTTATAACTTATATTTCTGATACCAAAAGAAAGATTACAGAATTGGGATTAAGCAATTCATCTGCAAAGCTTCTGCCCAATAAAACTGTTTTGGTGTCGTCTCGTGCTACTATAGGCAGAATTGCTATTTCCCAAACAGAACTTGCGACAAATCAGGGATTCAAGAATGTAATCATTAAAGATTTCAGCAAGGTTAATGAAAAATATTTAGCGTGCATGCTTATGCGATTAGTTCCACAGATGGAGCAAATGGGAACTGGTGGCACATACAAAGAGATATCAAGAGCAAGCTTTTCAACTCTACGTATCCCCCTCCCACCCCTGGAAGTTCAGGAGAAGATTGTCGCGGAACTGGACGGTTATCAGGAAATCATTGATGGCGCAAAACAGATTGTCGAAAACTACAAACCCACAATCAAAATCGACCCCGACTGGCCGTTGGTGGGGTTGGGGGAGGTGTGTGATATTAAGTCAGGCGGAACACCAAAAAAAGATGTTGATGACTATTGGGAAAATGGTGAAATTCCTTGGCTTGGCTCTGGAGTCTGCAAAGATAATATTGTTTCTGAAAGTTCAGATTTTATAACTGAAACTGGTTTTAATAACTCCTCAGCTAAGAAATTGACCCCAAAAACTACATTAATCGCATTAGTTGGTGCTACGATAGGAAAAACAGCATTTCTTACTTTTGAAGCAACTACAAACCAAAATATTGCAGGCCTATATCCATTGAATACCAATGAATTACTTCCCGAGTTTCTATTTTATATTTCGCAAAGCCTATATTCAGAATTTATTAGTTTGGGGTCTGGAAAATTTAGAATGGCAAATCTAAGTTTCATAAGGGGATTGAAAATTCCCCTCCCACCCCTAAAAACTCAGGAAAAAATCGTTGCTGAAATCGAATCTGAGCGTGAGCTTGTGGAGGCGAATAAGAGGTTGATCGAGATTTTTGAGAAAAAGATAAAGGACAAAATCGGTGAAATCTGGGGGCAATAATAAGGAGCATTCATGAGTGAAAATGGAGTTATTCCAGGTGATCAGATTAAAAGCATTATCTTCCTGATACGCGGTCAAAAGGTCATGTTAAGCCCTCACCTGGCGGAGCTGTATAATATTGAACCGCGCGTTCTGGTTCAGGCAGTAAAGCGAAATATCGAGAGATTCCCAGAGGATTTCATGTTTCAGTTGACAGACGATGAGTTTTTAAACTTGAAATCACAAATTGTGATTTCAAGTTGGGGTGGCTCTCGCAGGGCAAAACCCTATGCCTTCACTGAACAGGGTGTTGCGATGCTTCCATTGGGTTTTATAGTAAAGGAAAAGAAGGCTGCCTATGGCAAAAAAGAGGGCAGAGGAAAAGAAAAACCATGAAAACCATTAAAGACATGCCCGAACACAGCCGGCCCCGTGAGAAGCTGCGGGAAAAAGGCGCGTCTGCTCTGACCGACAAGGAACTGGTAGCCGCCATCCTTGGCCGTGGCATTGAAGGCGTGGATATTGTTACAATGTCCAGGAACGTCGCACGGCTGATACGAAAACATAAAGAGAACCTTTCTGTTGAGCATCTTACGTCTGTGCCGGGGATGGGGCTTGCCAAGGCCGCTCAGATACTCTCGGCCTTTGAATTGGCAAGGAGATACCTGCTCAAAGAGACCGTAAAAATCACCAGCGCCAAGGATATCTTGCCCTTGGTTGCCGACATTGCCGATAAAAAACAAGAATATTTTGTGTGCATATCCTTAAACGGAGCCAACGAGCTCATTGAAAAGCGTATTGTCACCATCGGCCTTGTGAACAGCAGCCAGATTCATCCGCGTGAAGTCTTTGCCGATGTCATCGCAGACCGTGCCGCTTCCGTCATCTTTGCCCATAACCATCCATCCGGCGACCCAAAACCAAGCGAAAGCGACGCAAAAACCCACAGGCAGCTTACAGAAGCCGGAAATATCCTCGGCCTTCGGATTCTCGATCACATAATAGTAACTAAAAAAGGATACTTCAGCTTCCAGGAAGCCGGATTGATTAGTTAACGGAAAAAACAAAAGAACAATACAAGGACAAACTCAAACTTCTGAAAAAGGGCCTCCTACAGGATTTGTTAACCAGCAAAATGGAGTTTAGGATTTAAGAGACACTAAGCTTGCTTATAGGGGAAAAAAAGGTTAAAATTATACTAACATAACTGATATGGCATATCCAATTCCAACTCCAATTTATCACCTTACTCACATCGATAACTTGACCTCTATTATTCAGTCAGGAGGCTGCTTATCTTTTAACCAGATGCAAAATCAGGGGATTGGTCACATTGATATTGCATACGAAACCATTCAAGCCCGCCGTGTACAAACATCAGTTCCATACGGTCCTGGAGGATGTTTACACGACTACGTGCCCTTTTTTTTTGCTCCACGTCCCCCAATGCTCTATGCGATCCACGGAGGGAATGTGGAAGGATATGAACAAGGGCAGATCCCTCTCATTTATCTGGTTACAACAGCTCAAACTGTCAGCAATAGCAGCAGTGAATGGGTTTTTACAGATGGACATGCAACTATGGCATTTTCCGGATTTTTTGACGATCTAAATGACCTTGATGAGATCGACTGGGAGGTTATGGAGTCGCGATACTGGAATGATACGCCAACTCTGCCCGACAGAAAGCGCAGACGACAAGCAGAGTTTTTAATTAAAGATTGTTGTCCCTGGGAATTGTTTTCAGAAATCGGGGTCATAAACTCACGAATGGGATCAAGGGCGGAAAATATTCTCGAAAAAAACAGACATCAACCAATTGTTCAGATACACGGGAACTGGTATTATTAGAAGGAGGGAATCATGATTAAGCTTACGCAAGGCAACGTTATCGAAGCCGATGTGGAAGCCCTTGTCAATACCGTAAATTGTGTGGGTATTATGGGCAAGGGTATCGCTCTCCAGTTTAAGCAGGCATTCAGGGATAACTTCCAGGCATACACAAATGCTTGTAGAAAGGAAGAAGTCAAGCCGGGGCTCATGTTCATCTTCCCTACTCATAGAATGATCAATCCTAAATACATCATTAATTTCCCAACAAAGCGGCACTGGAAGGAAAAATCTAAGCTCGAATACATTGAGCAAGGACTAAACAGTTTGGTCAAGGAAGTCCGCCGGTTAAGAATCAAGGCTATTGCCATACCTCCTTTGGGTTGTGGCTACGGTGGGTTGAAATGGCCAGTGGTCCGTAATCTAATCGAAACCTCATTCGATCAATTGCCCGATGTCCAGGTGCTCCTTTTCGAACCTGGAAGAACACCCGAGGCTGAATCAATGCCTATAGATTTCACAAAACCATCATTAACGCGTGCCAGGGCTCTTCTCATTAAGCTCCTTGAGCAGTATGCCATACCAGGTTACCGGTTGAGCCTGCTGGAAATCCAGAAGCTTGCATATTTCCTTCAGGTTGCGGGTGAACCTCTTCGTTTGGAGTATGTCAAACAGAAGTATGGACCTTATGCTGAAAATCTTAATTTCGTGCTGCAACTATTGGAAGGGCATTACATTCGGGGATATGGGGACCGCAGTGTCAGGGCATCTATCCGCCTTCTCAATAGTGCCGGTGAGGAGGCCAGTAGGTTTTTGGCAGATAATCAAGAAGCCTTCCAACGCCTCGAGAGAGTGGGGCAACTAATTGAGGGTTTTGAAACGCCCTATGGTATGGAGCTCTTATCATCCGTGCATTGGGTTGCAGTGGCCGATGACAAACCAGCTCAAACCGTGGATCAGGCCGTGAATCAGATTTTTGCCTGGAATGCCCACAAAAAAAAGACTTTCAAAGCCAGTCATGTCCACAAGGCATGGCAGCGTCTTGTTGAGCAAAGCTGGTTGCCAATTTTTTCATCGACCCTTTCTAATCCTTCGCATTGAATATTAAAATTCGAAGTCCTAGATCAGCGATTAATGGGGGTGTGATTTAAGGTGCGGGAGGCAAGAGATGCCAAAGGGCATGACCAGGACTTTGGCATCTTTACCCTGAGCCTTAAGCGCTTCTGAGAGGGCTTTTTGGGGGGAGTCAAAACACCGGAAAAATAAATTCTTTGTTACCTCCTGCGGGAGGTCAGAGACTAAGTAAATCCTATACTCAAGCTGTATCTTTGCCATCTGGGAGGCGATGTGGCGGCCCTGGATAAATTTATGTTTTAATTCATCCACCAGTTCATCAAGCGAAAGATTCTCTGACAGAGCGCGGGACAAATTTTCCTCACCAATACCTTCTTTACAGCAGGCAACAGTCAGGATTATCCCGCCTTTTTTGACTGCAGGTAAAGCATTCTGCATAGCTTTGTGTGCCTGGTAGAGATTTATATCTTTAGGAAAACCTCCGGGAGAAGTAATGACAACATCAGCCGGTTCGTTAATCTGCAGCCTGAATATCCGGTCGATATATTCTACTCCTGCCCGGTGCGCAGCAGTCACATTACCAGCCACCACTTTTATTATCTCCTTTTGGGGATTTAATACTGCATTGACCATAAAATCCACCCCAACCATAGCAGCTATCTCTTCCAGCTCTTCCCGCAGGGGATTGCCTTTAAGCACACCGGCTTTAGCACCTGGATGAAGAAACAGGCTGTGATTGGATTCAATGGTAGTCCGGCTGCATACACCGGGAGCCAAAGCTTTGGCACCCCCACTGTATCCGGCAAAATAATGGAATTCAAGATTTCCGGTTGCTATGACAAAATCAGCCTCAAGGACTTTTCTAAACACTTCTGCTTTCGTCCCCCTGCTTGTGACTCCGACTTGCTCACAATCCTCTAGATCATGTTCAATAGACTTGATCCTCTCATATATCTTTTTGCCTACAAGGTCTTTTTTTTCTTCCTCAGTCTGTTTTCTGTGTACTCCCAGGCCGAATACTATTTTTACCTGATTGTCATCTATGCCGGCAGTTTTTATCTCTTCTAAAATAGGAGGCAGTAAAACCTTCGAAGGAGCAGGCCGGGTAATATCGCTGACAAGAATCACAATCCGGTCATCAGGGGAAACAAGCTCTTTAAGCCGCTTGCTCTTAACAGGTTCAGCCAGGGCCCGCCTTACTTCAGCAGCCGGGTCGTCAACGCCGGCTTTATCCTCAGGTTTTATCATCCCCAGGAAATTGGAGTTAGGAATATCAAGAGAGACTATTTTTTTTCCGTAATGTAAATCGATTTTCATCTATTTTTCCGACCCGTGAATAATTCAAGTCCGCCTGAACTATTCATAAAAATTGAAGTTTTAGCCTAATATTTTTATTGATCAGTTTAAAATGTGAATCTGCTGTAACTATAGTCAAATCATAATAAATAGCATGTGCAGCAATAATTAAATCTGTTAAAGGAATTGTATAACCTTTTTTTCTTAATCTGAATCCAATCTGGGATGTCTGTGCAAATATATTTTTATCAGTTTTTAGATGTTTAAAACCTTCAAAATTATTTTTGAGAAAGGAGAATTCTTTTTTATTAACTGCCCCAATAAGAAGCTCACTCAAAATAATACCATTATAATAGATTTTGTCTTCTTCAATTAAAGGCAGAAGAAAATCATTAACTGCTTTGTTCTTGCCTTTAAAAAAATCAATCCAAATTGTACTGTCAATAATAAATTTACTCATTCAATTCTTCTTCCCTTAATTTCAAAATATCTACTTTCAAATCCAATTTCCCACATGACTCTTTGATTTTTTCACGTTTTAATTTCCTGACAAAATCAGAAAGGGCTAGTTCAATAATCTTTGTCTTGTTTGCGATACCTGACAGCTTTAGTGATTCTGAGATTAAATCATCATTTATATTAAGTGTAGTTCTCATCTGCACCTCCAATGCATATAATAGATACAGATAACAAAACTGTCAAGCAATAAAACATACCTCTAAGCATTCGATGCGGTTATAATGGTGAAGGAAGAGTTTCTGCTTTACTTTGACATCTGAACTTTCATATGATATTACGGCTCATATGGAATCTATTTCTGCCAAGCGCCTCCCCTATTCAAAAATCCGGGTGATGTTTGATGCTGCTAAAAAACTGGAAAAACAGGGCAGAGATATCATCCATCTAGAGATCGGCCGGCCTGACTTTAACACACCCCAGCACATCGTAGAAGCAGCTATCGAGGCTTTAAAGGCAGGAAAGCACCACTACTCGGCCAATGCCGGCATAATCGAACTGCGGGAAGCAGTAGCTGAAAAATACGCATCTGAATATAAACTGAATTTCTCTCCAGAGTCTGAGATCGTGATCACAAACGGAGTGGCAGAAGGAGTCTTCCTGGTAATAAATGCCCTGCTTGATCCGGGAGACCAGGTTCTAATCCCTAATCCACGCTGGGTCAATTACGAACCGGATGCCTACACAAACTTTGTTGAACCAATAAGTTATACTCTGTTTGAGGAAAAAAACTTCCAGCCTGATCCTGAGGAGGTGGAGGAAAAAATCACCCCCCGGACAAAAATGTTGATTTTAGCCAGCCCCTCCAATCCTACCGGGGGGGTCACAAGTAAAAAAATTCTTGAACAGATTGCTGCGTTGGCTGAAAAACATAACCTCATAGTAGTAAGCGACGAGATCTACGAAAAGATCATCTATCCTCCCGCTGAACACATCTGTGCTGCATCCTTAGAGGGTATGCAAGAACGAACAATAGTGCTGAACGGATTCTCTAAATTTTACTCGATGACAGGCTGGCGGTTGGGATATGCTGTGGGCCCGCAAAAATTAATTGACCCGCTATTACGTTACCACCAATACATGATAACCTCGACCAACACTTTTGCCCAATGGGGTGCGGTGACAGCGCTTAAAGGAGACCAGAATCCGTCTCTTATAATGCGGGACAAATTCCAAAAACGGCGGGATTTTATCCACACTGCGGTCAATGAAATTCCCGGGTTTTGCTCTACCCTGCCGGCCGGAGCTTTTTATCTCTTCCCCTCTGTCAAAGAAACGGGGCAAAAAGGAATTCAGGTCGCAGAGATGTTACTTGAAAAAGCCGGAGTAGCAACAGTCGCTGGTGAGTATTTCGGTATAAAAGGAGCCGGGCACATCCGGATATCCTATGCCAATTCTATGGAAAACCTTAAAACTGCGGTTAAGAAAATTAAAGCTGTTATGATAAGCAGTGAACAGTAAATGGTAAATAGTAAATGGTAAATAAAACCAGGAGAAGCAGGGCTATAAAAGCTAATCGTCATTCCGGTGAGTTTAAGCATCGTCATTCCGGCGGAAGCCGGAAACCAGGATAAATAGTAAATGGTAAATAGATAATGGTTACCCTAAAAAATTCATAAATCGCGGAGGTATTGATGCAAAAAAATAATACTATATCTTTAAGATTTTCAGCTCTGCTGCTTTTATTTATTTTATTGATAACATCTCCTCTTCCGGCCCAGAACCGAATCACAAGCCCCAAAGAACATTTCGGACACAACATCGGTGCTGACTATTTTCTGGCCACTTATACTCAGATGACAGAGTACTGGAAAAAACTCGCTTCAGAGTCCGACCGGATGATCCTTGAGGATATTGGCATAACTGAAGAAGGCCGAACCATAGTCATGGCTATTATTACTTCACCTGACAATCATAAAAACCTTGACGGTTATCAAAAAATATCAAAAAAAATGGCTCTGGCAGAAGGGATCAAAGATAGCGAGGCCCGAACATTAGCCGCAGAAGGCAAAGCCGTAGTCTGGATCGATGGCGGCCTGCATGCTACCGAAGTCGTAGGTGCCCAGCAGGAAATCGAACTGGTCTATCAGATGGTCAGCCGCAATGACACCGAAACCCTGCGCATCCTTGACAATGTCATCCTTCTGGCAACAATCACCAATCCGGATGGCATGGACCTTGTCAGTAAATGGTATATGCGGGAATCCGACCCTGCTAAACGCTCTTACAGGGGACTTCCCCGCTTGTATCAAAAATACATCGGGCACGACAATAACCGCGACTTCTATATGGTAACCCAAAAAGAATCTGAAGCTGTCTGCAGGGTCCTGTACAAGCAGTGGTTTCCCCAGATCATATACAACCACCATCAGAGCGGCCCCTCAGGGTGTGTGCTTTTTGCCCCGCCTTTCCGGGAACCACACAGCTATAATTTCGACCCCCTCTTAATTCTGGGAGTCACGACCGTAGGTAATGCCATGCACAGCCGCTTTGCTGCAGAGGGGAAACCCGGTGCTGCTATGCGGGATATCGCCGGTTACCAGACCTGGTGGAATGGGTGTCTGCGCTGTACTCCCTATTTCCACAACATGATCGGCATCCTTACGGAGATGATCGGCAATCCCACCCCCATGGAAATCCCATTTATCCCTGACAGACATCTGCCAAGCGGAGATTACCCATTTCCTATCGCTCCCCAAAAATGGCACTTCCGCCAATCCATAGAATACTCTATGACAGCAGACCGGGCCATTCTTGATCTGGCTGCCAAGTTACGGGAAAATTTCCTTTTCAATATTTACCGCATGGGGAAAAATTCAATCGAATACGGAAGCAGCGATCACTGGACTATAGACCCAAGCCGCATCAAAGCGGTTGAGGAAGCCATAAACAAAAACAAGCCCACAATGACAGGCTCTGGCCGCTCCCAGGGATACCCTCCCGAATACTATCACAAGGTCCTCCACAACCCGGAAGCCCGTGACCCCAGGGGATATATCCTGCCATCTGACCAGGATGATTTCCTGACTGCAGGAAAATTCGTAAACACTCTAATCAAGAATGGAATTACAGTATTACAAGCAACCGCTTCTTTTAAAACCGGAGACAAAACCTATCCGCAGGGCTCTTACATAATTAAAACCGCCCAGGCTTTTCGGCCCCACATCCTGGATATGTTGGAACCTCAATATTACCCGGATAAACCATCCTCATCCGGAGTAACTCCCAGACCTCCCTATGACAGCGCAGGCTACACCCTGGCCTTTCAGATGGGAGTAGAATTTGACCGTATCCTGGAAGGATTCGACGGCCCTTTCGAAAAAATCGAAGGGCTTGTCCAACCTTCTCCCGGCAGAATATACGGCATAGGAAAAGCCGGTTTTTTGCTGTCCCACAAAACAAATGATTCCTTTATTGCTGTAAACCGTCTGCTTAAAAGCGGAGAAAAAGTGTTCTGGCTTCAGAACCCCCTTAAAATAAGCAACAGGTTATTTTCCGCAGGCGCCATATATATCCCGGCCGCCGCCTCTACAGCAGCAAAGGTCCGTGAACTAGCTGCTGAACTCGGGTTGAATTTTTTTGCCATGGATAAAAAGCCAACCGGGACTGCTTTAGCTTTAAAGCCGACCAGGATCGGATTGTGGGACCGCTACGGTGGCTCTATGTCCTCCGGCTGGGTACGCTGGATCCTGGAAAAATTCGACTTCAACTTCGAAGTAGTCTTCCCTCAGACACTCGATGCGGGTAACCTTAAAGAGCAATTCGATGTCCTCATCTTTGTGGGCGGCGCCATTCCCTCAAAAGAAGGTTCTTCCTCCCAGCGCTCCTGGAGACGTTCCAGCCCTGACCCTGAAACCATACCGGCTGAATTCAGGCAAATGCTGGGTTCTGTCACCGCAGAAAAGACAATCCCCCAACTGCGCAAATTCCTCAGGCAAGGAGGCACTGTCCTTACTCTCGGAAGTTCCAACAATCTCGCATCCCACCTCGAACTCCCGCTCGTTGACCCTCTTACCGAAAAAAATGCTGATGGAAAATCAACTCCCCTGCCGTCAGATAAATTTCTCATTCCCGGTTCAATACTTCAGGTACGAGTTAATAATAACCATCCGCTGGCCTACGGCATGCCGGAAAAGGCAGATGTCTATTTTAACCGAAGCCCTGTATTTGACCTGCTGCCGGAAGCATCATTTGAAAAAATCAGCCCGGTTGCTTGGTTTGATACCGACACCCCCCTGCGCAGCGGTTTAGGCAGAGGGCAGCACTATCTCAAAGGCACTACTGCAGTCATCGCAGCTGAAGTAGGAAAAGGCAAACTTTTTTTACTCGGCCCGGAAATCACCTTCCGCGCCCAACCGCACGGAAATTTTAAGTTTCTGTTTAATGGAATATATTACGGAGGAGCGAAATTAACAGAATTTTAAAGGGGTGGTTTAAACAGCAAAAATGTCGATTATAAATATAGATTACATCAAAAACAAAAGGAGGTTATTATGATATTAAAATCTAAAACAAAATTATTCGGGAAAATATCTCTTCTGCTGTTTATTTTGGTTATCTGTACAACCATAGTTCCAGCAGAGCAGGAAAATCAGTTTAAGGAAGCTTACCTTAAACCGCCGGCATCCGTACAAGATTTACTCACCCGGGATAGGCATTACGATACTTTAAACAACCTAAGCCCTGATGGGACTCATTTTTTAATACCCATAAACTCCCAATTTTCCTCTCTCAAACTAATGACCCAAAAAACCTACAGATTGGGCATGCTGGAGATCTGCCCGGATGTAAACCGGGAATGGCGGCTTTCAACCTATGGGACAAAAAAGCTTAAGATCTATTCTTTAAGCCAAAGGAGAAGCTGGAATATCGGGCTTCCTGAAAATATCTTTGTAAGTGACATGACCTGGTCTCAGGATGGAAAAAAGATCGCCTTTCTGGCCCATTTTCCCAAGGGAAGCCAGGCATGGACTGCAGATGTCCAAAGCGGTAAAGCTAAAGCCTTGCACAAAGCCTTTGTAATGGCCACTTTGACAGGCCGCAGCCGTTGGGGGAGCTCCTCTTCAGCTTCACAGATGCTGCAGTGGACACCCCAAGGGACAGTTATAACCCTTCTTGTTCCGGACAACAGAGGCCCGGAACCAAAAAAGAGCCCTATTCCGGACTCTCCCATCATCCGCCACACACGCAAGAAAGATTCCCCGACATCTACTTACCCTTTTCTTATGAGGACATCTCATGACAAAAAGCTTTTTAAATATTATACCTACGCCCAGCTGGCAGAGTTTGCTCCGGGAAAATCTCCCCGGAAAATAGGCGAACCAGCCATGTATATGAGTATCTCCTTAAGTCCAAACGGAAAATATATTCTTGTAGAAAAAATTGTTGAGCCGTTTTCCTATATCGTAAGTTACAGCAGCTTTCCCCGCGAACTTCAAGTAATGGATCTGAGCGGAAACATCCTGTCAACTGTCAGGAAAACCCCGCTTCGGGAAGCAGAGGCAGGGAATGGAAGAGACAGGTCTCAAGCTGATCTTCCCCGGAATGTCACCTGGAGACCTGACGGAAAAGGTCTGTCATTCCTCTGGAAAGAGCAAAAAGAAAAAGACAAGGAAGACGATGAGGAAGAAGAAGAAAGTAATGCCAGTGAAAGAAAAGACAGATTGATGCTGCTGGCTCCACCCTTTTCTATGGATGAAACAACTACCCTTATCACCAGTAAAAAAAGCTTCAGCAGCATCTCATATGCCCCCAATGGCCGCTATGTTTTCACTAAGCTCAGCGGAAGAGGCGAAGACGGGCAGACCGGGACTGATCTGGCCGCTTTTGACCTTAGTCAAACTCCTCCCATAAAAACCATACTGCTTAAAGATATGGAAACCAAAGACCCGCTTAAATTTCCCGGAGATATCATAACTCAATCCACAGGCAATGGAGTTGACTTTGCTCTCCTTTCCAGTGATGGAAAATCTATCTATCTCGAAGGCCGGGGGTATAAAGAAAATTTCAAGCCCCAGCCTTTTATCGACAGAATAGAGATCTCTACCGGCAAAAAAGAAAGGACCTTTGAGGGCGCAAAAGATTTCTACGAACGTCCGCTGGTTCCGCTTGACAATGATCTAAAGCGTATTATTATCAGCCGGGAATCCAAAACTGCTTTTCCCAACAGCTATCTATGGGAAAAAGACGGAACAGGAGAGAAGCTAACAAATAATAAGACCCCTTACCCGGAATTAAAGGCCAGTAAAAGAATCGATTTTGAGTTTACCCGCAGAGACGGTCTTGAGATCCAGGGCCGCATCTCACTTCCCCCGGGTTATGAGAAGGGAACCCGGGTTCCCGCTGTCTTCTGGACATATCCAAGCGAATATAAATCATTCAAAGATTATAAGCATTCTACCATACGAGGAGACAATCACAATGCTTTCCAGCGCTTCAGCACCCGGAATGCATCGGATATATGGCTGACACAAGGATATGCAGTAGTTGTACCGGATATTCCTATTATCGGAAAGGGGAACACTTACAACAACAATTTCATCGCTCATTTGGTTGACTCGATGTATGCCGCCATCCGCAAAGTCGGTAATCTCGGTTATGTTGATGTCGATCGTCTCGGCCACGGCGGCCACAGTTACGGTGCCTTTTCCACTGCGAATATTCTGGCGCACTCCCCCTTCTTTAAAGCCGGAATTGCCGGTGACGGAGCATACAACCGGACTCTTACTCCCATGACTTTTCAGCGGGAACGGCGTTTCATCTGGGAAGCCCAGGACATATACCTGGAAATGTCCCCCTTCTTCCAGGCAGACCACATCGATACTCCGCTTCTCATGTACCATGGAGCTGTAGATAACAACACCGGCACCTTCCTGATACAATCCGAGCGCATGATCCAGGCGCTGACCGGATTGGGAAAAAACGCCGTACTCTACATATATCCTTTTGAATCCCATGGCCCCCGCTGTAAAGAGACCTATATGGATATGTGGGCCCGCTGGCTGGAATTCTTCGACACTTATGTTAAAAAATAAGATTCCAAAGAGAATGGCAATTTAAGCGACGATATAACGTCTGTAGAGATCAATCACAGCTACAAGATAGACAAACCTATGCTTCAAACGGATGAAGGATAACAGCAAATTTCATGCAAATAAAGCAATCAGTAAATAAAAACCAGGTACTTATGAAGACAAAGGAATGATTGGTTGGAAATGATCAAATTGTAATAATTTATTGACATTATATATATATATTTATATATTTATAAAACTACCGATAAAAAGGAAGGCTTTGTAAATACACCTTCCCGGAAAATTATATTTATTTCGGAGGTCTTGAGATGCTTTTAGGTCTATCCATGATAAAAGGACTCATCTGTTTGGCCTTGATACCGAGCTTATTCCTCTCCCTTTCGGCGAAAAATACCCCGGATATAACTAATCTTGAGGAGCAAGTAAGATGGCTTAAGGAAAACGGTGTTTCCATTCGGACGGTGGCTCCAGATGATGAAGATTTTGCCGACCTTATGCCATTGGTGGATAAAATCGGTTCGTCCCGGCTAGTTCTTCTGGGCGAGCAAAGTCATGGCGACGGAACAACCTTTCTGATGAAATGTCGCTTGGTTCGCTTTCTCCATCAGGTCATGGGCTTTGATGTGTTAGCCTGGGAATCGGGACTATATGATTGCCGCCGGATGGAATCGGCGCTACACAGCGATGTGCCCCTTGATATGGCGATCACGAAAGGAGTTTTTCCCATTTGGGGGATGAGCGATCAGGTCCGCCCTGTTTTCGCTTATGCCCGTTCCACTTATGGAACCCCCCGTCCTCTTGAAATGGCTGGCTATGATTGTCAATTTTCTTCCCCAATGACCGTGACCTCGTTTGCGAAAGAGCTCACAGCTTTTTTAGAACGACCGGGAGAGAAGTGGATCTCTTCGGAGATGTTTTCAGGTTTAAAAAAAGCTGTCGATTTCCAGCAACTTGCAAAAATGACACCCGAAGAGCGCCGCGAAAATCAGCAGGTCATCAAAAAAGTTGGCGACTTAATCGTAGCTTCGAAGCCAGTCCTACAAAAGGCACACAGTCAACGGGAGATAGCTTTCTGGGAACGTGTATTAAAAAATTTTCAGGTATTTTATACACTGCTTGAGAACATGAGCAAAGGCAAAGACAGGAAGGTCTCAGATAATAACCCTCGGGATGAAGCCATGGCCGAGATCCTTATCTGGCTGGCGAATGACATCTACCCAGATCGCAAGATCATCGTCTGGGCTGCAAGCTTTCACAACATTCGCAACATAGAGAAAATTAATCTCGGTGATTCCCGCTTGGACTATGCAGGGGTCGTGACCATGGGGCAACGCATCTATGAAAGATTGGCGGATGACACCTATTCCATAGCCTTTACCGCATATCAAGGGGAGTCCGGAAATGTCAACCACAAAGAAACCTACGACATCGGCAAGGCTTCAGAGGGAAGCCTGGAGGATCTTATTCATCTAACCGGGAAAGAATTCCTTTTTGTGGATTTCATGCAGCCGCGTCTGAATCCGACTCACTGGCTTTGTCGTCCCATAACTGCACGTCCCCTCGGTTACACCCCAATGAAGACGGTATGGCCTGAGCATTTTGATGCCATGATCTTCACTGAAAACATGATCCCAAGCACAAGGATTAAGAATAAGGACTTGAAAAAAGAGGAATGAGCGGGTACTTTCCAGCTGTTTAATATATGTTAGCCGCCTTTGCCAAACAGTAAAGAGAAAGAACAGCCGATGTTAAATTTTACAATCGAGACTCTCAATCTATCACGCCAATATGGAAAACTTACCGCTGTTGACAATCTAAACCTGAAAGTCCCTTTCTCGAGTGTGTACGGCTTCTTGGGGCCAAACGGCGCAGGCAAGACTACCACGATTCGCATGTTGCTTGGCCTTATTCGCCCCACACAAGGTCAAGTGCAATTGTTCGAGACACCTCTTGAGAATAATCCAATCACACTTCTAGGGCGTATGGGCGCATTGGTCGAGTCGCCATCGCTCTATCCGCACTTGACGGGATATGAGAATTTGGAAGTCACGCGAAGGCTCACCAGAGCAAAACGCGAACAGATCACGCGTGTGCTATCCATTGTGAAGATGGAACAGGATGCTCATCGCCGCGTCCGTGAATACTCACATGGGATGCGCCAACGTTTGGCTTTGGCGCTTGCATTGCTCAGCGAGCCGGAACTGCTCATTTTGGATGAGCCCACGAACGGGCTTGATCCCTCTGGCATCCGCGAAATGCGGGAGTGTAAAAGGCAAGGACTTTTACATACCTTGCGGTAAGGATAAATACATAAGTCGAACGAAAACAAAGTTTTCAAAGTGTTTCCCCAAAAATCAAAGGAACATACTGAAAATACAGAAATTAAATTAAACATCGACATTTTTTATGAATAGTTCAGGTTAATAGGAACACCCATTATATTTCTGTTTACCATTGGCATTGCATCTCAACTTTCCCTTTCCAGCACTTCCTGCTAGAATAAAATCTCATCGCTTCGCTCCGGCGAGGGGGTGGGATTTTGCACCGGAATCAGGTGGGACTTTCCCTCCGGAATGGGTGGGTATTTTGTATTGTATGAAGCTTTTTATAAAAAAATGAGAGTTTTAATCAGGGAAAAAGAAAAAGCTCTGCGAATTATCCAAACAGCAACAAATTATGAAACAGGTTTTTATGCTATTTGCGAAAATAGATTAGTATGTATTGCGGGAATATTAATATAAACACTAAAGATAGTGACGTAATAAATCTATCTAAATTCGAATATTTTGTCTGTTTTCTGTCCGGAAATAATTTTGTCATTTTTCCTGGAAAAACATGGCTGCATGATTCCAATCTGCAATCACATTTTGCACAAAATGAATAAATTATCAGCGAAGTAAATATTAGAATTATCGCAATATATAGCACAGCACTTATTAATGAAAACTTTGCAATCGAAAATAATCCAATACAAATTGTAACCATGAAAAAAGAAATTGACAATTTTGTTTTTCATGGTATACTTTAGGTGTGATTAAAAGAAAAAAATACATAAGGTTAATAAAAAGGGCGCTTGAACGAAGCCGGGCTGTGGCGCTTTTAGGCCCTCGCCAATGTGGAAAGACCACCTTGGCTCAAGAGTTGGTCGATATTCATTCCCCAAATTATTTTGATCTGGAAGATCAAAGTAGTCTGATCGCTCTGGCTAATCCCAAGAGTGTTCTTGAACCTTTGAAGGGTTTGGTTGTTATAGATGAGGTTCAGCAATGCCCCGAACTCTTTCCTGTTTTGCGCGTCCTTTTAGACCGAAAACCCCTGCCTGCAAAATTTCTAATTCTTGGAAGTGCATCACCGGACCTCCTACGACAGTCGTCAGAATCCCTTGCAGGACGATTGGAATTGATTGAAATGGGCGGGTTTGATCTAGCGGAAATCGGGCAGAATAAAGATTCCTTGCTTTGGTTGCGCGGCGGATTCCCGTTATCATTTTTATCTAAGAATGATAAGGATAGCTTTGCCTGGAGAAAAAGTTTTATTAAGGCATTTCTTGAGAGGGATTTACGGGAACAGGGAATTGACCTGCCGTCTGTGACTCTGCATCGTTTTTGGGCCATGCTTGCCAACAGTCATGGCCAGATTTGGAATGCGGCACCGATTGCCTCTTCATTAGGGATATCGGAACCCACGGTCAGAAAATATATGGATATTTTTACAGGTGTATTTATGGTGCGTCAACTTCAGCCTTGGTACGCAAATATCAAGAAGCGTCAGGTCAAATCTCCAAAGGTTTATATTCGTGATACAGGAATATTGAATTCATTTTTGGAATTGAGGTCTGAAGCTGAAATTTTGCGTCATCCTTCCTCCGGAGCGTCTTGGGAAGGATTTGTCATCGAACAATTGATTCGCTCCCTTGAACTGGACTATGTCTATTTCTGGGCGACGCATCAGGGAGCGGAGATCGATCTTGTTTTCTCAAAAGGCGGAAGAATGTTCGGCATTGAGATCAAACGGGCGGACGCGCCGTCCATGACGCCCTCCATGCGCATTGCACTTGACGATTTGAAGCTAGAACACATCGTCGTCGTTTATCCTGGGAAGAAGTGTTACTCGCTTCATAAGAAAATTGAAGTCGTTTCTTTGGATGAAATTTTGGGCGGGATGAACCATATATTTGGAAAAGGATAAAAACAGTCAAATGCAAATTTTGAACCTGTGACTTATATCGTGTGTAAAAGGTACAAAAAAAAGAAAAGGAAGTTTAGAAGGCATAACAATCGGATGCTGCCGACAGTCATAAGAACACGGATTCATGCAATATCCGCAGCTGAGCCTCAACGTTATACTTCAACTAATATATCCAGCAATAAAGCCGAAATAATTTGTAAATAAAAGGTGATTGGTCATCTTTAAAGGGGACAGGTGCTTTAAAGAAGAGCACCAGTCCCCAGAATGACTGCAAAGCAACTCCTCCCGGATTCTATATGTCAACTCTCCCCCCCAAATCACAAGTCAACATTTTTATTCACTTTTCGTATACATATATATATAGTGAAAAAGAAAAAAAGCCCCCTAATCAGAGTCAGGCTGCTTAATTCTCTGCTCCGGGTTTCGGTGCGGGAAGCAAGGGCCGCCCGTTCTGATCCGGTAAAATCTCTGCGGTATGAGTAGCTAACAAACCATTTCCATAAAATTAAAGCCGGCTCACTTGAGCTGTTTATCCTTAGAATCGGATTGATTCCGGTTCTGGCCGCTTGGATCTGGGGCAGCACAGTATCGGACAATTGGTTTTTGTAATGAAAGAGGGAGATGTTTTTACTGAATTTCTTCGTTGAAGGAAATCCTTAGAAATGTGTCAAAATGAAATCATTGCTTGACAATAATTTCTATATTTTATATATATGGTTATATATATATTTAATTTAATTATTATACACATTGGAGTAGCTTTTGACCGATACTAAAATTATAAACGACAAGCTGACAAAAATTCCCTGCCTGCGTCTGGCAAACCGCCCGACTCCCATTGAGACCTGTCCTTTTCTCAAAGCCTGTCTTCAATCCTCCCCCAACATTTACATAAAGCGGGATGACTATATCGGATACCTGGTCGGAGGAAATAAAGTTCGCAAACTGGAATATATGATGGCGGACGCTGTGGAGCAGAAGACAACTGCCGTATTGACAGTGGGTTCGGTACAGTCAAATCATGCCCGCACCACAGCCATGGTCGCCCGGAGATTCGGCCTGAAATGTGAATTAATCCTCAACGGCGACCCCCCCGATCCCCCTTGCGGGAACTATCTGATCAACAGGAAGCTTGAAATTCCCATCCACCTTATACCGTCCCGGGAGGACCGCTGCCAAAAGATGGAATCCGTAGCCGCCCGAATGGAGTCAGAAGGAGAAAAAGTCTACCGTATTCCGCTGGGAGCATCGGACAGCCTGGGCACTCTTGGATTCGTCACAGCATTCGCGGAACTTCTGACGCAGGAAGCCGAGTTGGGGATCCGCTTCGATCACATCATCATCTCCAGTTCTTCCGGAGGAACCCAGGCCGGACTCGAGATCGGCAAACGCCTGTTCAATCGTCCGGAAATGGATATCATCGGGATCAGCCCCGATGACCCCAGTCAGAGCATAAAACAGACGATCATTGAAATAGGCCTTCCTGTTCTCAAAGATTTCGGATCCTCGCTGGGAATCTTGGAAAAAGAGATAGAAGTCGATGAGAATTTCATCGGAGAAGGGTATGGATCGCCCACACAAGCTTCATTGGAAGCCACTAAGATGCTTAATCAACTGGAGGGCATCCTGCTCGATCCTGTCTATACAGCCAAGGCCGCAGCGGCGCTGCTGGCCTTTGTTCGAGCCCGCCGCTTCAAACCAGATGGAAATGTACTTTTCTGGCATACCGGAGGCTTGATCAGCCTTTTTTGTCTCTAACCGGCTCTCAACCGTTATATCTATCTCAGCTTGCGCCAAATACCATCCCACCGAACCTTCAGGCGCTTCACCCACCTTGTGTTCGATCAGGGCTCCGTTCTGCTCGCTTTCAGGATCCATCAGGCGAGCCTGGAATCCTCCCCGGTTGAAAGCAAAACCTAAGCTGTAATACTTATCACCAAGCAGATCCTTGAGATACGCTCCCATGGCCTTATATCCCGGCCCCCAACCGGCATTGGAAATATGCCCGTTATGCGCCCATACAAGGAGCCTGATAGATCCCATTGATCTTGAAAGCCAGATCTTTGGCCAAGGAGATTTCGAATCTTACATTGACGGCGTCTGAACAGGGACGTTTGAGGCCCAGCTCGACATGAGCCGGCCCGAATTCAAACAGATAATCCGACTGGCATCTGAATATAGAACTGTTCTGACACCTACTGCGGTGGTTTTAGAGCCGATCGACCCATCACAGTGCAAGATGGATGAACAGAAATCTTATTTTACACCCGAGGCCTGGGCAGTGGTGGAGAAACGTCTGGCCAAACCACTATTCCCAAATGCGGCTGAGATAATGCGCAACTGCCGGGAATTCATTCACCAAGCCTGGCAGGCGGGCTGTATCCTGACAACCGGCACAGACCAGGTAGGATTTACCCTTCTGCCCGGCTACAGTATTTGGCGTGAAATGGAGATTTTTTATGAATAATCCAGGCTGCTCAGGGACTGACTTAATCTCAGGGAGAATCCATAATATGGACAAACCGGTAAATTTTACGGAATAATTGATATTTTGGAATAACTTTTGTTATAATATAAATTTATAAACGTCAGGGTTGCAAAAATGATTAATTGGTTTATCGAAAAAGAAAACAAGATACCACTTTACCTTCAGCTTAAGGATCTGATCAAATATTACATTTCAACAGGTGTGCTCAAGGATCATCAGCAGCTACCAGGTGTCAATGAACTGGCTCGCCAACTTGACATAAACTTTGACACCGTCCGAAAAGCTTACAAAGAGCTCGAAAAAGAGTATCTGGTGACGATGAAAAGGGGCACCGGCACCTTTGTCAATCTGAGCGAATCCAGCCTTCCGGACATCACTCCGGAAACTCATTACGAGCTGGACCCGCTGGAGTCCGCCAGAATCCTGATCCGCCGGATGCTGAGACAGGGAATGACACTGCCGGCAATTGAAAAACTTGTTCAAAAAGCGATCACCGAAGTATCCTGGGACGAAGAACGGCAGTATCTCATCTTTACCGAATGTAATATGCTTCAAGTTAAAGAGATATCAGCCATTCTGGAAGAGTACCTGAGCCTCAAGGTCCGGCCGGTCCTGCTGACAGATCTGAAGAAAGCGCTGACTTCGCTGCCAAAATCTAAGGGGAAACTGCTGGCAATCATTACAACCGGTTTCCATGTCAATGAGGTTCAAGGCCTACTGGGTAACCAAGCCGTCGATGTGCATGTATTGGTTACCAATATGTCTCCGGAAACTAGGCGTTTATTGGAGGATTACCGGGAAAATGCTCATTTCGGATTTATCTGCCGGGATCAGAAGTCGATACCTTTCTACACAGACCTGCTAAAATCCGAACTCGGGCGGGATATAAAGTTTTCCTCCAGTACTCTGGCGGATAATTCCAAGATGCGATCGGTTATCGAAAAAGCGGATGCGCTGCTGGTGACTCCTCCTGTGTTTAAGGCCGTAAGTAGCCAGGCTCCGGATAACAAACCTGTTTATAATGTTCTTGATCGAGTCGATCCCATGTCTCTCAGACTGTTGAAAGACAACATATTTCACATAAACCGCAGCTAAAGAGACCGTCAGCCCTAACAGGACATCGCCGGGCAAGGGAGCTCAACATCATCCGATAATAATTGGGGGACCACATAATTAAAGGATATCTCTCCCAGGAATCCATCAATTTTTTGTTAAAAGCAGAGCTTTGCCATTGAATATATTATTAAATTCACCTTCGGAAATACAGATTTTTCCATTTACCAGAACATAAGCGACGCCGGTGCTGTACTGGTGCGGTTTCAGGAAAGTCGCATTATCCCGGACAGTGTTCCGATCGAATATCGCTATATCAGCCTTATATCCTTCGAGAAGCAGTCCTCTTTTCCGCAGCCTCAGCAGCTGAGCCGGAAGGGAGGTCATCTTACGGATTGCCGCTTCCAAGGACATAAGCTTTTCTTCCCGGACGTATTTTCGCAGCACCCGGGTAAACGAACCATAATTGCGGGGATGTGTCCCTCCCCGTCCAAATGGGATCGCTCCGCCGTCAGATGAGAGGTATTGATCCTGATGCCGGATTCACGTCCGATCGTGATAGTCTCTGCGACCGCTTCCCCTAGTTTTTCCTCTTCACTGCGCATATGGCTGGAGTAGATGCCGCCGTATGGTCCCAAAACCTGCCAACTGCACTGCGTTGGTGCCGATCCCCTGCTCATTCCAGAGTTCTGCGATCTCGGCAATATTAAGCAGCCCATAACCGCAGTTCCCCGTGACAACCGTGGTCACACCCTGGGATAAATAATTGACGATTTTACCTTCCGCGTTTATGATCCGGGCAGCCGAATATCCGGACAAGTCACCGATCTTTACAATCAAATCGCCTCAAAACCGAGCTTGGTCAAACCGGTCAGATTCGGGACCAGAGAACCTCCGGCGAAGGCATTGCTGTAATGATGGTTAAATTGACAGATCCGCAGTCCCAGCTCATAAAAAACATCCATCATTTCCAGGTCCTCGGAAATGGATTCCAGGCTTTGAAATTGCAGGAAAACAGCGATCTTCCCGTTCTTGTAGGCTTGCTTTATCTGGCTGCCCCGGGTAGCAAGAAAGAGTCCATCCTGGTTATCCCTTAATAATCGATTGGCTTTAACGATCGACTTCAGAGTAGGAACAAGACTGCGGATAAATTTCCCATCCACGATATCACCAGCGGAAACATCCCAAATTAAACCGCTTAAGCCGGATTTCGCAAGGTCGCCTTTACGGGCGCCAAAAAAAGTCAGCCCATCAAAATACAGGGGATGGGGAGGCTCTGCATTCCTGGCCGCTGAAAACCTCGATCCATTCAACATTAAGGCCGCCCCAGCTGCAGCTTTGGCGCTTCCGAATATAAACTCTCTTCGTTTCATATTCTTTTTCTCCTTAAATTTAAGCATTTCCGCCGGATTTTTTGCCCGGATATAAATATATTACAGCTTGACAAATTCCAGCCTCCTGATAATATGATTATATATATAACCATATGTTTAAGTAAATGATACAGTCATCATTAAAAAAATTCAAGTGTTAAAACGGCCCTAGGGGCTAAAGGAGGCATTTTATGCAAAAAAATCCAGCGAAAAAACCTATTCCGACTTTACTACTTTTTATCAGCCTGGTCTTATCCTGCGTTTATGTCAATGCTGGAACAGAAACGCCCAAAGAATTCCAACAGATCATGACAAAATTTAAAACCTTTTATGAAAAATCTTTAAAAAAACACAGTATTGTCGGCAGTTCCTTTATGTTTATTTATGACAACCGAGTCCTGGCCCGGGAGGATTACGGGCTGGCCAATAAGGAACTTGACCGCCCGGTTGACAAAGACACCATCTTTCACTGGGCTTCAATAACAAAAACCTTTTGCGGCATCGCTATAATGCAGCTGCGTGACCGGGGACTTTTAAAGTTGGATGATCCTATCATCAAGTACATCCCTGAACTCAGAAATGTCCACAATCCCTTCGGGAACATGAGTGAGATCACTATAAGGCATCTGATGAGCCACAGTTCCGGATTCCGGGGCTCATCCTGGCCCTGGAAAAGCAAGGCCTGGCACCCGCATGAACCTTTGCATTGGGAGCAACTGGTCGCCATGATCCCTTATACTGAGATCCATTTCAAACCGGGCAGCAAGTGGAGTTACTCCAATCCCGGCATAATTTTTCTGGGCAGAGTGGTGGAACTGCTAACCACCGATGACTGGGAAGTCTATATCGATAAAAACATTTTTAAGCCTCTCAAAATGTACCACAGCTATTTCGACACTACCCCTTATTATCTGATGAAAGATAAAAGCCAAAGCTACTGGATCCGGAAAGGAAAGCTTGTCCCCGCAATCCCTGATGTCAATACCGGCATCACTGTTGCAAACGGCGGCTTGAAATGCCCTTTTGATGACTTTTTTAAATACATCAATTTTCTTATGGGAGACGCAACCAAAACTGATATTTATGACCAGGTACTAAAAAGATCCTCTCTGGAAGAAATGTTCCAGGCTCAGATCGAAATCGCCCGGTTCGAGGCTGATTTCCCAGGAGAAAACCGCCGGGATTCAATGGGCCTGACATTCTTTCTTGAGGACAACTACAATATGAGTTTTGTCTGTCACAGCGGCGGGCAAAACGCTTACGTGACCCATTTTTATCTTAATACCAAGGACCGTACGGCCTATGTGGTGGGATTCAATACAACAGGACGTGACAAGGAACAAAGCACCCGTGTTCTGGACCGGGAGATAAAAGAATTCCTTTTCCGGAACGTCTTCCCTCTTTTTAATTAATCGAATAATCTTCTAAGGAAAAAAAGGCGGCTTTAAACGAAGCCGCCTTTTTTTATGTAGATAAGAATTTAGAAAACAATTCGACATCCCAGCATAGCGATCCGAGGTGCTTGGATGCCCATAACCTGGTCGAGTTCATAATAAGGATTGCCGACCTGAGAATACAAGCTGGTAGTCCCATTAAGATTCAGCACATTGTAAACTTCTGCAAAAAAGCTCAACTTTACCTGCTTGATATTGAAATCTTTGGCGATACGCACGTCCCAATAATGAGTAAAAGGCGTCCGGCGCTTATCGGGGGCCTCCGCTGGAAAACTGGTCATGCCTTGATTGAGACGCGTCTGAAAATAATAACCATAGGGATAACCCGATCTGCCATTATAGGCCGTGCTAAGGACAAAACCTAGAGGCGCCATATAGATTCCCTGGAACTTTATGACATGGGCGTGGTCTCCGCTTAAAAGTCCATAGTTGTTGATGGTGTAATTGGGATCGTTCCAGGGTCCGGTTGCCTTCATACTGCTCGATGTGCTGGTGGTACCTTTAAGCTGACTGTATGTGTAGCTCAGGCGAAACTGAAAGTTGTGCGACATGCGTTTTGTGAGCTCAAAAATTAGCGCCCGGTATGATCTTTCTGCGCGGGGATCATTATTATAGTAGTCTACCGGATCCGGAGAGTTCATGTTCCAGTTGTAAACAGTCATGGCTTCTCCGGTCAGCGGGTTGGTCACCTGGATCGGATTATACCATTCTTCAGTACGAGCACTGTCTATGATAGTGATAAAGTCTTTGAACTGCCGGTCGACAAAATTCAGCTTGATCAAAAAATCTTTACCGATGTTACGCTCGACCGAGACAAACACCTCGTTCACATAGGGTCGCTTCAAATCTGAATCGATTTCAAAAGCATAGGGGGACGAAGAGAACAGCGGATAAAACTGTCCCGGGCCCAATATGTAGTACATGTTCATAGTAGAGCTATTGGGATTGAGTCCATAGAACCAGGTCCACATCATGGTGGCATAACGTGAAAAACTCAATTTTATCCCGGATTTTCCATCACCGAAGGGATCGATCCCCAGGGCGATCCGCGGTTCAAGGGTTTTCCAATCAGCGATGGGCAGTTTGATTGTCTGCTGGTGTTGAGGCGGAGTATAAGCATCGATATAGTTAAAACGAAATCCAATGTTAAGATTGATGAAACGATTGATTCGCCCAGGAATCCTGTGCGAAAACAGCGAACTGATTATAGGGATCAACATTGGTGTCCATCTCCGGAGGATCGAAACTGATGGACATATAAGGAACTCCGTTCATAGTGTAATACATGCCCATCCCGTATTCATCCGGGAAATAATTAGCGGCATTACGAGACTCTCCGCGCTCATATTCGATCCCGGCCTTCAGTTCATGGTCGCCTGCCATATCATCGATAAAACGGGTGATATTGACTTTAGCCTGCCAGCGGAGCCGTTCCTGTAAACAGTCATTGCTACTGCCCGGATCGGTCTCATCCACAACCGTCCCGGCCATGATAAAGATACCCTGATGTAAACTCTACCGGTTCACCGCTGCGAATCAATTCCTTCTGTGCGGGAAGGTTATCTATGTTATCCTCAAGATAAAGCCACTCCAAATGAACCCGGCCCTTGATCTGTTTTAATTTTCTGACATGGATAATCCCTTCTTCGCCGCCGGTCACAGGTTGCTGTGCGGATGCAGGAAAGAAAAATCCGAAGCCGAGCAAAATAAATATAAAAAAACCGCAGCGGAAAAACAACTTCTGTTGATACTTTTCATCTGCATATGACATTTCCTGCATAAATATTATAAGTCAGTCATTTCCTTATGTCCAGCAACGGTGATTACATTTTTCCCTTTTTCGGAAACGAACATGAAATTTAAAAACCAATCACTCGGTAACTGGCAACGATACGCACAGCTTATGATTTAACGGCAGGTGGTTCTTACGCCAGACGCGATGAATTTGAGGATGTCCCGGAATCCCTCTATAACTCGTTATTTGTGGGCTCACTTAACCTGAATAATTCACGCAGCAGGAGTGTGCCCTGCAGAAGTAACTTTTTGTGCACCTAAGCAATACCACAATATATTTAGTGGATAAGTTTATGTATTTGACAATCAATCATGGCAGTGTTAAGGTTTTTTTCACAGATCATGGAAACATACGGCTGGCTTTCGATCCTAACTCCGGTCCTAGCGATTTTTATGGCTATCAGGACCAAACAGGTCTATATATCTTTAACCCTGGGGATTTGGCTGGGCTGGACCATTATCCACGGCGGCAATCCTCTAACCGGGTTTATCCAGACCGTCAATGTTCTGGTCGCTGTATTCGAGGATGCTGACAATACCCGGGTAATTCTGTTCAGTGCTATGATCGGCGCCATTATAACTCTCACCCAATACTCCGGCGGGATGCAGGGTTTTGTCGACTGGATCACCGGTAAAGGGCTGGTCAAAACCCGCAAGTCAGCCGGGCTGCTGGCCTGGTTCCTGGGCGTCATAATATTTATTGAATCCAGTATCTGTGTCCTGGTGGCCGGTGCTGTTTCCCGGCCTATATTTGATAAACTGAAGATCTCACGCGAGAAGCTCAGCTATATCCTGGATTCGACCTCGGCCCCAAAATGCATCATCATTCCCCTTAATGCATGGGGAGCCTTTATCCTGAGCCTCCTGGCATCCCAGGGGATAGATAATCCCATCCGGGTTTTTGTCGCCTCCATTCCATTTAACTTTTACGCCTTCCTGGCTCTGGGCCTGGTGCTTTTCGTCGTATTGACAGGGAAAGATTTCGGTCCCATGAAAAAAGCGGAAAAGCGGGTTTGGGAAGAAGGAAAGCTGCTGCGCGACGGAGCCGAACCATTGGTCGCGGATGAAGTTGTCAAAGTCAAAGCAAAAGCTGGAATACCGCACCGGGCGATCAACATGATCCTGCCGGTGGGCATCATGGTTGTAACGATGCCGGTTGTGCTGATGATTACCGGCCGGGGGAATCTGATGAAAGGCTCAGGCTCAATTTCCGTACTCTGGGCTGTGATCTGCGGAGTGGGTGTCGCAGCCGTTGCTTACCGTCTGCAGGGCATAATGAAAACCAAAGAGATCATGGATTACTTTATGAAAGGGGTAGGCGGTCTGGTTCCGCTGGCTAGTTTAATGATCCTGGCATTTGCCATCGGAGACACCTGTGAAGCGCTCGGGACCGGTCCCTTTGTTGCCCAGGCGGCTAAATCCACTCTCCCGTCCGGAATTATTCCTGCTGTCCTGTTTCTTATCTCCAGCTTCATCGCCTTTTCGACCGGTACCTCCTGGGGCACATTTGCCATTATGATCCCCATAGCCGTTCCAATGATCAATGTTATTGGACTACATCCTGGCTTGATGATCGCGTCCGTATTGGGGGGAGGCGTATTTGGAGATCACTGCTCACCTATATCAGACACCACTATCATTTCATCAATGGCCTCTGCTACCGATCACATCGATCATGTACGCACCCAGCTCCCGTATGCCCTTGCAGCCGGGGTAGCAGCTTTACTATTATTTCTTATTTTTGGATTTATACTCTGAATATAAAACATAAAAAGGCCGGGTATGTCCGGATTGGGAAAAAACGCCTTACTCTATATATATCCTTTTGAATCCCATAAGCACCGCTGTTTGTAATTATTAACCGGGCCAAGGAAGGGAGTCCAAAGGGGAAGAAGAAAATCCATAATTTTGGATTTTTTCATAATAATTAAATATTGTCAGCTCTCTATATTATTGAGTCTACTGCGGTTATATAAAAGCTTGACATTGGCACATTTTTTGCGGTATCTTTAAAATAAGATTCAAGAAAAGAGCATAAAAAAACACTTATGGAATTAAAAAACAGGGGGTGATGCACCCGAGTAATTATCAAGGGAAACTTAATACCACAAAAAATTAAAACTAAGGAGGGAAGATGAAGATTAAAATTTTCAAAGTTTTTTTGATCCTGTTTCTGGCTTTCGGGCTAACATCAGTCAGCTTAGCCCAGGGAAGACAGACAGGATTAATAAGCGGAACAATCCTTGACTCTGAAGGAAACGGTCTCCCCGGAGCAACCATAACTCTCACAGGGACCAAATTACTAGGACACAGGTCTTATATGACCACAGACTCAGGAAAATTCCGTTTTCCGGCTCTTTCTCCCGGTTCCGGTTATGAACTTAGGGTAGAAATGCCGGGATTTAATACTCACGTGAGAAAAGGCCTTATAGTAAGTATCGGGAGCACTACTGAAGTCAATATTGAAATGGAAATGTCTGCGGTCGAAGAAGAGATCACGGTTACGGCCGAATCACCTGTTGTGGATGTAAAAACTTCTAAATCCAGTATCAATTACACCTCGGATTTTATTGCAAGTATCCCCATGAACCGCGACCTCTACGACATCCAGAACTCTATCCCCGGCGCTATTTCTGAAGGCAGGGCTTACCGGCGGACCTCATCCATCCTGGGGGGAACTGTAAGAAGTACTCTCTATGCCCTGGACGGAGTTCCTATGAACGACCCAGCCACTTTTTACTCCATGGCAAACATCAATGTCGATGTTTATGAAGAGATCGAGTTCGGAGTGGGTGCTTTACCAGCCGAAGTCGGCCAAACCGACTCTGTATATGTAAACATCGTTACCAAAAGCGGCGGAAATAAATTTTCCGGCGGAGTCACTACCTATTACACAGGCTCCAGCTTTGCTGAAAATCTTTTCACCGATGAAGAGATCGAAGCCCTGGATGTTGACGACCCGCAGAGTTTCAGTGATTACAAAGATCTATCCTTAAACTTCGGCGGCCCGCTCATCAAAGACCGTCTCTGGTTTTTCCTGAACGCCCGGCGCCTGATCTGGGAAAAAGTAAACCAGTATACCCCGGAAAAACGGATGGAAGAGCTGGGCATCAGCAGCCCTCACTATGACCTGGAGCACGAGGAATGGCTGGGCTTCGGCAAACTGACATTCCAGTTCACAGACAAGATCCGCTATATGGGCATGCTGCATTACAACCACCTCTATGAGCCCATCTATACCAATCGGGTAGGCTCCAGTTATTCATGGGATTACACCGGTGTCTGGAACCATGAGAACACCTACACCACCACTCACCAGCTCAACTGGGTCTTTGACCAGAACACTTTCCTGGATATCCGCGGCACCTATATCAACCGTTATTTCCCCATCAATGTCCAGCCAGGGCTTGAGGGGAATTACACCTATTATGACAGGGCTGAGAGGGTCTACTGGGGACGCACCTCTTATGATGACGAATATGTGCGTAAAAAAATGCTGGGCTCAGCCTCAATGACCCACTTCAAAGACGATTTTTTAGGTGCAAGCCATGAATTCAAAGCAGGAGTGGAGGTCGAACAGACCGAATACCACAGAGACTGGTTCCGCGAAAACCCATATTATTCCTACTGGCGTGATTGGGCAGGAGGAAATCCCTATTACTATTCCACCTCAGGAAAAAGGGGACGTTTAAGAATCCGCTACTGTCCGCCTGAAAAAGGGATGTGGGATGTGGTCGACAATACCCGCCGCTACTCCGCCTTTGCCCAGGACAGCCTTTCAACCGGCAAGCTGGCTGTTAATGTCGGCCTTCGCTTAGACCACTCCTTCCAATTCGAACCGGAACAGACCCGCCCCCAGCTTCGTTATGATCACTCACCGGAGCTTCAAAATCCAGCCTTAGCGACTAATGAGCTTTTAGAAGCACTGATTGACCAGTACCATAATGAGATTGGGCCGATCTCTCCCTTTGACGCTTTGACCACCCCTTACAAAAAAATCGTTACATTTACTACTCTTTCTCCCCGTATCGGCTTTGTGTACGACCTTTTCGGCAACGGCAAAACCGCCCTGAAACTCCACTTTTCCCGCTATTACGAACCGGTCTGGTCAGCTAAATACAATGGAGCACAGATCTTTGGGGCTGGCTCTGTCAGCTATTACTGGTACGATTACAATGGCAACAAATTAATGGACCTTCCCCCAGATGATGGGTACACTCTCCCCAGCACACCCGAACAGGATCCCAACTACGAGTATTATAAGAGTGACCTTAAACCTCCCTATATGCACGAATATATGGCGGGGATCGAACATGAACTAGTAAAAAACTTCAGGGTAGGACTGCAATTTGTCGTAAAGCAGAATAAAAATATCGTTGAAGATATTGATGTTAATAACGGCTACGACGCCACAGCCACAGATGAAAACGGCCTCATCTGGCTTCCATATGACGTTATCGATCCCGGCTGGGACGGTGAATTCGGCACCTCTGACGATGAACCCCTTACTATTTACGGACTTAGGGAAGACCGGCCCGTAAAGACCTGGATGGGAACAAATCCCCCGGAAGCAGAGCGAAAATACTGGGCAGCTATCCTTACTTTTGATAAGCGGATGTCAAACAGTAAATGGACACTTAAAGGGTCAATCCTCTACAGCTCGTTTAAAGGAAACGCCTCCGCTCAATACGGTGCTACCGAAGGCGAATCCTCCATGTTCGACAATCCCAATACTCTGATAAACTCCTACGGTCCGCTTTACTTTGACCGCCCGTTGCAGATCAAGATCATGGGTTCTGTTATCCTACCCTACGATTTCATACTCAGCGGTTATTTCCAACACCGTTCCGGAAGTGCCTGGAACAGAACTCTTGAGCGGGTCTATTTCCCCTCTAGCATGGATGTGTATGAAAGTTATGTCAGTGTAAATGCCGAACCGCTTGGTTCCCGCAGAAATCACCCCTATACAAATATTGACCTTAGAGTCGAAAAAAGCATTCTTTTCGGTGGTATCGGTAAACTTAACCTCTATGTCGATATATTCAACCTTGCAGGTCGCAGCGGAGTAAACCTCTATGAGAATCCCAATGGCAGGCTCAAATATTACAATCTTGACTACACACTCTACAGCCTCTACGGTACCGTATCCAGTATCTATGGAGTACGTTCCTTTAGAATCGGAGCCAGATTCAGCTTCTAACTATTAATCAGAAAAGAGGGGAGGCGAGAATGCCTCCCCTTTTTTTTTAATTAAATTTTCAGGAGTTACCCCCCTATTAATAACTTATAATAAACCCAATTAGAAAACCATTTTCTCCGGATTAGCTATAAAAATAATACTGTATCCGAGCGGATTATTGCTTATTGCACTTAAACTTAGAAAAAAAGGGGAACTTCAGATAATTAAATTAAATTACATATTATCAGGCAGTGCTAAAAATGTTATTATAGGCGGGATAGAAAAGGAGTTGAAATTGCTAAAAGACCTAAAAAAAATACAAATCGTCACTATATTGATCTTTATTTCAACGGTTTTCCTCAATGCCCAGGTCAAATCGACCGGTTCCGTATCCGGAAAAGTCATTGATACAGAAGCCAAAGCTCTCGCCAATGTAAGTGTTACTATCAAAGGGCCTGCTCTGCAGGTGCAGTTATTCGTAGCCACTGAACAGGACGGCATCTTTAGGTTCCCCCAACTCCCGCCTGGAAAAGGATACACACTTCACATAGAACTTCCTGGATATAAGACGGATATCCGGAAAGGATTCGATATCGAAGCAGGAAAAAAAATATTTCAAACCATTACAATGGAAACCAGCTCTACAGGGGAAAAAGTTATATCACCCGCGCATAACCCTTCTCTAAATTTAAGGACATCAAAAACTTCTCTTAATTTTTCAAAAGATCTGATCCGCAATATCCCCATGTCACGTGACCTGCATGAAATCATAAAGGCAATCCCTGGTTCAGTATCTGACGAAAAAAACCTTAACCGCACTTCCAGTATCTCTGGCGGCACCTTATCAGGCAATCAATACTATTTAGAGGGAATATCTTTCAACGACCCGATCACTATGTGTCCCATAACCAATATCAATATAGATGTTTACGAAGAAGTGTTGATGGGAATCGCAGGCCATCAAGCTGATACTGAAATAGCAGATGGGGGTTATATCAATATCATAGCCAAGTCCGGCGGAAACGACTTTCAAGGTAATACCTTATTTGAATATTTTAACCAGGACATGCAGAAAAGTCTTTTAAGTAAAGAGGAGCTGGAAGCAGTCGCTTTGGAAAAACCTGCCGGCATAAACTCACAAAAAGACCTGTCACTTTCCTTGGGAGGAGCATTTTGGAAAGGCTTGGCTTGGTATTTCCTAAATGCCCGCTATTTTAACTGGACCCGGGATTTTAACCACATTAACTGGGATCAAACTCAGGCAACTGACGAAAAATACATGGAAATAGATGAAGCCCCCCATTCCGAGTACAATCTCTTTGGAAAATTGACAACTAACCCGATGCAGAAGCTCCGCATTACTGCTACTTATAACCTGACTTCTATCTCTGAAAATTTTTATGCCGACCAAATAGAAAATTATCTTGACAGCTCCGCTGTTAGCAAACGGCGTAACGAAATGAGCCATTTAGTAATAGGAAATGTCTATTATGTTATGCAGAAAAATTTTTTCTTGGATGCTCGGGTTGGATACATCTACCGCATGTTACCTCTTCGTTACGGTGAGAATGCCTTAGCCGGAGAACCACGCTTATATGACAGATATTATGATGTTTACACAAATAACCCACCCTATCAAGATATCCGGACCCAGCAAAGAATCAACCCAGGTATGACCGGTTCCTTTTTTGCCGATAATATCCTAGGGAGCAGCCATGAATTGAGGTTCGGGGCCGAATATGAGTGGAATGAGAACAGGTCGAACTTTTGGAGAGAAAACCCCTTTTATATTCATTATTACCGAGGCAATATCTATGCCTACCCTGACTCAAAAACTTCCAATCGAACCCAGCTTTATGCCTATACCTGCGGACCGGCAGAAGGAGCATCTATTCAGAAAACCGTAAAATCCCGTATCAGCATTTTTGCCCAGGATAACCTTACGATCGGCGGACGCCTGACTTTTAATCTGGGATTTCGAGCTAATTACAGCAGCGGAAATTTTCCTGGACAAATGCAATACGCATCCGCTGATACATATGGGATCTTCGACATCCTCCCCGGATTAGGCTTACAATATAAAGGTTTCTCTACCCAAGCGATCAATGCTTTAAACTGGATAAACATATCTCCCCGTATCGGGTTTGCTTTTGACATTTTAAATGACGGCAAAACCCTTATCAAAGGCTCTTTCGCCCGCAACTTTGAATACCTTATGCCCAGTCATTTCAATCAAGTAAACTCAGTATCCCCCCGCTTGAGTTCCTGGTATTGGACGGATATAAATTACGACCAGATTCCGGACGTTAATGATTCCTATACAGCGCTTTACCTTGCTGATGACCCTGAAGCATATAGCCTGGCAGATAAACTGGATACCAAGGCCTCGGCTCCTTTTACTGACGAATACACCCTGGGTATTGAAAGAGAAATAGCGCGTGATATCAGGGCCGGGATAACCTTCATCTATAAACACAAACAGAATATATTAGCAGGTGTCAATGATTATGGATATGGCGCAGACGAAGCCTGGAAAGGATACAGCCCTGACAGCCCCTTATGGGAAAAGTTTGAATTCATGGATCCGGGTGAAGACGGTCTTTTTGGTACTAATGACGACTATTCCGCTTTTTGCTATGCTGAATTAGCCGAATCACCCGGCAGCCGGCACCTTTATTTTACTAACCTGGAAACAGGTTTCCGTAAATATACCGCCCTCCAGTTTGTACTCAATAAACGAATGTCCCATAACTGGCAGTTGCTGACTTCGATCATCTGGAGCAAGACCTGGGGTAATATTGGAAACACAATGACTTACAACACTCCTAATGACTTACTATATCCAGAAGGCCGGTTGGATTACGACCGACCGCTTAATATAAAAATCCAGAGTTCTGTTATCCTTCCTTATGACTTTGTCTTAAGCGCCTATTTTAATCACCGCTCCGGCTCACCTTGGAACAGGACAGTGACAGTCTATATCCCGGAAGACCCAAAATATTGGGACCCAGGAGCATGCTACACAATCCCAACTGAAGAAAAAGGCGCCAGGAGAACTCCAGCGTTAACCTATTTAGACCTTAGAATCGAGAAAAGCTTCGCTCTGGGCAAAGCTACATCTATAAGTGGATATATCGACATATTGAATGCTTTGGGAAAAAACGGCTATCAGGTTGTCTCAAACTCAGGCGGCTTCCTTGACTACCGGGACCCCGATAATCCGACCTATGAAAGGTATGTGGATTGCAGCAATATTTACGGCCCTTACACAAGCAGAATCATCAAGTTCGGCCTGAGCTTTAATTTTTAATTTATTTTAACCATGTCAAAAAAGATACTCTCAGATGAACTTTATATCCACAGGGAATGGACTCTGGACCTTCCCCCCGGCAGTAAATATATCTATTTGAGTGTAACGGATAACAATAAAGGGAAAAGGCTGAGGAAACTTTTAGAAATCAGGTAATCGGCTTGAGAGCTGAACTGCTATTTTATCATCTCTTCCAGCTTGGGAATCAGGTTGTTTATAGTCGGGGTCAGAGGATCATCCGGAGCAAGTTCAATAAATTTTTTAAAATTTTCAATCGCCATTTTATAATCGGCCTGATTTAAATACGCATATCCCATCTGCCTGTAAGGGGGAGCCCAGTCGCTTTTAATCTCTGTGGCTAGAGTGAAATATTCAATACCTTTAGCTGTCTCCCCTTGTTTAAAAAATATCTCACCGATGTTAAATGCTAATGTCTCATCTTTCGGGAATATGCTAATAGCCTTCTGTAGATATCCTGCCGCTTTTTCCAGCTCTCCTTGTTTAATATAGGTTTCGCCAATACCGGACAGAGCGCGAGCCGCTCCCTCATCTCCGGCCAGTTCGGGTTTCCCCTCCTTGATCTTATCCAGCATCATGTTGTAGGCAGTAATTGCCTTTTCATATTCGCCAATTTCTTTATAGCAGTTGCCGATATTAATGTTTACCTGATAGATCTCTGGATTTTTTTCTAAGAACTCTTCAAATTTTAATACAGCCTTAGAATATTCTTTCGCTTCAAAAAGCTTGTTTCCTTCTTCAAAGAGAGCAATTGCCTCTTCATTTCTAATGTCGGGGACGCCAAAATCCTGGACACTGACATTCTGGAGCGTAAAATCGACTGGTGGATTTTTTTTTGAAAACTGACTGACTTTCATCTCATGAAAAACCGTTCCATATCCTTCAAATTCCGCTGAAATACGAAAATAGCCTGTTCCTAAACCGGCAATAGCCCAGATGCCTTTCTTGTTTGATTTTGATTCAAACTTGGTTCCATATTCAATATGTTCGGCAATTATCTTCACATCCTTCAAAGGATTTCCGGCAGTGTCTTTAACCGTACCATAGATCCGGCCCCTTCCCCGTCCCTGTTGGGAAAAAGTCCATGAAGTCATACAGATAATCAATAAAAGCAAAAGACCTGATAATAGGACATTTTTACTCCTCACAAAAACCTCCAATAATTGTAGTGCTATGTAATATTTTAATTAATACTCGTTTTCTATTCAAGCTTGAGAGCCTATTTAAACTCAAATCCCAGAACTTTCCGTACAGTTTTATTTCCAGTCGTGTTTTTTAGGGTGGCAAATATTTTATTCCGCCCCTTGCAGAGGAGTTCAACATTTTTTTCAATAACAAACGGGAGCTCGATCTTGTATTTTATCCCTTTACTTTCCTGCAGCTCCTCCTCTGTAGTTTTCACTTCATACGATTCTTCGTACTCCCAGATCTTCTTCTTATCTGTATCCCTTACTTCAAGATAGAGCTCAAGCACTGTTGCCATCTCTCCGTCTTTTTCCTTAAGCCACAGGTGGGAAAAAGGCACTTCTATAAATATAATACCCTCCACTCTTTCCCCCCCTACCAGACCGGCTTTGACCTTCCAGTTAAAATTGAAAAATCCTTCCTGGCCTTGAATGGTCTGTTGGGCCTGACTTTGGGCCTTGCTTAATTGGTGCATATACATAAGATTCGTAGTACGAAGCTGAGTCAGGTTATAGGTCACCAGTCTATAATGTCCGGAACAAGAGGAATCAACAAATACAACAGGAAAGTTTCCATAATACCAGGTCTCACTGCAATTATAACTTGGATTATTTGTTATCCGGTCCATAGGAGGCCCAAACAGAACGTAGATGCGCCCCCGATCAGTAAGCCAACCCGGCCTTCCTTCGCCTATGAAGAGTTCATTCGCCCTTTCAATCCGGTTGTAATATTCCATTTTAAACTCATTTTCTTCTGTCTGAGGATCCGGGTCGCGCCGGGCCCAGAATTCCTGTTTAAACTCTTCTTTTTCAGCAGCCGGAAGTTCAAGAAACATCTTCCGTTCTTTAGAGGTAATAATATACCTGACCTTGTCTAACCATTCCGAATTTTCAGGATCCAGCTTTTGCTCCAGGCTGTAATAATGGCAGGAAATCGATAAGATCAGAAGGAGGCAAAATAGCATCATCAGTCCCGGGATAACCAGCCCCCTTTCCCGAATATATCTATTTGAAAGCAAAAGATGCATCATTTTTTCTCCTTTAAAGCTTCCACATTTTTTTTTATTTTAGGCTGGTCTACATTGATCTCAAGCGATTTCATCCAGGCAGTCAATGCCTCCGACATATCCCCCAACTGAAAATAGCATTCACCGATCGCATTAAGGCAGTTGGTGTTGAGGCCGTGATGGTTCATGGCTTTTTCAAATATCTCAATGGCTTGAGCTAACTCGCTCCGGTAC
This sequence comes from Candidatus Aminicenantota bacterium, assembly GCA_030603565.1. GTDB lineage: Bacteria > Acidobacteriota > Aminicenantia > Aminicenantales > Aminicenantaceae > JAUVXM01. The sequence goes on from JAUVXM010000003.1 coordinate 42,655, forward strand.
TGATAAGCTCTACCCAGGATAAAATATATTTCGAATTTTGGAGGTTCATCCAGGTTTACAAATGGAAGCAAGACAGCTGGAACTTCATCATAGTTTTTTTTCTCCATATAAACACGAACCAGATTCAGGGCAAATTCAGCATTTTCCGGATTTTTATGGAAAGCGGCCTCCAGTTTGGCCTCAGCAGCTTCAATCTGTCCGGTATTAAACAACTGAGAACCAAGGACAAAAGAATAAACCGGGTTTTCAGTTTCGGACAACAGTTTGCTGTAAATCCAGGGACGGGCTATACTTTCCATATAAGTGACATCAAATTCATCGCTCTCAAAAAGCTTTTCCTGGCTATCCACAATGAGAGAAACCCGGACCCGGTAGTGGGCTGGGGAAAAATTTTTAAGCGAAAACTTCTCTACAAAATCCGGAATATTCCTATATTCACTTATCTTTCTGTAAAGACTAAAAAAATCTTCTCCGTCACGGTAAAAATTATATTTTATCACTGCCTTCTCTTTTTCATCCAGGCTTAGGCCATGAATCTGATACGCCAGCACTATATCATCCTTTCTAAGAAACACACGGTTTGCCTGAAAATACATCTGATAGCTTCCTGCCTGAAAAGGCCGCAGACGGTTGTTGGCTGGAATATTCCAGTTCATATGGTACCCTAAGAGCAGAGAAGTCATCTGGATCCGATCTTCTTCTCCGGGAATAAGGAGGGTTCGGTCAAGAGAAGTAAATTCTTTAGATATCTCATTTTTAACCAGTACGGATAAGCGAAATTTGCCTGGAATCAAAGGAAACATATCCCGGATACTTAAAGGCCGGCTGCTTACCTTTTTCATTTGTTCCTCTTTAAATTCCAAATGGATAGTCTTATCGAACTGATACACTGTTTTGCCCTCTATCGTGGAAACGGTCCCATTTAATTTTAAGGTTGTGTAAAACTTGTCCTGGTACTGGTTTACAGATAGCCTTTCCGGTTCTATGGCGTAATGAACAAAATATATTCCCGAAGGATCCTTCAATACCTTTACCAGAGAATCGCAGTCCATATAATTCGCTGTATATTCCACCTCGACCAGGTCCTTATATTCCAGGAATTTCCTGGCATATCTATCCTCTATTGCTCTAACAGGCGTGGATTCAACCCGGTTTACTAATATATCTGAAGACATGGTAGGCCGGCCGATCCCATCCGAACGATCTCCCGGGATCAAAGTCATAGCATAACCAGAAAGCTCGGGTTCAAATTCACGCAACTGGCTATAAGCAGCCATGTAATCCATAGGATCTCCAAGGTAAGATGTCAATAGGGCCTGCGGCCCGTCTCCGAGCGGACTATACAATTCATATTCACCCAGACCGCCTTCCTGATAAAATACCAGATTAAACCCGGGGGGAAGCCCTTTATCAGTCAGCCCCTGGTAAAACCAGACCACTGTCGGATAAACCTGAGTTTTACCCTCAAACCTCTGTATGTCATTTGGAGCGCCAAGAATGATGTAGATCCTGCCGCGGTCGGTTTTCCAGCCTTTTTTTGGGAGAGCGCGTCCAAAAAATTGATTTGCATAATTTATCCGGCGGTAATGCTCGGTTTTGAACTCGTTCTCCGGAGTGCTGAGGGTAGGGTCGCGATGTTTCCAGAAGGCTTTAATAAACATATCCCTTTCGCGATCTGTTTTAAGCTGTAAAAAAATCTCATTTTCCACCGGTGCTATAATATACACGACTTCCTCTTCAAGCCACTTTTTATGATGTTTGGGAAGGTCACCTACTCCAGCTGAAGCATTATATACAAAGGAAAATAATACAGCGGCTAATAAATATAATATGAGTCTATTCCTCACTTAAAACTCCTCTCAATCCTGAACTATTCATAAAAAATGTCAATATGTATGATACCTCTTTTGTGTATAATCCAGGTCCTCCTGCACTATTCATATTTTTATTATAACATTCTGCCTTTCAACTAACAACTAACCTGAACTATTCATAAAAAATACCGATGAATGCTACATCTTTATTAATAAGTATTCTACTCTGATTGATACGTGAATTCTTTTTACCTTTTCGTTCACGATGTAATTTATATTAATAATCGACATTTTTTACCTTTCAGGCAAGCCGATCTTACCGCATCTACTTTGTTGCAGCGCATTCGCAGTGAAGGACCACAGCTTCATCCCCTGCGCCTCGTATCTGCAGCAACCTCGACTCGTGAATAATCCAGTTTAACCTGAACTATTCATAAAAAATACCGATATTCATGTTGATTAGATTCATTGTTAAAGCCGGTTAATAGAAAATGGTAAATGGCAAGACAATTCAAGTCTCCCCGCATCGCAAGCTCCCGATCTATTTCATCGTAAAAAGTAATATTTTTGATATAATATTTACAATATATTTTCTTTGGAAGGCATATTTGCGTATGAAATAACCGCAAGGATTATATGGTGCGGAAGGTGGGAGTCGAACCCACACAGCCTTTTGGGCCATAAACTCCTGAGGCTTACGCGTCTACCAGTTCCGCCACTTCCGCACACCTTTCTTTCTGTCACAATCTCTGAAAAAATATTATAGCTGTTATCCTCTTGCTTTTCAACTCGTGAATAACTCAGGCTAGCCTGAAATATTCATAAAAATTACCGGTGATAAAATAAGCAGGAGTTCCCCCTAAATTTCCGCTCATTTTCATTTAAATATATGCTTTTCATTTTTTTATCAAATAATAGGAAGAAACCCATTTTTTGCTAAAAAAGCAGTAAAAAGAATCAGGTTAGATTGATAAAGAAAACCGTGAGCAAGGATGAGCGGGCATGGTTCTTCTCCTTTAAGGAGAAGAGAGCGAAGACTGTATCCGAGCGGATTTTCCTAGCTGGGGAAAATCCGCGTGTTTTCGGATCAACTGAACTGATTCTTGCTTAAGGCTCAAAAGCTTAGAAAAAATAGAGGAACTGCTGGAGTCCCCTGCTTGACAAATTCAGATTTCTACTTATTATAATAGAGTCAATTGTCTAATTCTTTCCAAAACAAATATGTTCTTTTATATATCCATTTACCCAAATTTTTAAGGAGGTCAAATGAAACTTCTGAGCCAGGAACAAATCGAAACTCTGGCAAAATTTAAATGTAAGGATTTATTTACCACTTCTTTTTTTCTCGACACCAGTAAAAACAGGCTGACAAAAAAAGAAATCCAACTGTCTTTAAAAAACCTTCTGTTTAACAGCAGGAAAAAGCTTAAAGAGATGTCGCTATCCAAAGCCAAAAAAGAATCTTTGGTACAGGATCTGGAAAAAATTGAGAAATACTGTCAGCAAAATCTTTCCGGGTCAAACTTCGTGGGCCTGGCTATTTTTTCTGGCAGTGAATGCGATCTGTGGAAGGTTTTTAACTTGGTTAAATCCCCCAGAAATATGATTATTTTTGACCATAATCCCTATATCCGACCGCTATCAGCGATCCTGACTGAATACCATCGTATTTGTGTGCTGACTTTCGACCGAAAGGAAGCCAGATGGTATAATATTTATATGGGAGAGATCTTTGAACTGGGATCTCTTCAGAGTGATGTCCCCAGCCGCATTAAAGAAGGAGGCTGGCAAGGATACAGATCAAAACGCATTGAAAGACATATGACTTCGCGCCTCCGTGATTTTTTTAAGAAAACCGCCAAGGAAACATTCACTCTAATGAAAAAACACAATTTTGAGTGGCTCTTTCTTGGATGTAAAGACGAATACTATGCAGAGTTGGAGCCATTACTTCATCCCTACCTAAAAGAAAAAATAAAAGCACGCATCAAAGCAAATCCCGGAGATTCAGCAAATATAATTCTCCAGAAAACTTTAAAGATAAAAGATAAATTAAAAAAGCAAGAAAAAGAAAAAATCGTACAAAATTTCATCTCTGAACATGAAAAAGACGGACTGGCTGTCTCCGGGCTGGAAAACACTCTAAGCAAACTAAACCGGGGTGGAGTTCAAACCCTTCTAGTAACACGCCATTTCTCCCAACCGGGAAAATTTTGCCCTAAATGCCACTTCCTGTTCACCAATAAATCCGAATGTCCATCCTGCAGGGTAAAAACCAAACCCTTAATAGACGTTATTGATGAAGCCGTAGAAGCAGCTTTGAACTCAAGCAGTGATGTGAAACATATAAATCCGCCTTCCCCCCTGGACAAATACGGCGGCATCGGAGCATTTCTGCGTTATAAGATATAAATTTGAACTATTCATAAAAACTGTCGATATTTATGATACTTCTTTCTAATTCAATATTTTACATTAATCTCTAGGTATAAACTATTGGTCTTTTCGTTCACAGTGTAATCTCTATTTTAATCGACATTTTTTATGAATAATCCAGGTGCATAATCCAGTCTAGATTTTCTTCGTCTTAAACGACACTTTGTCAAAAAGGCTGTAAAGTATCGGGATGACAAAGAGGGTAAAAATGGTAGTAGCTATAAGGCCTCCGATCACAGTGATAGCCATAGGCGCACGCATCTCTGCGCCTGCAGAAGTGCTCACAGCCATGGGAACCATTCCCATAATAGTCGTCAGGGCTGTAATCAGTACCGGACGCAGACGAACAGTGCAGGCCTGCAGTATCGCTTCTTTTATCTCGATTCCCTTCCTCTTTAATTGATTGATATAGTCCACCATAACAATTCCATTATTAACAGCAATTCCTCCCAGCATAACAAATCCTATCATCGTAACAAGACTTATCGGCCATCCCGATATAAGTAATGCTAATGCCACCCCGATAAGCGACAAGGGAATTGTAAACATTATAACAAACGGATGCTTAAACGATTCGAACTGAGAAGCCATGATCATATAGACAAAAAGAACTGCAAGCGCAAAAACTCCGATCATTATAATAAAAGCTTTCTGCATCTCTTCATACTGTCCGCCATACTCGATAAAATAACCTATGGGAAGGGTTTTCTCCATTGGGGCTGTTCTCTTGATAATATCACTCATAACACTACCCAGGTCACGCCCTGCGATATTGGCAGTCACACTGACAAGACGGGCCTGATTTTCTCTGGTTATCTGAATCGGCCCTTCGCCCTTTGAGATTTCAGCAACCTGATCCAAACGTATCATAGTGTTGGCAGGAGTTACTATAGGGATATTCCGGATATTATCTATATTATCCCGGTATTTTTTCTGAAATCGCACTCGCACATCAATTTCTTCGTTTTCTTCCCGGTAACGGGTTGCAATTTTACCCAATGATGCGACTTGGACTGCATTTGCGACCTGGCCTACTGTCAAGCCAAATCGGGAAGACTTCTCCCTGTCAATACTGATCTGATATTCAGGTTTTCCTTCGGCAAACGTGTGAGTAACATCTCTAAGGCCTTCAACATCCCGGATCCTATCCCTTATATTATCTGCAATTTCCTTTAACTGCTCAATATCCTTGCCAAAAACTTTTATCTCGATCGGGGCTTGAGTTCCACCCATCATTACCTGGCTCATATCCAGGGCCTCAAACTTTACATCTTTGAGTTTTGGTAATTTATGACGGATCTTCTCCAGAATCTCAAGATCTGATAGCGACCTTTCATCCTGGGGAACAAGACCTACCCACAAAATTCCTTCATGCGGCCCTGAAGGGTTAAAGCCGGAAGCAGTATCCTGGGCATTCTCTTCGGCTTGGGAGCCGGCTTGGGCAGAGACAATCTTTACTGTCGGCTCATTGAACATAACTTCTTCAGCCATGGAAAGTACCCGGTTAGTTTCTTCAAGAGAGGTGCCGACCGGCATTTTCAATTTAATCAGAAGCATGTCCCTGTCTGTAGTCGGCATAAATTCTGTTCCGATAAAAGGAAACAATCCAAAGGAAAGCAGGAAGAGGACAACAGCTGCGGTCAAGACCAGGCCTCTCCGCTTCAGGGCTTTGAGTAAGGCCCGGCGGTAAAAATTCCGGGCTTTTTCAAAACGTATTTTTCTTGGTTTATCACTATTCCCCCCATGCCTATTATCGACTTTAAATAACAGAGAGGCGACCAGAGGAATAACTGTTAAGGCTACTAATAGAGAAGCGGTCAAAGAAAATGCGATCGCCAGGGCCAGGCTCCGGGTCATCTTTCCGGTTATGCCGGAAGCGAACATCATGGGGAAAAAGACAGCAATTGTGGTCAAAGTGGATGCTGTGATAGCCATTCCTACTTCAGATGCGCCTTTTTTGGCAGCTTCTATGCGATTTTTTCCCTCTTCAAGGTGGCGGAATATATTTTCAATTACCACAACCGCATTATCGACCAGCATCCCTATACCTAAAGCCAGTCCTCCCAAGGTAAGCAGATTAAGAGTATAGCCGGCAACATAAAAAGCAATAAAGGTGGTTATGACTGAAAGGGGGATAGCCAAACCGATGGTTATAGTCGGACGCCAATTGCGCAGAAAGATGAAAATAAACAGGATAGCCAGAATACCTCCGACCAGGGCATTATTTCCGGTCTTGCGGATGACTTGCTGAATCATATCAGACTGATCCATGGCAATAAAAAATTTCACATCAGAGGGTAGGGTCTCTTTAATCTTTGCCAGTTCCTTTTTAACCGCTTTAGTAGTTATAACAGTATTGGCCCCGGAACGCTTGCTGATGATCATGTAAACACCATTCTCTCCCTGGATGCGGGCAACATAGCGTGACTCCTTCATAGTATCTTTGACGTCAGCTACATCTTTTAGATATATGGGCTGGCCTGTCTGGGTGGCTCCTACTACTGTATTTCGGATATCATCCAAATTTTTAAACTCACCCAGTGTACGCACTAACAGCTCTGAATGTCTTTCAACTATGTATCCTGCCGGTAGATTTATGTTCTCAGCTCTAAGTGCCATAATGATCCGATCCGGAGAAAGCATCCGGGACTCAAGCGCGGCCTTATCAATATCGACCAGGATCTCCCTGACATCGGTTGAAAATACCTGGGCTGCTGCTACTCCGTCTATTCTTTCAAGCCTCATAGCGACTTCATCTTTTATCAATTCCATCAACTCATATGTTGGCATATCAGACGTGATCCCCCAAAAAATAATAGGCATCTGGGAGATATTGAATTTCACAACCAGAGGTTCTGCAGCATCTTCAGGAAGATAGCCGCTGTAAAGGCCGATCTGATCGCGCACATCCTGGCCGGCAAAATCCAAGTTAGTTCCCCACTCAAATTCCACCATAATCATAGAGAGCCCTTCAGATGTGATAGAATCGACTTTTTTAACCCCGGAAACAGAGTTCACTACCTGTTCTAGGGGACGGGTAATGGTATTTTCTATATCTTTAGAAGAAGCGCCGCTGTAAGTAGTGATAACAGAGACGGTAGGAAACTCAAGATCTGGGAAAAAGTCCAAGCCCAACCGCATAAAAGAAAGAATACCCAGAACCACCAGGATCATAGCAAACATGATAGTGGTGACTTTTCTATTAACGGAAAATTCCGGTATTTTCATTATTTAACCTCTTTTACCTCTAATTCTGCTCCGTTTTCAAGACCGTAATTCCCTTCAACTACCACAAGGTCTCCTTCCTCAAGTCCCTGCAAAATTTCCACAAGATCGGTATTCTGCAATCCAATCTTGATCTCTCTCTTCACAGCTTTGTTCCCTTTTGCTAAAAAGACATGACTGTTCTTAAGCACTGCTTTTTGGGGAATTACAAGGGAATCTTCATGAGTGCTGACTTCCAGCACAACTTCTCCAAAAGTATTCGGACGTAAAAGCAAATCAGGATTCTTAACTCGTACTTCCACTTTAAATTTCTTCGTCATAGGATCTGCTGCCAAATTCACAACAGTAACCTCTCCAGGGAAGGTCTTATCTGAAAATGCACTGACTTTAAGCCAGGCGGCCTGACCTTTTTTTATGCGGACAATATCCTGATAAGATACATCTACCTCGATCTTAACCTGGGAAAAATCCATAAGAGTAACTACTCCACTGCTAGGCGAATACCCCCCCATCATAGGATTAATAACATCTCCAACATCAGCATTTTTTGAAGCGATCACCCCGCTGAAAGGAGCTTTCATAAGAGAAACATTCAGACTATGTTTTGCTAAATTAACTGCTGCTCCGGCTTGCTGGAGCTGGGCGTCAGCTAAGTCAAAAGCAAGCTTTACTTTCTCATACTGCTGATCGGAAACGGCATTTTCCTGTTTCAACCGCTCCATCCGCTCCATATTACGGGAAGCATCATTATAACTTGCCTCAGCTACGGCCAGGGCTGCTTGAGCCTGTTCCAATTGAAGGCGAATAGGTCGTGTGTCCAGTTCTGCCAGGAGCTTACCTTTTCTTACCCTGTCTCCGCTCTCAACGTATATCTTAGTGATCTTACCTCCTACTTCTGGAGTGATGACAATTTTATTCTGGGCTTCGATCAAGCCTGTATAAAAAAGTTTTTCTGATATCTTCTGTCTTTTTACCTTAAAAACTTTAACTTGGGCGGCCCCAAAGCTTTCTTCTGCAATTGTTTCTTCATCTTTTTGAGCTTTACAGGAGAAAAAAGAAACAGCAACCAATATTATTATAATAATTACCCCTAGCCGTCTTTTATTCATTTATATCCTCCATATCATCCTATTAATAATTCATCCCACACCCATAGCCTTATCCAATTCTGCAAGAGCAACCTCATAATCATACAGTGCCTGCGAATAATTGGTTTTCGCTTGGGTTAAAGCTGACTGAGCCTGATTATAATCAAGCATTGTGATCAGGCCTTCTTTAAAATTTAAATCCGCAATCCTCAGACTTTCCTCAGCCTGCTCCACATTTTTTTCCTGAGAGAGAAGAGATTCTTTGGCTTCATTGATTTTTAATATTGCCTGTCTGACTTCAAATTTCAGCATATCAACAAATCCCTTCCGGTTAAATTCAAGCTCCTTTATAGCGGCTTTAGCCTGTCCTACCCTGGCCCCTGTGGCAAATCCATTGAATATGGGAATAGACAGGGTTAGATTCATCTGATAAAAATTCGACCAAGTGTCCTTATTGAAATTTAATTTATCCGCCCAGTAATTGTACTGGCCTGAAATAGCTACGGAAGGAAGTCCGGCAGCACGTGCCATTTTCAAACCTTCGCCGGCAATTCTTTTCTGGAAGCCAAGCTGTTTGAGCTCTGGCCGGTTCTTCATAGCTTTAACCAGACAGACATCAAGCTCGGGTTCTACTGCTTCGTAAGTCAATTTTCCCTGGACTTCTATCTCTTTTTTCTGATCCATTCCCAATATCGTCTTTAGATTAAGCTTCATGATCTTTAAATTATTCCTGGCTTTGATCAACTGAGGCTTTAAATTGGCCAGTTGAACTTCAGACCTTAAAAGGTCAAACTGAGAGGCCATGCCGACTTCATGCTGGATCTTGATATTGTTGTGGAGTTTTTCAGCTAAAGCAACAGCCTCTTCCGAAACCTTAACAAATTCTTCCGCCAGCAAAATCCCATAAAATATTTTTTTGGTATTGAAAACAGTAGTATGCCGGGATTGCCGGACAGCTTCCTTAGCAGCATCAACATTGTAATTTGCCTGTTTAAATCCAGAAATCAACCGCCCTCCTGTAAAAAGAGGTACAGACAAAGACATGGTAAATTGATAATCCCGGGTAAAATCGATCTCGACTCTCTGGGGAGGTTGTCCGGGGATCATGGAAGGAAACTCCAATTCCATAGCTTTTTCATCCAATGTGTATAATCCCTGCGCATTAAGTGCGGGCAAGAAACCGGAAACAGCTTCTCTTACTCCTGATTTAGCAGCATCCACTTTTTTCTGAGAGGCCAGGTGATAAGGATTCTGTTGCAGGGCTATATTAAGACTGTCTTCCAAAGTCAGTATCCTTTTTTCCTGGGAAAAGGAAAAACTTACGGCAAATAGAAGCACAAAAAGGATTAAACAGTATTTTTTTGTATTCTTCATATATAAACTCCTTAATTAATCTGAACTATTCATAAAAAATATCGACTCGGGAATAATCCAGGTTAATCTTTCGTTTTCTTAAGGCCATTTAGGAAAAAGCTATAAACAAGTTCCGTGCTTTGCTCGATCGAATATTCTTTCTCATGCAATGGTCCCTTGAAATTGAAACCGCGCAGCATAGCGCCTAAAATCAAGCAGGCTTCTCTGGCATCGACTTCTCGGAATTCTCCGGAATCTATTCCCTCCTGGATGATCTTACACATTGCTTCAAAGATATCTTTGATTATTTTCAGGTAATCATCTGGAATATGTTGTTTTGAATCTATTGGCATAACATGATTATCAATATCCATACCTAAAATCTGCTTCATGGAGGACCTTTCCATCAGAAATATCCGGGCGATATTTTTCTTGCTTCGAAAATATGAGAGAATAAAATGAATTATTTCTTCTACCCTCTCTGCCGCGCTTTGGTTTTTCTTACTTATTCTCAATAAATTCTCGCGTGCTTCCAGAAACGAATCCATTACTATCTCTGAGAAAAGGTCGCTTTTACTGTTAAAATACCGATAAATAGTGGCTTTTGAAAATTGAGCCTCATCTGAAATATCATCAACAGTAGCCTGGCTATAACCTTTCTGGCTGAACACTTCCTCAGCCGCTTCCAGGATAAATTTCTTATTTTCTCTTTTTCGCTGCAATTTTCTTTCAGCTCTTAAATCATTTTTTTTCATTGCTCTAGCCTAATGGTTTAATTATTAAACTATATAGTTTAATTTTAAAACTGTAGGGTCACAATAGCATACTCTCCAGTCTCTGTCAACCGCTTCCAGCCAGAATTTCATCTTGTCATTTACTATTTATTATTTTCTAAGTATCATTCGCAGCGACATTTTTATATTGGCGATCAATCAGGGAGGATAAAATGGGAGATGAACTTAAAAAATATAATGAATTTCGAGAAAAGATGAATAAACACATATTAAACTCCGGCAACCTTGAGCTGAAGCGTTTTTTCGCTCTTGATAAAAATGCCTACAAAGACGGTGCCCTGCCAGCTTCTACAAAAGAGCTTTTAGGCCTGGCTGCATCCATAGTGCTAAGGTGCAATGATTGCATCGCCTATCATCTTACCCGGTGTGTTGAACTGGGTTTTTCAGATGAACAGCTTTATGAAGCTTTTAATGTGGCCCTGGTAGTCGGAGGCTCAATAGTAATTCCCAACTTACGTAAGGCTTTTGTAACATTGGAAGAGCTAACGTGAATAACTCAGGTACTCTGAATTATTCATAATAATAAGGAATTAGAGGGCAATTTTATCAGGAATGACCATACCGCCGGAGACAAGCAGCTTTAAACCCTGTTCAACAGAAAAATTCGCATCAATTACTTCATTTTTTTTGACAAACAGCACAAATCCGGTCGTGGGCAGCGGTGTGGACGGCACAAAAACAGAATAGTATTCTTCTCCTTCAGTCCCTGAGGTAGTTCCAGTTACAAACGACAAAGTCCACAATCCTTTCCTGGGGTATTGAATAAATACAGCTTTTTTGAAATTACTCCTTTCTTTGATTGAAAAGGCTTGGAATATCCCTTTTGTTGTTGAATAGACTACTTTTATTATCGGCAGTCGAAGGATAATCATGTCAAGCAGCTTAATGGATTTCCTTCCTACTAAATTCGCAGTTAACAGCCCAATCAAGTAAACAGCAAGCACAGTAAATAAAATCCCAAGGCCAGGGAAATACCATTCCACATGCTCCTTAAGATAGGGTCCAACAAGGCCATCAAAAACATTAAAAATCCAGCGTAAAACGAGGGCTGTAAGACCAATAGGCCCCAAAATCAGCAGACCAGCCAGAAATCTGTTTCGAATACTAGACCAAATTTTCAATTTTCCTCCATATTAATAGATTATTTATGCACGGGGGTGATATTTATTATATACCTGACACAATCTTTTCCGGCTGACCTGCGTATATATCTGGGTTGTAGTTATTTGACTGTGTCCCAGCATAAGCTGAATCGAGCGAAGGTCTGCCCCTCTTTCCAGCATGTGTGTAGCAAAAGAATGACGCAGCATATGAGGGCTGATCTTCTTGTCCAACCCAGCCTTTAAGGCATAGCCTTTAAGAAGTTTCCAAAATCCCTGCCGGGTAAAACACCCTCCTCTTAATGTTAAAAACACAAAATCATTTTGCTTTTTGACATACTGCCGGCGTGCTTCTTTAAGGTATGTTTTTATCGCTGAAGAAGCTGAGTTTCCCATTGGGACAACTCTCTCCTTGCCCCCTTTCCCGCGACAGATAAGGAAACTATCATCAAGGTTAAGGTCCTTTAATTTCAATTTTACCAGCTCAGATACACGTAAACCTGTAGCATAGAGTAATTCAAGCATCGCTTTATCCCTGATACCGCGGATATCTTCATCTCCAGGCTGGTTTAAAAGACGCTCCACTTCTTTTATTTTTAAAAACTTTGGCAGTTTGAACCATATTTTTGGTGAACTGAGATTAGCCGCAGGATCCTTTTTAATTACTCCGTCCAGGATTAAAAATCTGAAGAATGCTTTTAAAGAAGAAATCAGCCGGGCCAAGGAACGGGAAGAAAGACCTGCCCTGCTCTGTTGATGAATGAATTTGATCAGATCATTTTCGTCGACTTTATTCCAGGTGATCTTTTCTTTTTGAAAAAACAGAAAGAATTTATTTAAGTCATGGGAATAGGCCCGAATAGTATTGGAGGAAAGACCCTTTTCCACGGAAAGAAACTCAAGGAAAACCCGCAGAATGCCCTCGGGAGATGAGAGAAGGTTGCTCATCTGATATAAGGATTAGATTCTTTTTCTTGTCCCACTGTAGTAGCAGGACCATGCCCGGGTAATACCAGGGTTTCATCGGGCAGGGTCAAGATCTTTTTTCTAATCGAATTTACTAACTTTTCCCATGAGCCACCGGGAAGATCGCTACGGCCCACCCCGCCGCAAAAAAGCGTATCCCCGGAAAAAAGCACTGTATCGGTTAAAAAGCTTACACTACCCGGAGAATGACCGGGAGTGTGAATAACCTCCAACTTTGACTCTCCGATATCTATTATGTCTCCTTCATTAATAAATTTATCCGGCGCGGGAGAAGCTTTAGAACCCAAAAGCAAAGCCAATCCCGACTGTAAAGCGCTTTTTAGCATCTTTTCGTCGGCTTTATGAATATAAAGCGGGACTCCAAACTTATCTTTTATACCTTTATTCGCCCCGATGTGGTCTATATGCCCATGAGTATTTAACAACACAACCGGCTTCAGGCCTTTATCATCAATAATCCGGATAATTTTTTCAGGATCAGCACCCGGGTCTATTACCGCACATTTTCGGGAGTCTTCACAAAATGCCAGGTAACAATTTGTCTCTAATGCACCCACAACAATATTTTCATATTTCATAACATTTAATTTTATTATTATCATATCCCTGAGTCAAGGTTTGGGGACTCCAGAGTCTTGCTATGTGGATTGAAACGACCCAAGATGCTATGATAAAAGGGTAATTTCCCGTAGAAAGGATTCTTATTAATGGCAACCCTTGTTAAAAAGCAAAAGCTCAAAAGTATAAGACATCATTTTTTTATCATTATACTTTCCATAGCCATCGGTGCTCTTGCCGGACTCGGCGCCTATGGAGTCAGTAAATTTATCGGCTTAATTCAAAGTATCTCCTGGAAAGGAGTGAAAGATTTCCTGGAAATAAAGCAATATGTTTCTTCTCTTTATATATTGCTGATCCCCGCCATTGGAGGTCTATTAGTAGGACCCATTATTTTCAAAGGAGCTAGAGAAGCAAAAGGACACGGTGTTCCGGAAGTTATGGAGGCAGTGTTTTTAAAGGGAGGAGTTATTAGGAAAAGAGTTGCCTTTATTAAGGCACTTGCCTCGTCTATAACCATTGGAACCGGAGGGTCAGTTGGCCGGGAAGGACCGATTGTACAAATAGGATCTTCTATTGCATCAAGTATAGGCCAATTTTTTAAAGTAAAAGAAAGCGAATTAAAGGTGCTTGTCGGCGCTGGAGCTGCTGCTGGGATTTCTGCTACTTTTAATGCACCCATTGCCGGAGCCCTCTTTGCAACTGAAATAATCCTGGGAAATTTTGCCATCACTTCCTTTGCCCCAATAATCGTGGCTTCTGTTATGGGAAATTTAGTTTTCATCAGCATTGAAGGGGCCAAGCCAATTTTTTCCGTTCCGGTTTATTCTTTAAATTCAGGTTGGGAGCTAATTTTTTATTTGATCCTCGGAATCGTTTGTGGAATTGTGGGTATCCTATTCATCAAAATCCTCTACTATTTTGAAAAAAAATGGATGGACCTGAAACTTAACGAAATGATAAAACCTTTTTTCGGGGGAATAATCATTGGGGCAATCGCAATCTTCTACCCCCACATAATGGGTTCAGGTTATACAGCCATAGACTTGGCTTTAAAAGGGAATTTAGTATTGTGGACTGCCTTGCTTCTGATCCTGATTAAAATATTTGCTACTTCGACTTCGCTTTCTTCCGGAGGCTCAGGGGGAATTTTTGCTCCTTCTCTATTTATGGGTGCTTATACCGGCTTCATAGTGGGGAGCCTGTTTAATTACTTATTCCCTTCATTAGGAATCACACCAGGTGCATATGCTCTTGTGGGTATGGGGGGAGTAGTGTCTGCCGCAATTCACGGTCCTTTAACTGCTATAATAATAATTTTTGAACTTACCGGGGATTATAACATCATACTACCGCTTATGATCACCTGTATAATCGCTTCACTTCTATCTGAAGTATTTAACGAATACTCAATATACACATTGAAGTTGAAATTAAAAGGGATACTTTTTAAACAGGGAATAGAAGTAAATATATTAAAAAGGATTAAGGTTTCAGACATAATAAAGTCAGATTTTGCCGTAGTTAATAAAAACACTCCTTTAAAAAACCTGATAAGAAAGGTTATGGAAAAAAATATAAATATTTTTCACGTCATTGATGAAGCAAATAAATATGTAGGCATTATTACTCTTTCCAATCTAAAAATTGCTATAGGAGAGAAGGATATTTTTGAAGGATTTTTATTAGTCGAGGACATTTATGAGCCTATTGAGGCAATTTCAGAGCAGGATTCTCTGGAAAAAGCTATGGCTGTTTTTGGCAGGAATGATGTAAATGAACTCCCAGTACTGAAAAACGGAGAGATAATCGGCGTAGTGAAAAGGACAGACTTAATCGAAACCTACAACCAAGAAATTAAGAAAATCGAGGCAAAAAGTTCATTTCTTGCTAAAATTAAATTTTCTGAAAATACGGATGTTAAAAAGATTTCTGATGAATATTTTTTAAAAGATCTACCTGCGCCCTCCTTTTGCTGGGGGAAGACCTTAAAAGAGCTAAATTTGCGAGCTGAATATGGTGTCGAACTCCTAAACGTAAAACAAAAAAGTCCTCTTGTAACCGTCACCTTACCCTATGGAAATTTTAAGATTAAGAAGGGAGATACTCTTATGGTAGCTGGAAGCCTGGAAAGAATTAAAAATTTTGAGGAGTAAGAAACTAATTTTTCCCGGAATAAGCGACAATCAGTCCAATCCCGATTTTTTATAAAACTCTTTGATCCTTTCTTCCAATTCTTTTGCCTTTTGGATGCTCGATTCCTCTTTCAGGCTGGATTTTAATTTTTTCAGTTCTTTTTCTACTTGTTTGATCTTATTAACGGAGTCGTTGACATCAAAAGTTGCGGCTATGCCGGTTGTTCCGGCCATACGCTCAGCTCTTATAATCTCGCCGGCAGCACTATCAAATTCAGCTTTTAAATTCTTTACTGCTTTTTCTTCATCGCTCAACGGAGTATATAAATTCGTGTAAGCAAAATAGCCGATAACCGCCAGGATTAAAATAATAATCAATGCTTTCATTTTAAATTCCCATATTTTTAATTAACCTAAACTATTCATAAAAAATGTCGATTACAAATAAAGATTATATTTTGAACGAAATGATAAATTGAGTTACTGTAGAAATCAATGTAACATAGTGATAAAAAAAGATGTATCATACATATCGACATTTTTTATGAATAGTTTAGGTTAAAGATATTTTACTATATAATAAATAAATTACAAAGCCAAAAAAATATAATCAAAACAATATGTCTAAAAATCTTTAGCAACTTCAAATGGAAATAAGAAAAAAAGTCGGATTCATCCTCGGCCCTCTGCTTTTTTTCCTAATATATTTCGCTCCCATACTTTCTGAAAATCCCAGAGCCCATGACCTTTTGGCCGTATTTCTCCTGGTAGTTGTATGGTGGGTGACTGAATGTATTCCGATTCCTGTAACGGCACTCTTAATCCCCGTTTTTATAACAATACTTAAAATTTCAACTGTAAAAGAGGCATTAACCCCATTTGCCAATCCCATAATACTGCTCTTTCTGGGCAGCTTTATCTTGGCCAGGGCCATGTATGTCCATGGAATCGACCTTAAACTTGCCTATTCAGTACTCTCATTAAAATCCATCCGGAATAAACCAATCCGGATATTATTTGCCTTAGGGCTAACATCAATGTTTCTGTCGATGTGGATAAGTAACACTGCCACCACTGCCATGATGTATCCTATCGCCCTGGGAGTACTATCAACATTTCACCAGGACAAAAAGAAAACAAGGGAACTGTCTTTTGGAGTAGTACTGCTCCTAACCCTTGCTTATGCAGCCTCCATCGGCGGAATTGGCACCCCTATCATAATTGCCATTACTCAGGCTGTGGGTATTAATCCGCTGCCGCCGGTACTGGGCAGTGCTATAGGCTGCAGCTTTGCATTTATGCTGCCGGTGGCGACGCCTCCTAATGCTATAATTTACGGATCCGGCCTCATCAAACTCCCCCAGATGATGAAAGCCGGCTTCTGGCTAAATATAGCCGGCATTCTGATTATCTGGCTTAGCATTACTTTTCTTGCCCCCTTACTCGGATTGATCTGAACTATTAATAAAAAATGTCGGAAATAATAAAAAGAAGAACAAATCAAAGATCAGGAGGAAATCATGAATTTTATTAGTTATCGCCGGTTTTATTCGATTCTTATTGGAGTTATTTTCTTGTCATTTATTTTGACGCCATGCTTATCATTCGGGCGGCAGCCCGGTCAGAATCAGGACAGCGAGGAATTGAAACTGTTAAAGAGGGGATTCGAAAATCTTCAGCACCGTTTGGATGTCGTGGAAAAACTTATCGACGATGTGCTTTGGTTTCACAGAGTTGGGGATGTCTGCCATGTGGACAAGGTGCGCATTATCGGACCTCCCAATCCTCATGTAAAAAATCCCACGGCCATGGGCGCAAAAAATCCGATCAAGTTTTACAGCTACATCTTCATCCCTAAAAACATTGACCGCAGCAAAAAGTATCCCCTCCTGGTTTTTCCTCATGGAGGTGTGCATGGGGATTTCACAACCTACTACACGCACATAATCCGGGAACTCATGGCCCAACACTACATCGTGATTGCCCCAGAATACCGGGGGAGTACGGGCTACGGCCGCTCCATTTATGAACTCATCGATTATGGCGGATTGGAGGTCGAAGACAACCATTGGGCGCGCAATTACATGATCGAAAACTATGTTTTTGTGGATAAGAACCATGTCGGGATAATCGGCTGGAGCCACGGTGGTTTGATCGCTCTGATGAACATTTTCGACCATCCCAAGGATTACCAAGTGGCCTTTGCAGGAGTTCCGGTCAGTGACATCATCTCACGTATGGGATATGCCTCAGATAGCTACAGGGACCTGTATTCGGCTGATTATCATATTGGCAAGACCGCCCGCCAAGATGTACAGGAATACCGCCGCCGCTCCCCTGCCTACAATGTTCACAAATTCCAGAACACCCCTTTGCTCATCCACACCAACACCAATGACGAGGATGTGAATGTCCTTGAAGTGGAGCATCTTATCAAAGCCCTCAAAGCAGAAGGTAAAAAATTCGAATACGAGATTTTCCAGGATGCTCCCGGAGGACACAGCTTCGATCGGATGGACCTGATGCTGGCAAAAAAAATTCGGATCAAGGTCTACAAGTTCCTTGCGAAATACCTGAATCCGGAAAATCCGATCGAATCCATTGATGCCTTGATGAAAGCAGGCTATAGGTGATAGAATAAAATGCGGATCAATGATTGGCTTTTTTTCGCTACTATTTCAGAGCCGAAAGTAAAAAAAAGAACGGAAAGCGTTCCTTTTGAAGAAGCCCGATGATCTTCTGAAAGAGTTGGAGCAGAAATGGTCTGCATCAGCAGACGAAAGAATTGACCTTGTCAATTACACCAATTTGCTTCTCCAAAACGCCAAGGAAATAAAAACAAGAAAAAGATCATGCCTTTTTGTAATCTTGGGATTAGCCTTGGTTGATCGTGTTAATCCAGGAGAAGATACTGATCGATATGTTCTTGAATGCTTTTCGCACACTTTTTATACATTTCCAAGCCTTGAGTGAAAGGATCCTTAATGTCCCATAAAACCATCCTGTCCCCAAGCTGCGAGAAGTTAAGTTTAAGGAATTCAAATACATATGAATCCAGAGGGATAATCCAGTCGAACCGGACTATATCTAAATCAATAATATTCCTGGTCCGGTGGGAGGAAATATCGACCTCATAAAATTCCTGCATTACAGCTATGGCCTCAGCCTGGGCTCCTTCAAATGCAGAAACCATTCCGGCGCTTTCTATGACAACTTTTTTACCTACTTTTTTCTTAGCCAGCCCTTCGGCCATGGGACTTCTGCAGGTATTACCATAGCATACAAAAAGTATACTTTGAGTATCTTTAAAAAATATTGTTTTATTCATTACGTATTCGCCAAATAATTCTAACATAATAATAGGAATAAAGCCTCAAGCTTATTAAATTTAATATATGATTATTTATCAATTATTTTAGATAAAAGGTTGACATTTTTTAACTTATTAAATATATTTAATATCATTATCAACGAAAGGTCATTATAAAGTGGAAAAATCCTCTTCAAGATTTCTATAATATACAAAGGATTAAGCAATGAAAATAGATATTTTTGAGCTGGAAAGATTTCAATCCCTCTGGGAAAATACCGTCAAATACAATCTAACCGATAGTGGCGTCCACCCCTTTAGGATCAATGAACTGTTGAGTAAAGATGAAATTGAAAAACTGTTATCCCTTCAGATAGGTTACGGCCAGACAAACGGCTCTATTGAACTGCGGGATACTATAAGTAAGCTTTACCGCAAAGCAGACATTGACAACATCCTGGTCACAAACGGCACAGCTGAGGCAAACTTTATTTCTATGTGGACAATGATAGAACCGGGGGATGAGATTCTAATAATGCTTCCCAATTATCTGCAAATCTGGGGAATTGCCCGGTCTTTTGGCGCAAAAGTAAAGCCATATCACCTTAAAGAAGAACTTGATTGGAAGCCTGACTTTGATGAAATAAACCAACTGGTATCATCCAAAACAAAAATGATCGTGATCTGTAATCCTAACAATCCTACAGGTGCTGTCCTAAGTAATGAAGCTATGAAGGAATTTATAAATATCGCTGAAAAAAATGACACTTGGATCCTTACCGATGAGATCTACCGCGGTTCAGAACTTAATGGAAAAGAAACAGAATCTTTCTGGAATAGTTATGACAAAGTTATTGTTACATGCGGGCTGGCAAAATCATATGCACTCCAAGGACTTAGGATCGGCTGGATGACCGGGCCAAAAAAAAATATTGAGAAAGGCTGGGCTTACCACGATTACACAACAATCGCTTCCAATATAATCAGTAATTATATTGCTGCCTTGGCTTTAAAGCCTAAGCTGAGACAAAAAATCCTCAACCGCAACCGCTCAAGGTTAAACGAAAACCTTGCCTATTTGACGGAATGGTTAAAACCTCATAAGGATCTGTTTACCCTCACTCCCCCAAAGGCAGGCGGGATGGCCTTTATCCGCTACAATATGAAGATAAATTCAACCGATCTGGCTAACAAACTCCGGGAAGAAAAAAGTGTGTTGATAGTTCCTGGAGATCAATTTGGGATGGACCATTTTATCCGCCTCGGTATCGGGACAGAAAAGGAATGCTTTCTATCCGGACTGAACCTTATGGAAGAAACCCTTAAAGAAATACTATAACCAAAAGGGATTATCTTATTTTAACAGCCTCGTTGGCTGCTTTGCCTTTGCGGACATATTCAGCTGATTTAGCATAGTCACCCAGCCGGTTATACAGGTCTGCCAGAAGGAAATACCCGAGAGGCAAGTCTTCCTTCTTGGGTTGGAGTTCTATCCCCTTTTCAATCAGGGAAACTGCCTCCTTATATTTCTCCCCGCGGTTAAGAAAAATTCTGGCAAGATAAAAATAACTGAGTGGAAAATTAGGATTGATCTCAATCGTTTTCTCAAGATAAACCTGTTCTTCGGCCCCTCTTTCGCTTATACGATATAACCTGGAAATGTTGAAAGCCGCCCGAAAATTGTGCGGGATATATTCCAACTCCTGCTTATAAGCTTTGATCGCTTCTTCCATATCTCCTTTGGCCTCCCTTAGCTGGGCATAATTATAATTCACATTCCGGAGCCGGGGGTTGATCTCCATGGCTTTTTGAAGCAATTCCTCCGCTTCGTCCAGCTTCTCCTGGGTCACATATATTCCCCCAAGGGCATTGCAAGCTGAAACAGACTGTGGATTTAACTTTAAGCACTTTTTATAGTAAAAAACGGCATTTTCATAGTCTTTAAGAAAATTAAATATGTTTCCTTGCACAAAATAAACCTGGGAGTCAGGCGAAAGGATCTCAAGTTTATTCAAAACAAATTTTTTAGCCTTCTCCAGCTCGTTCAGCCGGATATAGGCATTGGCAATATTGATTACAGTAAAAGTGTCATCCGGCTTTTTATCCAATACCTGAAAATAACTCTCTAAAGCTTCTTCGTTCTTACCCCATTTAGTATATAAATTTCCCAGAGAAGAATATGCATCAACGATATCCGGATCCTGGGCAATAATGTTCTTTATCATTTCTACAGCTTGTTCGTACTCCTCCTGTAAGCCGAGTTCCCTGGCATGCCCGAGTTGATTGAAGATATTGATCTTATCCTTAGGGTCGCTTAGCTGCCGCCAGGAGACAGATGTAGAATCAGCAAATGACCCGATATATCCGAGGGCAGCAAGCTTTTCCCGGCTTTCCTCATCCATATGGCTGTAATCAAGCTCATATGCCCCTCGGCTTGATTCATCAATGAAAGATTCAATTTGCGCCACCATCCGGCGGGCTTCAGCCGCCTGGGAGTCGATAATATTTCGTTCTTCATCCGGATCGCTTTGTAGGTCATAAAGCTCAAGCTCAGGCGCCAGGATCAGTTTATATCTTTCATCCTGAAGGCTTTTAAGCTCGCTCCAGCCATAATGGAACCGCGGATAAAAGGTTTCGCTGTAAGCAATACTCTCCCATTCCTTTATATCCTTAAAAAAAAGCGGCTGGAGGCTTTTGCCCTGTACCTGAGAAGGGGCCTGAATCCCTGCCAGGTCAAGAATGGTTGGCATAACATCCACCAGCGACACGGGCCGGGCCCTGCTTATTCCGTGCAGCTTCTCAAAGGGAGTAACAAAAATAAGCGGAACATGCACCCCTTCCTGGTAAATAAAAAATCCATGGGATTGTTCCTGGTGCTCTCCCAGACTTTCCCCATGGTCAGAGGCAAATACCAAAACTGTATTTTCAACCAGGTCATTCTCTTCTAAAAATTGCCACAAGCGGGCCAGCTGAGAATCGGTATAGGCAATCTCTCCGATATAAGGATGGTTGGGATATTTTTCCATGTAAGGCTCCGGAGGTTCATAAGGGGTATGAGGGTCATACAAATGGATCCAGGTGAAAAATTTATCCTGTTTATGTTCCTCCAGCCAGGGGAGCACTTCATCAATAATCTCGTTTCCCGGGCGCTGAACATTCCCTAAAGAAACCGTTTTATATTTACTTAAATCAAAGCTGTCAAAATAATGGTCAAAACCCTGATCCAGACCCCATTTTGAATCCAATACATAGGCTGCCACATAAGCAGACGTCTTATAACCATTCTGCTTCATCAGTTCGGCCAGAGTAGTCATCTCTTGAGGAACCAGAAATCCGCCGTTATCACGGACTCCATGAAAGGTCGGGTAAGTCCCTGTCAAAAGCGAGGTATGGGAGGGCAAAGTCAAAGTAGCTGTAGAAATGCATTTTTCAAATTTAACTCCCCGGCGTGCAAACATATCCATGGTCGGAGTGCTGATTCCGGAAAATCCATAACACCCGACCCGGTCAGCCCGCAGGGTGTCTACAGTGATAAGGATGTAGTTTAAATCCTCAGCTTGATCCAGGGGTGATATACCGTCTTTTCGAACAAACAGAAAATAGCCCCCTACAGCTAAAATCAAGACAAAAAACAGGCTAAAAATCAATATCGCTTTTTTATTCATTTCTATTAGATATTAACACAAATTATGATAGATGTTAAGTCTTTGTAGAACCGGCAATCTCCCCTGCTTTCCCCCGCTAAATAAAACAATATCCCTTAGAAGGCCAATTTTAAGAGCAAATGAGCCTTTTAAGCCGAAATATTAGGCGTTATTTGAAGTATATCTAATATTATCAACAAGATAGCACAGCCAAGGTGCCTTTCCGCTTTCCTCTTCTTTCTTATATAAGCTGCCCTTTCATCCAGCCGGCTGTATTGTGAAAATTGGCTACAGCGCTTCCTGGGGGGACGAGATTATCACAGGCTTCCCGCAGCTCATCGGAAAGCGTCATCTCCATAACAGGAATCATGTCTTCAAGGTGCTCCATATTCTCGGGGCCGATCAAGGGAGCGGTTATCCCAGGCTGGTCCTTAGCCCATAAGATTCCCAGTTGAGCTGGGGTCAGGCCGGCATCTTTAGCTAATTTTACAAACTTGCTTCCTACTTCGATGCCTTTCTTGGTCACCCGGTCCGCATAAAATCCGCCCCGCAGCGCAGCTCGTGATTCCTCAGGGTATTTTTCAATATTGTCATACAAACCAACTAAAGTACCCATTGCAAGGGGAGACCAAGTGATAATTCCCAGGCCGAACCTCTCAGCCATGGGAAGCAATTCATTCTCAATGCGCCTGTCCAAAAGATTATAAGGCGGCTGCTCAACACTAAAACGTACATAACCTTTTAATTCGCTCAGCATTATTGCTTCTGTTACTGCCCAGGCAGGAAAGGTCGAACACCCTACATAACGTATCTTTCCCTGACGAACCAAGTCCGTCAATGCACCCAGGGTCTCCTCAATATTCACTTCCAGATCTTGCCGGTGGATCTGGTAAAGATCGATATAGTCAGTCTGAAATCTCTTCAATGACCTTTCACACGCCCTGATGATATTCAAACGTGTGGGCCCACTCTGATTCGGCCCCATCTCAGGAACGAATTCATCAAGCGTTAATCCAACTTTGCGTTGTCCATGATCACACTTCGTCGCAAGCATAACCGCATGACGCGTGCCGCTCGCTTTCAGCGTCCGACCGATGACTTTCTCTCCTTCACCTTCCCCATATGAATCTCCGGTATCGATAAGGTTGATGCCAACTTCAACAGCCCTGTTTAAAATTTTAGCGCATTGTTCTTCCGGTATAGGATCGGCAAAACAATCTGTTCCTAAACAAATAGGGGAGACTTGCACTCCTGTTCTTCCTAAATTACGATATTCCATGATTATTCCTCCAAAATTAAACCTGAACTCGTGAATAATCCAGGTTAATACTTCTTTCTGCTATCACGCTTCAACCCATTTTAAGCGTGCTATTCTCATTCCTGTGTTACCAGGTATAAGGGCGGCAATGTAAAATTGCTGCTCATGTTTAATAATTCTGGCTACCTCTACAGGTAAAGTGCAGACCTTATACCGATCATCATCAACTCCAAAATTTAAAGGATCGCTTGAGCAGTATACAATCGTTTCATAATCATCACTTTCCTGGCAAGGGCTCGCTCTGAACAAATAAAAAGAATGCTCCTCTGGCAGATATTGAACAAAGGCACATTCAGCATCTGCTGGTCCGCTGCCGCCGCTCCCCCCCTTGGATACAATTACCGAATCACTCCAATTGCGCAAATCAGAAGAAGTTCTGCAGTAGATCGCTCCTTCATCTTCCGGTACTCCAGTGTAATATAGATAAAACTTATTTCTAAAGGCCATAACCATCGAGTCTCTTGTACTTGATCGATGGCCTTCTGTAAAAAGACCGCTTAAATTATCAGGGTTGAGAAGACGGGCAAATGTTTTTCCATCTCTGCTCCAGGCCATACAAACATGGATCCAGTCACCATAAAACATATAATACTCACTCCTGTATTTAATAACATAAGGCGCCTGAAGCCCCCCGATCTTTTCTCCAAAATTAGGATCCGCCTCCATAAAAATTCCCATAGGAGTCCAATTTTTATCAGTTAGGGAATCAGCTTGCCAGCGATAAAACAACCTACCCCTCCCCCCACAGCCAGTCCTGCGGACACAGGAACACATCTGCCAGGTTTGATCGGCTGCCTGCCAGATGCCAAAATCCAGAGGCTGCTGTCTTTCTGTATTATAATGGCCGAGATCAGGGTTACCTGCAATAGTCCACCATTCTCCCTCAATCTGAGGAATCAGTTTTTTTTCTTTGTTCATCTCGCTTTCCTTAACTATTCATAAAAAATGTTGAAAGATTATATGTCGTTTTTTTTCTTTAAATCCATAATAATTCCGGAATGACCCCAATCTTTTATGGTTCCGTATTGAAAATGCTTATCAGTAAAACCGACTATCTTTATGCCGGTTTCATTTTCACATTCAACAAATTTTTGGATCGAATCAAAAGTAACCCCATCCAGAGACTCAATTTCCAACCAACGGCTTTTTTCAACTTCCAAAAATATATGCTGTCTTTCTTTATTATAAAGCGATTTAGCTTTTCTTATTCTATGCGCTTTCATGATGCTATGTTCAGGTTCTATTACTATCCCCTGATTTCCCGGGCGGCTTTAAGTAATTTATCTATTTCCCCCGGTGTGTTGTAATGGGCCGCAGAAAGCCTTACTGCATCAGGCCAGCCCATGGCTTCTAAAGGAACCGTAGAATAAGGGTCTTTAATCCTGGCCCCCAAACGAATATGATATTTTTTATTAAAATTTCCAATCGCGGTTGAAGAGTCCATGCCATTTACCCGAAAAAGGAAAATGCCGAGACGGTTGCCGATCTCAGGCAGCATATTACAAGGAGTTATATTGTCAAGCTGGCGGAGACCTGCAAGTTCATCCGTACCGTTCATGGCTCGATGTAACAGTGCTTTCATATGACTGTGAATGGCATCTTTTGCAGCAATGACCTGTTCCCGCTTGTCAGTGGATTGGGTGAACTGACTTCCCAGCCAACCTAGATAATCCATTACTACTGACCAGGCCATATACATCGGATGGGCCGGGGAACCCAAGAGCCAGTTATCATCTGGTTTTCCAATAAGGTTCCAGTGCGGGAGTTTAGCCAGTCTCTCGGAAAGATGGGCAAATCCTATGCCTTTCACAGTGTATGCCTTATAAGGACCAAAAGCATAAGCATCAGCTCCAATATCTTCGACATCGATCGGACCATGGGGAGCATATTGGACCGCATCTACCAGCACATAAAGGTCAGGTTTTATCTTACGGGCTTCCTCGATTATGTATTTAGCATCATTAATAGCTCCAGTCTGGTTGGAGCCGTGCTGAAAGGCCAGGATAGTGGTGTCTTTATCTACCAGCTCAAGGATATTTTCGAGGGGAACGGAACTTGTCTCCTTTGAAATCTTGGCACACCTCCATTCCATATTATGCATCTCCGCAAAATATTTAGTCGGACTTAAAACAGCCGGATGCTCTAATTCGGTGGTTACAATATTTTTCCCGGGAATATGAGTAGTTACTGCATTTATGGCCCGAAAAATAGCATGGGTGGCACTGTGAGCGGCCATTATAACCCCGGATTTAGCTCCCAGAAAAAGCTTTACATCTTCGATTCCTTTTTCCACAGCCTTAACTACATGGTCAGAGGCAGGATTGAACCTGAACAATTCATCAGGCAAGGCTGTTTCTCTTGCCATTGTTTCCATTACAGTTTTAAGGCGGAGCGAACCTCCTGATGCTTCAAAATAGGTCCGTTCTCCCGTATAAGGGTCCCAATTAACATAAAGAAATTTTTCTCTTATCTTATCTAATAAGTCAGTAGAGAACATGCCGTTTTCTTGAACTTCTTTCATCACAATCTCCTCAAATGTTAAACACTAAAAACTTATACTATCAAAAAACCACCCGAAAAGCAAAGAGCTGTTTTAATATGTAACTTTGATAAAGGTAAAAACTGACAATTATAACCTACTTAACGTTTTTCATTGATATATACCTTTACAAAGCCCCTTAAAAGTTGATATTATTAATAGCTTAAAATTATAGCCTGAGCTATTCAAGAAATGTAAAATGCTTATTTATCAAGAATTGCCAATCATATCGACATTTTTTATGAATAGTTTAGGATAATAGGAGTTTTAAATGATGAATAATACTTTAAAAAATATTGAAGAAATCTTATTAATGGGCCCCGGCCCCTCTTGCGTGCCTGCTTCAGTCTACACTGCGTTAAGCAAAAAGACCCTGGGACATATGGATCCATATTTTATAAAAATAATGGATGAGACCAAAGTATTACTCCAGAAAGTCCTCATGACCAAAAATAATCTAACCCTTCCTGTTTCCGGAACCGGTTCAGCAGGAATGGAGACTTGTTTTGTAAATCTTATTGAAAAAGACGACCCGGTGCTTATCTTGATAAACGGAGTTTTCGGCAAAAGAATGCAGGACTTAGCAGAGCGCTTGGGAGCAAAAGTGGACACACTGGAATTCGAATGGGGCAAACCAGTGGAAGTCGAGCGCGTCAAAGAGCAGCTCAAAACCAATTCCTATAAAATCGTAGCAGTAGTGCATGCGGAAACTTCGACTGGTGTCAGAAATCCTGTTAAGGAGATCGGAGAGCTTGTAAAAGAAAAAGATTGTCTTTACCTGGTAGATACAGTTACAAGTTTAGGAGGAATAGAAGTTGCAACAGATGCCTGGGGCATTGACGCTCTTTATAGCGGCAGCCAGAAATGTTTATCTTGTCCTCCCGGCCTTGCGCCCGCGACTTTTTCTGCAAAAGCAGTCGATGTTATTGTTAACCGGAAGAGTAAAGTCCCGAACTGGTACCTGGACCTCAGTTTGCTGACAAAATACTGGGAAGGAAAGACCAGAGTCTATCACCACACTGCTCCTGTAAATATGTTATATGCGCTTAACCAGGCCCTCTACCTTATTGTCGAAGAAGGGCTGGAAAACGTATATAGGCGCCACCTGGAAAATCACAAGAAGCTGGTAGCCGGACTTGAAGAGCTGGGAATTTCAATGCTGGTCGAGCCTGAATTCCGCCTCCCGATGCTGAACTCGATCTATATTCCGAAAGGAATTGATGATGCTGCCGGACGAAAAGAGCTGCGCCTCAAATACAAGATCGAGATCGGAGCCGGATTGGGTCCGCTTGCAGGAAAAATCTGGCGCATCGGGTTGATGGGGCATACTGCCCACCCGGAGAATGTGGAAAGATTCATGGCTGCCTTAAAAGGCATCTTAAAAAAATAAGGTAGTTAAAAAATAAATTCCTGTTTTAATTGAAAGCATAAAACTATAAAATTATAGTTAGGATTATTAAAGAGTTAAATAAGAAATAATTGTAAGGAGGAATTATGGCTCCCGGATATGTAGGAAAGATACTTAAAGTAGATTTAAATAAACTTGATCATAAAGTAATCGAGAAAGACGATTATTTTTACAGGACCTTTATGGGCGGCAGTGCTATGGCTTCTTATTTTCTCTTAACGGAAATTGAGCCTGGGATTGATGCCTTAGGCCCGGATAATGTTCTGGTGATTACAACTTCTGTCCTGACAGGGACTCCCTTGGCGGGCGCAAACCGTTATACAGTAGCAGCTAAATCGCCTTTAAATGACGGATTCGGCGAATCAGAATCCGGCGGATTCTTCTCTGTAGAACTTAAACGAGCCGGATTTGATGCAATCATTATCAAAGGAAAAGCAAAAAAACCGGTTTACCTTTGGATTACAGACGGCAAAGTCGAAATTAAAGATGCATCTCATCTCTGGGGAAATGACACAGGTTTTACCCAGGAAAAGATCCGCGAGGAAAACGGGGATAATAAGATCCAGACAGTCACAATCGGGCAGGGCGGAGAAAACCTGGTGCGATATGCCTGTTTGCTTCAGGACCTGCGGCATGCTAATGGCCGCAGCGGCATGGGAGCAGTTTTCGGTTCAAAAAACCTTAAAGCTATCGCAGCCCGGGGAAAGATGAAGCTTGAATTCCATGATATGGGAAAACTCCGGGAGCTATCATCATATTTTATAAAAAACAGGAAAGAGCACTCTGTCTGCCAGGTTCTAACAGAAGGAGGGACACTGGGCTGGGACTTGGAGGATTTGGATGCCGACGGGGTGTTACCCACTAAAAATTTCCATGGCGGCTCTTATGACAAAGCTGAGAGTGTGACTTTTAACAAACTCAAAGAAACTGTGTTATCAGGCCGGGATACCTGTTATGCCTGCCCCATTCGGTGCAAACAAGTAGCAGCGGGGGGGAAATTCGATATCGACCCAAGATTCGGAGGACCCGAATATGAGACATCCGGAGCTTTTGGTCCTAATATGCTCGTTGATGATATAGAAGTAATTGCCAAAGCCCACGAACTCTGCAACCGCTATTCTCTGGATACGATAGATGCAGGTATGTCCATAACTTTTGCCATGGAATGTTTTGAAAACGGGATTCTTACCAAAAAAGATACTGACGGTCTGGAACTGAAGTTCGGTAATGGCGAGGCTGCCCTGGAAATGGTACGTAAGATAGCTTTCCGGGAAGGATTTGGAGACCTCCTGGCAGAAGGAAGCTGGCGCGCAGCCAGAAAAATCGGCAAAGGGGCGGAAAAATATGTAATGACAGTAAAGAAACAAAGCTTTGCCATGCATGAACCAAGAGGAAAAAATAACATTGCCTTCTCTTATGCTTTTTCCCCCACCGGCGCAGACCACATCGAAGCAACCCATGATATGCCGCTTGAAGACGGCGGCTGGGCAGTTCCTGATATTTACCCGCTGTCTATATTAAAAGGCGTTCCAGCCCGGGATTTAGGCCCCCAAAAAGTAAGGACATTCATATATAACCAGCATGCATACAGTTTGTTAAATTCACTGTCCATGTGTTTTTTCACTGCTGGACCAGCCCGGCTGTTCCGGATGAATCACCTGGTAGAAATGGTGGCTGCTTCAACCGGATGGGAAACCAGCCTGTTCGAACTCATGCAGCTCGGAGAACGAACCACGACTTTAGCTCGATTGTTTTTAACCAGGGAAGGTTTAGGGCGGAAAGACGACACTCTACCCGACAGGCTTTTTGAGCCACTTGAGACAGGAATCTTAACCGGAGTCAGCCTTGACCGCGATAAATTCACAAAAGCAATGGATATGTATTATGAGATGATGGGTTGGGATATAGAGACCGGAATTCCCCGCAAAGCAAGGCTTCATCAGCTTAATATTGCGGATCTCGCTCAATTTTAACTGTCAGTCGCCTCCGCTTATAGGGATAAAAGCCAGCAAGTCTCTCTTCTCCCAATTTCTTTGTGCTTCTTTGTGTTTGACCACAAAGTTTCTCTGTGATATAGGTTGTAAAAGAAGAAATCGCTAAAATTCTGGATAAGGAGCAAAAAAATAAATAAATACACAGTTTTAAG
Source organism: Candidatus Aminicenantota bacterium (assembly GCA_030603565.1). Taxonomy (GTDB): domain Bacteria; phylum Acidobacteriota; class Aminicenantia; order Aminicenantales; family Aminicenantaceae; genus JAUVXM01. The sequence continues at coordinate 72,510 of JAUVXM010000003.1, forward strand.
GCGCTGTTTTTTCCAGACCATTTTATTCTCTATGTTACTTGCTATTATCAGTTCCTGCGCTACGGAAAAATCCCTGCCTCCTCCGAACGATCCCCATAAACCCTATAATTATTCCGCCCGTAACGGTATGGTGGTCGCAGCCCATCCTCTGGCAGCTCAAGCTGGGCTGGACGTCCTTCAACATGGGGGAAATGCAATCGATGCCGCCGTTGCCACCGCCTTGGCCCTCAATGCAGCAGAGCCATTTGCATCCGGAATCGGAGGCGGTGGATTCATGGTCATATACCTGGCGGAATCCAAAAAGACAACCGTGATCAATTACCGGGAAAAAGCGCCGGCAGCCGCATCAGCAGATATGTTCCTGGAAAACGGCGAAGTCAATAACACCTGGAGGAGGAATCATGGTCTGGCCGTAGCCGTACCGGGAGCATTGGCCGGATGGACCCATGCTCTAAATAAATACGGCACTTGGAAACTTGCTGAAGTCATCCAAGGCGCCATCCGGATAGCTGAAGAAGGCTTTATTGTCAGCAAGACCTTCAGCAAGATCAATAAAGATGAATATGAAAAATTGCTGCTTATTGGCGGCGAAGCTTCGTGTTATCTGAATGACGGATTTCCCTATGAACAGGGCGATACTTTTCGCAACCCGGATCTGGCTGCTTTTTTTGTCCGGCTGGCGGAAAAAGGAATGGATGATTTCTACCGCGGTGACACAGCCCAAAAGATCGCGGCCGCGATTCAAGCCAAAAGGGGAGTCCTGACCACGGAAGATCTAGCGGAATACCGGGTGATTGAGCACCCTCCCCTTACAGGCTCTTATAAAGATTTCAAACTCTTCACCACGCCCCCCCCCAGCTGCGGAGGTTTGTTTATCCAGCAGCTGCTGAATATCATTGAGAACTGGCCGGTCAAAGATTGGGGACACAACTCGGCTTCCTATATACATCATTTCAGTGAAGCTCTGCGGATAGTATTCGCTGATAAAGCCCGCTACCTGGGAGATCCCGATTTTGTATCCGTTCCAATTAAATACCTGATCTCCAAAACCTATGCCGCCGATATCGCCGCTTTAATCCAACCGGACCGGCCCTTATCCGATTATCCTTATGGAGAATTCGACGAGCTGGCCGATAGAAAAGAAAACACCACTCATCTGTGCGTGATCGATAAGGCAGGGAACATTGTTTCCCTGACCCAATCAATTAACATGTTCTTTGGAACGGGTATTGTACCGGAAAATACCGGATTCATTCTGAATAATCATATGGCCGATTTTTCTCCTGATCCAGAGTCCCCAAATGCTCCCGGCCCAGGAAAACGCCCGGTCAGCAATATGGGGCCGCTGATCTTATTCCATCAGGGAAAGCCCCTGCTGGCGCTGGGTTCACCCGGCGGCACCAGAATTTTCTCTTCCCTGACCCAGATCATAATCAACATAGCGGAGTTCGGGATGTCTCTGGATGAAGCCATCGAAGCCCCGCGGTTTTTTTCCTACTCATCCCAAGGAAGAGCGCGGAACCTTTCGGTCGAAGCGCGAATTCCTCCGGACATAATCACTGCATTGGAAAATATGGGCCAAAAAATAACCATAAGAGAAGACTATGACAAATATTTCGGCGGCGCTCAGGGAATAATGATCCCGGCAGGAAAAAAGGTCATATTCGGCGGGGCGGATTCCCGCCGGGATGGGCAGGGCGCCGGATATTAAAAGCGAGGGAAATAAAATGAAAAAGACAGCGATTATATATTGCCTGATGTTTTTGATCCCAGGCATCGGAATAGGGAACCCGGAAGCTATAGAACCTGTTTTTGAACAACCCATATTGCTCACTTCCGCCGGACAAAATGCGGAAGTACAGCTGGTTTCCGTTCTGGCAAAAAGAGCCGGGCTCACCTTTACCTTATCAAAATTAGCCACGGCAGCCGAACTGGCCGACAAAAAAACTCTGGTGTTGTCGATAGGAGCGAGCATGAAGGGTTTGGGCGCCGCCGGTTTGGATGTCAAGCAGGAAAAAACCAGGATCACAGACCTGGTCAAAGCGGCCCAGGATAAAAAAATCCCGATCTTTTGCCTGCATCTTGGAGGAGAAGCCCGGCGAGGGCAATTGACCGATGAATTGATCACCCTGTTGATTCCTCTATCCCAGGCAGTCATCGTTGTCAATTCCGGCAACCAGGATGGTATCTTCACCCGCTTATGTGAGGAATATAATATCCCGCTGGTCGGAGTCAACCGGGTGGTCGACGCCTTAAAACCTATAAAAGATGCCTTTAAATAGTTATAAAGCCGAATCATCAAACCAGGCAGCCCGGGACAGATAAAGTGCCGGAATATCTCGTATTCTTTCTGATGGTAGCGGTTTTCGCTGTCATGGCCATGGGATGTAAACTACCGATCGGCATATCCCTGGTGATATCAGCCGTAGCCGGTGCGCTTTTAGGCAGTCAGGGAGTGCCGGTCAGGCATCTGATAGAGGGCAGTTTTGGGTATTTTGACACAATCCTCATCATCGTAACCGCCATGATCTTCATGCGCGTGCTTCAGGTCTCCGGTATTCTGGATACCATCACCTCTCTCCTGCTAAGAACATTTTATAAACGCAAATTCTCCCTATTGATGACAGTGATGGTCATTATCATGTTCCCGGGAATGATCACCGGTTCATCGACCGTGGCGGTTCTTAGTACCGGTACCCTGATAGCGCCGGTCTTGATCAAACTCGGCCTGCCCAAGGTTAAAACAGCCGCTTTGATCGCCATGGGTGCGATCCTGGGAATGATCGCCCCGCCGGTCAACATCCTGGTCATGATCATGGGAGGCGGAGTGGACATGCCCTATGTCGGCCTGACCATACCGCTTTTGATCATCGTCATTCCCTTGGCGATAATCATATCCCTCTGGTTGGGATATAAAGATATCCGCATCATTGATCAGGCGAGAATGCAGGAGATCCTCCCGGAATCTTTGGAAAAAAAGGTCGGCCTGCGGCTTTACCTTCCATTACTAATCGTATTCGTTCTGATGCTGACGCAAAGCCTATCGCTTCCCCTGATTCCCGATATCGGGATCCCGGCGATCTTCCTGGTGGGAAGTTTGGCCGGAACTTTCTCCGGGCGCCGCTTTAATTTCTTCACGGCCACCCAGGAGGCTCTTCAGGCCGCCATGCCTATCCTCTGTATCCTGGCCGGAGTGGGTATGTTCATTCAGATAATGACCCTGACCGGCGGAAGGGGTTGGATCGTCTTATCATTTCTTTCCCTACCGCAGGCATTACTCTATGGAGGGATCGCCACCAGTATGCCTCTGTTCGGGGCGGTATCGGCCTATGGCTCAGCCTCTATTTTAGGAGTTCCTTTTATACTGGCCCTGATCAATAAAAATGCTATCATCACATCGTCAGCCCTATCCGCTATTGCCGGTCTGGGCGATCTGATGCCGCCAACGGCTCTAGCGGGAATATTTGCCGCCCAGGTAGTGGGTGAAAAAAATTATTTCAAGGTCCTGCGTTATTGTCTGGTCCCGGCTTTTTTTGAATTGGTTATGGGAATAGGAGTTCTTCTCCTTTCCCCTTTAATTGAAAAATTATTATAAGTGAGATTTTAGTATGCAAATTCTCTATCAAGCGATCGCGCTTTACCTGACATTGAATCTCATTGTTTATATGTTTCGCGAAAAAAAGTTTTTGAGCCAGTTAAGCACAGCCTTTGTGCTGGTGCTATTCGTATTGAGGTTATTCCTGATAAAATGAAGCGCCAGCAGCAAAAGCTAATAACCGGCGGGATTCTGCTGATTTTCTCTCTGGCTCTGTGTTTTTTGTCCGGGAGAGAATTTCGCTCCATGTTAAAAAAAGACAATATCTATCCCAGTTCAGGCTTAACCGAAGTCCAAAAACTTAGCCACTATTTCCCAAGTCTTAAAGGGTCACCCGGGGATACTGATGTCTATATTTTTTCCGGAGAGGAAGCAAGCGGAAACCTGCTGATCCTGGGCGGATGCCACCCCAATGAGCCTGCTGGGTTCATTGCCGCTGTGCTGGCAGCTGAAAACATCCGGGTGCAAAAAGGAAAGGTTTTAATCATCCCCCAGGCTAACCTGAGTGGCTTTACTCACAATGATCCTTTTGAAGGGAATCCTCAGCGATTTCCAATCTCCACACCTGGAGGTGACCGCTGGTTTCGTTATGGCTCCCGTCTTACCAATCCGGTTCATCAGTGGCCGGACCCGGCTCTTTACCGCAATCCCGCCGGGCAAAAACTGGCGGGGACAGAGTACCGTAATCTAAACCGCAATTTTCCAGGCCGGAAAAACGGCGGTCTCACGGAAAAAATCGCATTCGGCATAATGGAGCTTATCCGCTTGGAAAAGATAGATATAGCCATAGATCTGCATGAAGCAGCTCCTGAATATCCGGTCATCAATGCCATTGTCTTCCATGAAAACAGTGCGGAACTGGCAGCCATTGCTTTGATGGAACTGCAAATGGAAGGCATAGAAATCCGGCTGGAAGAATCGCCGAAAAATTTGCGCGGGCTCAGCCACCGTGAATGGGGAGATTTAGGCGGCATAGAAGCATTTCTGCTGGAAACAGCCAATGCCTCGCACGGCCGGTTTAAGGGAAAACCATCGATCGCGTTGATCCTTGAAGGAAAAGATAATAATTACGTAAAGGCCGGCCGGCTCGGCCGCCTTTTTGTACCTTTTGATGAAAACGGGATCCCCCTGGAAGAAAGAGCTGCCCGACATATTGCAGCGGTTAAAGCCCTCATTGCCAGCCACAATGAACTCCATTCTGAGAGCTTGATTTTATTCAGCGGGCTGCCGGACATAAGCGCTCTTAAAAAGGAAGGAATCGGAGCCTTTCTCAAACCTCCTAAATAAAGCTAAGTCAAGATTTTACCTGTATTTCCGGATTCTTCAGTAGTCCCTTTTGACCAGATGTCTCCATTCAAAGAGATCCGGCACCTTTGTATAACCAGATAAGGCCCTCGCGACTTGGGGAGACTCCCGGCTGAGCCACCTCCCGATGGAATCCATTCGATCCTCTGGGATATCCACCATGGAGATAACGCGGACATCGATGTCCGTGGTCTTGAAGCGTTCGAAGTATTCCTCTGTTTCAAACAGGAGTTTAAGAGATGAATCCTGATTACAGGTGTAACACTTTATAAATGAAGCAGTTATGAGTTGATCGGCTGTAAGACCCCACCCGGTCCGATTTCCCAACCAAACGCTTTTAGGACGTCCGCTTGGGTATTGGTCG